>JAFYYN010000013.1 GCA_017557525.1 Lachnospiraceae bacterium
CCTGTCCCCGGGACACTACATGACTAATATTAACATACAATTGTTAATCATAGTAAATTCCAGAGAAAGTTTTTCTTAAACTAAATTCAAGTCCAACTGGAATTTAAAATGAAAATTAATTATGTGAAATTTTGTGCAATATTTTTTTGAAATTTTGTCCAAAAACAGGGTGTTTCTTTCGTTATATATAGTAGAGGGGTAAATAGGATGAAAAACCTGGATGGTTTGATATGGTGAAAGAAAGTAATATAGTATAATAGTAGCTATATAATAATTTGGATATATTAAGTGCGCACAAAAATATATATTTTAAAATGAAACGGAGGAAAAATATGATTAAAAAAAATTTAAAAATCAAAATGGTTACATTGTTAATAGGTATTTCTGCAATTACAGGACTTTTAGCT
Source organism: Lachnospiraceae bacterium (assembly GCA_017557525.1). GTDB lineage: Bacteria > Bacillota > Clostridia > Lachnospirales > Lachnospiraceae > RUG11977. The sequence continues at coordinate 408 of JAFYYN010000013.1, forward strand.
AATTCAAGGGCTAGCGCAAGTGAATCAGATTCTGATAATGCTCCTGATATAAACTTGCGGGTAACGGATACTGTAACCGGATCGGTATCAGGAACGGCTGTAACCGGGAGATCGACAATCGGTGGCAGAATGGGGTCTGGAACAACTTCGGCAAATTACTATGATCCTTATGTAACAGCATATGTTAGCGGATATTTTGTAGCTGAAGATCCATTAACAGGAAACAGGTATACCGATAGTGCGTCAAATCAGGGTACATCAAGCGCAGTAATATCTTTCCTGGCACCTGAGGGATATGCCAGCAAGTCTTTGTCATGTTCTCATTCTGCAGAAAAGAATGGCAACACGTGGTCTGATAATACCTCTGTAAGCGCATAACAAAACTGTAGACAATTAATTTCATACGGGTTTAGGGGGATTCTTATGATGAGCTTTATGTTGAACAGGATGAGTAAACTGATCTGCTTATTTGGTTCTGTAATATTAGTTGCAATCATTATGACTGGCTGTTCGTCAAAGAAGGATGATCATTTTATGACAACTGTATCTAGGGGTACTATGGCCGGCGATGACACATATAATGATTATGGTGTATTCAATGCTGAAAATGGCATAGTTTACTATTGTGATCCGGAAACCGGGACAAGGACACCTATATGTACCAAGATCAACTGTGAGCATCAGGGAATCTCCCTGACCAACCCTTTTCCTGAGTGTAACGCGTATTTTTCTACCTTTGTAAACTGTACGGCTGTTATAGGAGACAGTTTTTATTGTGTAGTAACTCCGGAGAATGAGAGCTTTTTTATAAAAGAATTCATAAAATCGGATGTAGATGGTACAAACAGGAAAATACTGTACAGAGCAGAGGATATCAGCTGTTTTGGATCCGGCAGGTATGAAGCCGGGTACTTTGTGTACACATTTTATAATCAGGAGGATAAGGACGGGAATGAACTGGAAAAGAATCAGATCGGGATGGTGATACTTAACCTCGCGACAGATGAGATAAAGAGGATAGATATTGACGACGCGTATAACGGCAAAATCCTTACCACTATTATAAATGATGGATATATCTACTATATGCTATCTTATAACAGTGAAGGCTTGTCAAAGTATGATTATGATTATATCGCGTCACCGGAAGGCAAGGAGAAGCTTAAAGAGATATCCAAGGTTGAAGTATGGAAACTTAACATGGAAAGCGGAGAGAGGAGTATCTATGATACCGGTACGGAGGATATGTCCTCATATAAATTAGATTTCGGATATCTGATGAAGGGATATAACGGGGATAGAACATTTGAATTCACAGAACTGTCAACAGGGAAAAAATATAATATAAGCGATGATAATATCTTGGGTGCCAGCATAGTTATGTTTGATCAGGGGGTACTGATTGCTAAGGATGGAATAATCAGACTGTATGAATATGGGGCGGATAAGATTGAGAAAATAGGCGGATATGAAGAACAGTTTCTGGGAATACAATGGGTTTCTGATAACTGGGTATATGGATTACGTGAGACAGCCGGCGGATACAGGAATAGCGTCTGCCCGAGAGAAGACTTTTTTGATGGAAATATAAACTGGAAGGATATAAACCTGCACGGGGAAATAATAACGGATGACAGATCGGGTGAAGATGGAAACGGAAATGAAAAAGAAAACAATGACAAAGATAAAGAAAATGGTGATAAAGATAATCATGATAAAGAAGATGAAGCTGTGATCAGGAACCATCCGGACAGCTATTATATCCATTGGGCTTATCCCGTGCCGGGAGCTGAAATCAATGAAGAGTATGTAAACAGGTTAAATGACAGATTAGAAAAGGACGGTTATGACTTTGGCGTTAAGTTTATAAAAATAAAAGAAACCTTTGATACTGATGCTTATGAAGAGGGAATTTGCGCAAATGCGGATATTGCCTATGTGGGAATGCAGTTAAACGGGAAAAACCTTCCTGAAACACTGGTGTCTGAAGGAAAGGTATTTGATATTTCCGAGATGGCGGAAAACAGCCCGTATTTTCAGAACATGAATAAAGTGCTCAAAGAGTCTGTGACTATCAATGGACATATATATCATTTCCCGAACGAGCTTGCGCAGGATGGAAGAAAACAATATATGATCAGCAGTATTGATGATCCTGTAACGTGGGAAAAGGTTAAAGATAATATAATCGAACTGGATAAACTGGTTTCTGAAAACAGCAGGGTTTACTATGGATGGACCGGATTTGATTTTGTGAGGTGCTTCGGGTATGATTTTGATACTGTGCGCGGCATAGTTGCCTCAACGGATGGGACTATAATCAATCCTTTAGAGAATGAAAAGTTTATAGAGTGGATGAATACAGTCAATAACTGGTACAAAAATGATGCGGTCAGAAATGTGGGTACGGCTGCTGAAATAGCCGGCAGTTCCATTCTCATGACTTTTGGTACTGATTATGTGACTGAACAGAAAAGGCCTGTATGCTCATGGGATTTCAAGACGTGCAAAAGAATACTGGGGACAAATGTAATACTTGCAAGGTCGGATAAAAAAGAGAAAGCCTTTAAACTGATCGAGCTTTTAAGAACGGATCATGATTATGGCAATATTTTAGTATACGGACACACTGAAAGCGAAAATCCTGACGAGGAACCGCCTGCGCGGGGGATTAAATGGAATCTCGGCATAGACGACGGAATGCTCCGGGGCGAAGAGGGGTATAATCATTTTGCGTCAGCAGAAGAAAGAAATGCCTATTATGACAATAATGTCAAGGCATCCGTGACTTTATACATGGACCTGCCGTTTGAATGCACTGAGCTGAAGCTGATTGTTGAGAAGTACCTTGGGTACGACAACAGTATTCTTTTCAGGGATGATTATGAGGAAAAACTACAGGAATTCAAAAAGGAATATACTGAAAAATTCAATGAGATAATGGAACTGATGGAAAATGGATGATATGAAACTGATATGTGACAGATTAACAAAATACTATGGTAAGAATAAAGCTCTTGACGGATTCTCGTATGAATTTACGCCGGGTATATATGGCCTTCTGGGACCTAACGGAGCGGGCAAGTCGACGCTCATGAACCTGATAACCTGCAACCTAAGCGTTACATCGGGAGAAATAAGGTATGGGGACGAGCGGATACAGGATATGGGGAAGGAGTACAGGTCGAGGCTTGGCTTTATGCCACAGCAGCAGAACATATACCCGCGCTTTACGGTGGAACGCTTCCTGATGTATATGGCGGGGCTGAAAGGGATAGGCAGCCATGAGGCCGCAAAAGAGACGGACAGGCTGCTGGATATGGTGAACCTTAGCAATGACAGGAGAAAGAGGCTGGGAGAGCTGTCAGGCGGTATGAAGCAGAGGGCTCTGCTGGCCCAGGCCCTGCTGGGAAAACCTGAGATAATCATCCTGGACGAGCCGACCGCGGGGGTGGATCCTAAGGAGAGGATACAGATGCGGAACATAATATCGCAGGTGGGTTTTAACTGTATCATAATGATCGCTACCCATGTGGTACCTGATGTGCAGTTTATAGCCAAGGAAATACTGCTGCTGGGGAAGGGACAGATAATAGACTCAGGAACTCCTGCGGCATTACAGGACAAGATGGATGGAAAGGTATTTGAAATAACAACTGACGAGGGGCATTTCCGGGAGCTGTGCGGGAAATACCGGACTGTCCAGATGTCCAGGAACGGGAATGAGATCGCTCTAAGAGTGGTGAGCGATACCAGACCGTCAGCTGAAGAATGCAGGGCTGTCAGGCCTGATCTTGAGGACTTGTATCTGTATCATTTTGAGTGATGGAATATATGTAAAAAGAGGCGGTCCATATGGTGTTTTTGAATGAATTAAAGAAGACCTTAAACAGGACTACGATAGGAGTTTTGATCTGTGTTCTGATACTGAACGGCATAGTGATCATTTCGGGCGAAAAGGACAGAGGGTATTCTTTTACAGCTGAGGATTACAGGGCTTTGTATGATTCCGCTGAAATGCAGGGGAATACAGATTCGCAGCTTGCCTACCTGGAAGAACTTTTGGATAGTGAAAACTTCAGGCAGTATTACCTGGCACGGTATGTGAAGGCGGATATAGAGAAAAGCATGGGATATGAAGAATATCTCAAAGGCATCGCTGCCTCAGCTATGCAGTATGGAAAACTGTCAATCTTTAACAGAAATGACGGGTTTACAGGGCGGAATATCGAAAAAACCGCAGCAGTCTACGCTGCACTCCCTGAGATTGAGACGGAAACGGGACCGAGCAGGGGTGTCGTGATGGCGTCCCGTTACAGCGGGTCTGTCATACTTGCTTTTATATTCATGCTGTATCTGGTATTCTCTCTCATAACAAGGGAGAAGGAGATAGGCAGCCTGAATCTTACGATGACTACGAAGCTGGGGCATATGCACCATGGATGTGCCAAGATGATGGTATGTGCAGTGTTCTGTGTGCTGATATCTGTAATGCTGGAAGCTGAGAACTGGGTAATAGCAGGGTGCACATATGGACTGGGAGATATAAGCAGAGCGATACAGTCGATACCTGAATACCAGTCCTGCGTATTCAGCATATCTGTTTTTGGCTTTTTACTGATCTCTGTATTGTTTAAGACATGCTGTGCGGTCATGGTATCCTTGACAGTCTTTTTTATAGCATGCAGAAGCAGGAGCCTGACCGGGCTGGCAGTGAGGCTGGCAGCGGTATTTGGCACAGAGGGCCTGTTTTACTATGTTATTCCGGGAAACAGCATATGGGGACTGATAAAGTATATCAATGTATTCGCCGGGATGGATTCATATGATATGCTGGGCAACTATATGAACCTGAACTTTTTCGGCTGTCCTGTCCGGTATCTGTCGGTATATATCGCTTTCATAGCTGTTACCATCCTGTTATCCGGCGTTCTGGGGCTGAGGGCATATGCGGATACGCAGTCGCTTCCGTCATCAGGAAAGATAAAGCTGCTTACCTTGCCCGTGAAGAAAAGCTCCGTTATTGTTCAGGAGTGTTACAGGTATTTTATCTGCGAGCATGCTGCACTGATACTTTTAGCCTTTGCCGTGGCGCGCGCAGTGACCTTCAGTCCGGTAAAGGAGTCGTTTGCCTTTCAGGAGGACGTATATTACAAGCAGTATATGCTGAAGCTGGAGGGGCAGCATTCCGATGGGAAGGAAAAGGAGATAGAAGCGGAAGAAGCACTGTATGCAGAGATAACCGCAAAGGCCGATGAGGCATCGGCAGCAGCCGGAGATGAAAAAATAAGAGGCCTGATCTGGATGAAGTACAGGGAAGAGACAGATCATTTCAAGGTGCTCTACAAGGTAAGGGACCAGGCACAGTATCTGAAGGAGAAGGATGGAGCTTTCCTGTATGACCAGGGATACAGGATACTGGCAGGAGAGGACTCCGGCAGAGAGCAGGATATGCTGCTGGGACTTGCGGCAGGCATTATGCTGGTGATATGCAGTACGTTTATGTACGGGTCTGACTATCAGGCAGGGACTGACAAAATGATAAGAGCCACGAGGAGAGGAAGGGCATATCTTTTCGCGAGACGTGAACTGATAGGGACTGTCGCGCTACTGGCTGTATTCGCGGTGACATATTTACCATATACAATGAGTGTTCTAAGTGCATATGGTTCTCAGGGGCTTGATTTCCCGGCATGCTCGGTAAGGTGCCTGGAGCAGTATCCTCACTGGGTAACCCTGAGGATGTACCTTATAGGACTTAATGTATTCAGGTCCTTAGTCATGTGGAGCGGTATGAACCTTCTGTGGTACATATCTGCTAAATTAAGAAGCATGAGCTATACATTCGTCATCGGGCTGGGGATGTGCGCGGTCTATGTATTTATCTGAAGCGGGCTTTAAAGCCTAACAGGGCATTTAACTGTTTTGAACTATTGAAATAGAGTGCTGAGTCTGATATACTTGAAGACGATGAATAACATAGGACTGGATGTGCCTTATGGGAAAAGCTAGAAATCCAATAACTATGGATAGTCTGTTTGAAAATAGTACTGGTATTTTACATATGTGAATATTGCACAAAAATCCATGTGAAATTTTGTGCAATATTTTTTTGTAATTTTGTCCAAAAACAGGGTGTTTCTTTCGTTATATATAGTGAAGGGGTAAATAGAATGAAAAACCCGGATATTAATTCAGATGCCTTTATACAAAAACTATATATAGAATATGGCGAACTGGTATTGCGCGCCGCATACAGGGTGCTTGGTGACAGACATCTGGCGGAGGATGCCTTTCAGTTAGCTTTTATTTCTGTTGCCCAAAATCCGGATAAGCTGCCGGAATCACCCGATGAAAGAGCGGCCTATATGGTAAGAACAGCGGTTAATGCCGCAATAGATATATACCGGCATTATGATAAGATATGGAAAAATGAAATACCCATCAGGGACAACGAGGATTCCGGTGAGAGTGAGGCAGTAAGCAGTGGCGGATATTTCAGGGAATGGAGAACAGAATCATTTGAGGATGAGGTACTTGAAAAAATAGAGATAGAGAAACTGTTTATGGAACTAAATAAAACGGGAAAAGATGATGGAACAATCATAAAGGAACATGTATTTGAAGAACTGACGATGAAAGAGATAGCGGCGCGACACAATATGCCGGAAGAAAAAGTTTGGAAACGCTATTACCGCAGCATTAAAAAAATAAAGGAGGAACTAAAAAATGGGAAAATATACTGATAGTACAACAAAATATACTAAACTGGGGGGGGGTATGAAAGAGAATGAAGGTATAACCTTAAAAGAGGCTATAAAGCTATACTATGGTGAGGTAACTCTTTCTGAAGAAGAGGAAAGAGAAGTAGATGAAATGCTGCGCGAAATAGAAGAAAGCGGATTTTTAGAAAAATGTAAGGAGGTGGCAAGACAGAAGCAAAAGGAAAGGGAAAAGAAATTTGTTCATATAGGACGTTGGTGTATCAGTAAGGCAGCCTGCCTGATAATAGCAGTACTCATAGTAGGTTTACTTGGTGGCACTGCGTATGCAGCTGTTAGGAGCCATATCAGGGAAATTGAAGTTAATGTGAATGGAGATCATTCTGAGGTTGAAGTACATTACAATGACTCGACAGATGAGACTCTGTCTGTAATTAAGGATTACTATTTGCCTATATGGGTTCCTGAAGGTTACTGGTTAGAAGCTGAATATAGACTTAATGAAAGACATTATAAGGTTACCTATGTCAACGAAGATGATGAAGATAGAATTAATTATAACCAATATCTTCCAGCGGTAAATATCTATTACGGTGCTGAAGAAGGCATACATGAAAATGTTTCTTTTGGCAAATATACTGGAGAGTATATAGACTCACAGTCAACCCATTATCTTATAGTTACTGATGGGACCTATCTTTACAGTATTATCTCTAAAAAGATCGATAAAGAAACTATGATGAAAATGATAGGAAATTAACTAAAAATATACGAAGGAGATTAACAACCATGAAAAAATTATTGTTTTTACTTGTCACTTTAATTATCGGAGGCTTATTTCCTGTTTCAATGTTGATGCCTGAGACTAAGATAAGCGCAGAAGAGATTGAAACTGATGTCATAATAGATGAAGATGAACCTTACGCATTGGTTCGGAGTGCAAGTTGCTGCGTATCAATATCATCAGGTACAGCAACTGTTAGTTCCAGTGTGACAGGGGAAAATGGTGTATCGTCAACAAGCCTGACAGTGTATCTTGAAAAGTTTGTCGCCGGATCCTGGCAACCTTATATGTCATGGTCTCATAGCGGAGGCGCTGTACAGGGAAATACGGATTCAACAAGCGTATCGTCTGGTGCTTACAGAGTATGGATGTCCGTAACGGCAACTGGTACCGATGGAACGGAATCATTTAATGTTGACGGCAATACTGCAGGTTGCTGACATTAAGTGATTATTGGGGAAAGGGGTGAGACCATTGTGGTATTTAAGATATTAAAAAAGGATTGGCTGAAGATAAGCGGTTGATACAATGGAAATAACAGGTTAGGATAGAATCAATTTAAAAATAGGATTTTAGTGATGTGTAAGATTACATCAGGAAGGAGTTATGAATGAAAAAATTAGTAGCAGTCGTAATATTCGTTGGAGTTTTATTATTTAATTCAATACCGGTATATGCTGATTCCCACCCGAATCCAGCAGGGGGATATTGTGTGAAAACAGAAAGATATTGGACAGAAAATGGGCTGGCAAATTATTATGTAGGTACCCATGAGTATATTAATGGGTATTGCACAGTATATTATTACAGGATTAGCCATAGGAAGCATTGTGGTTATTGTGGTGCTATAATTAGCGATAATGTAATATTCCCATGTACAGAAAATCATACTAACTGCTCCTTTGGTTATATAAAAGGTTGTACTGCTCCTTTTAATGATTAATATACGGAGAGGAATCTTTGAATATGACTAAAAATATTAAAATGTTTCTATCTTTAATATTGATATCCTTGCATATATTTTTAATTTCAGCTTGTGGAAGTTCTAACGAAGTACATGATGTGCAAGACGATATAGAAATAAAAAAAGAAGATAACAAAATTAATGATTCATCCACAGATGTTAATTATTTTTTTGACCGGAATAATAGTGAAATAAATGATGATTTAGCCAACATGTATTATAAATCTGAAGCCATGATAACAGATATGGTAGCAGATAGTACGGGCAATTTATATTTTTTGAAAGGGAACGATTCCGGTAATACTTTTTATGAGGCAGTATTAAAGGATGAAACTATCAGTAGCTATTACGATGAGTACTGTCGTTGCCTTTGCCTGGATGAAGAATCGAATGTATTCTACACATATAATTACTCCGATAAGCGTATTGAAATCAGAAATAAGAAGTTCGAATATGTAAAAACCGTTATTGATGGTTTTGATCCGTTTGAAGTAAAAAAAATAATTGCAATCGATAATAAACTATATGTTTTAGTCGTTTTTCAAAATCCGTTTGAAATGCAAGAAAATGCCTATATTGATAATCCGGACGAGTATGTAGATTATGGTGAAAAACTGTTAAAAATATCATTGGAAGATGGGAAAAAGGAATATCTGGATATAAATAACATAATTACAATGTGCGAATCTGATAGCCGCTACATTTATCTTTATTCCTATAGAAATGATTCATATAGGATTGAGGTATACGATACAGTATCGGAAAAGATAGTTTATTCAATAGAAACAGAGGAACTTGGATATATATTTTCTATAGCAGTATCAGGCGAAGATATTTTTTATGTTTCAAATACTTCAAATGGGTTATGCAGGTATAATATAAAAACCAAAGAGACACGTTGCTTGATACAAGGCGTAATTGTAGCGGGTCAATGTGATTTTGATATTCATGGGAGATATCTTATCGTTGAAGATAGATCGGACTGGACGATCAGGGCATTAGACTTAATTTCCGGGAAAATCAGCAAAGGCAATGGTACGTCTGTAGATGGGTACAAGGACGCAGAGGTGTTGATTGCCGCGTCAGATATTTATAATTTTATCCCTGCGCCATTAAAAGATATTTCGGATTCTAGTGGGATACAGATTAATACAATGGTTTCACCTGACTACGACTACATTGGATTTAATGAAGAACTGATGGTTCAGCTAATGTCAGGTAATCCTGAAGTAGATATATTCATACTGAGCACAACCGAACCATATTCACAGAAGATATCAAATGACGGCGTATGTTATCCGTTAAACGGTTCTGAAACAATCTTAAATGATAACAATGCTTTCTTTGATAATATCAGCAGTAAATTCAGGACAGCCGGCGGCAATATATGGGGTATACCTTTGAATTCCTATATGGAAGTGATGGTGGCTTCACCCAAAAACATGGAAAACAGAGGTATTTCAACAGATATTTTTAAGGACTATACCTGTTTTATGGATGAAATGAAGCGTCTAGATAATAGGGATGGGATATATGTAAATGGATATGACTATGGATTTGCCCTTACGTCCAACTATATAACCAATAATCATACAGATTTTAAGAGCCTGCTGTTCAGGCATTTCTTTGAAACGATGTGGACGGGCTGGAATTATAATGAGAGTATGCATTTTAGTAATAATCCATATTTAGGAGAGATAACAGACAACACGATAACAGTATATGATAATAAGGCATTGATCGATCCTGACACTACGCTGTTCCATCTGGTTGCCGCGAATGAACTGCTGAATAACGAAGGGTGGAGTGACGAATTTGACATTTATGGACTCCCGCTGTTAGACGAAAATGATAAGCAGTGTATTTCTTTGTATCAGGTGGCGGTAATAAATCCAAACAGCAAAAATAAAGAAAACGCGGTCAAGGTGCTGGAAACGATATCGGATTACCTGCGTGATAATGGTAAGCTTGGAGTGGTATATAAAGACCGTTCAAGATACAGCAGTGTTATAGATACAGATTCTAAATTGTTCAATTCTTTGTATGATCTGACAAAAGATGCATTGGTAACAGTTCATGGGATCACAAATGATGTGATGATGAATGAGGTTGAATCATATAAAAACGGAGATATCGATCTCGATACTGCTATAAGCTCTATACAGCGCAAAGAGGATATTTATCTGTATGAATAGGGTAAGGAAATGGATTTTATTGGCATTGCCGGGAATGATAGGCTTTTTACTGATATATATAGTACCTTTCTTTGAAAGTACGTACTATTCTTTCCTTTCCGATATCTTTTCAAAGATATTTGTATGGTTCGCGAATTATAAGAAGGTACTTGGCAATGAATACTTCTTGTTAGCCACAAGGAATACAGCTGTATTCCTTGTGGCCGGCTGTTTTTCTGTAATGATCATATCGATAGCTGTTTCGTACTGCCTGCTGCTGTTTTTCAAGAACAGTTCTCTGATAAAGGGAATAATGCTTGTGCCATTCCTGATCCCTTCAGCGGCAGTAGTAGCTGCATGGACTTATGTTTTTGATCCTGTTTATTACAGCTACAAGATTCCGGATGAAGGGTTTGGAGTATTTTTAGCGCAGGTGCCCATACTGGCTATATTTGTCTGGAAGAACTGCGGGCTTATGATCATCATAATCAATACGGCTATGCAGCGAGTGCCGGATGGGCTGATCGAGGCATCAAAGCTGGATGGCGCGGGAGTGATAAAGCGGCTTACGAAGATTATACTGCCGACCATAAGACAGAATCTGTTCTTTGCGCTGGTGCTTACCATGACGGAGAGCCTGAAGATCTATAAGGACTGCTACCTGTATTACAATACGGACTATCCGCCGAATGGTGCTTACTTTTTGCAGAATTACATGAACAACCACTTTGCTAAGCTGGATTATGAGTTGCTGACGACCGCGACTGTTATATTCGTAATTGCGGCTGGGTTAGCGGTGGGTGTTTTTTATCGGAGGCAGAGGGAGTGATGTCGTTCACAGGGAAGGTTCTGTGATCAATATAGGAAGCAGTGGTAGTGATATGATGAGAAAGATTCCGGTAGTATGTGCGTTTATAGTGTTATCGGTGTTTATAGCTCCGATATTATATATTCTGTATAAATCTTTTGGCGGTGATCAGTATTATGAGCTTGTGATAAATAACTATAGCTATTTTAAGTATGCGCTGAGGACCGTGGGGTATAGTGCTCTGTCAGGATTTTTGTCAGTAGTTATAGCTCTGCCTGTGGGATATCTGTTCGCGAAGGTGAGGTTCAGGTTCAGGAATATTATCTTCTATATTTACATACTTGTTATGCTGCTGCCGTTTCAGGCAACGCAGCTGTCAGGATATCTGCTTTTTAAAAGGCTGAATGTGATAGATGATCCGATAACCCTGATAGTCACTATGAGCTTCTCGCCACTTGCTGTATTCCTTATCAGGCAATGCCTGACAGCTTTGCCCGATGAGATCATAGATGCTTTTAGTCTGGAATCGAAATCGGTATTAAAGTTTTTGAGATATATCGTGATACCATATGCAATGCCGATGCTTTCGACTCTTTTCATGCTGACATTCTGTGCTACATACAGTATTGTGGAACAGGCGTACATATATATGCCGAAGAATGTTGAGGCGTACCCTTTGTCTGCCGTACTCGGCAGCCTGCCGGATGAATGTTATTTCGCGGGATGCGTGGTATATCTGCTGCCTGTGCTCCTGGTATATCTGGTGTTGGAAAAAAATATGCTGAAGGGCATGGAGTACTATCGCTGGAATTAGAGATACTTAAAGAGCATGAAGTATTATCACCAAACCTGAGGATGCTTTGTTTCGTATACTGTAAGAGGTTGATATCTATGAAGACTAAGAATGTTTTTAAATATCTATGGATAATACTGCTGGCATTCCTGCTTGCCGTTTTCGGTATAATGGCTGTCTGGGGTAAGGAGATACATGAAAAGACCTGTCCGGAAGTGGAGACCGCCAGAGTGAAGACAGTGATGAGCGAAGACGTGAAATATACCTGTATCAGTAAAAGGTGTGTCCGTGATGGTAAAGTGTATGAGATATACAAACAGAAGGGATTCTTTAATGACAATACGAGGGTAAAAGCTGTCAGTGTAGAAACGATGGATATTTTCCCTGAAGAGGATATGATAGCGATAACGTCCGGGATAGATGGCTCCGGCAGGACATACTATGCGGTGCCGCCTATGGAGGGACTAGAGGACGGAGAAGCTGTGGTAATAGCCGGTAAGTGAAAAAAGTCCTCAAAACAGGTTTCGCGGAGACAATTTTGGGGGAGCCTGTGAAAAATTATTAGTTGACAAATATTAAAAATTGTGATTTAATGAATTAAACCGTTGAAGAAGAGGAGTAACTTTCGGTTGATTCTTCTCAGAGAGCCGCAGGTGGTGGGATTGTGGCAGGGATGACGATTGTGAATGGACTTCTGAGGGCGAACGGAAATACATTTTGAATGCCGGTATTCTTTGGATTCTTGCAATTTGAAATGTAAAGTATGGGAGACGCAGCAGACACTGCGTAAAAAAATGTCATCATATGAAGGTATTGGACGATTATCTGATGTACCGGGTTAGTTTGGAGAATGGATAGCGTATATTATGTCGGTTCATATCGGAGTATGAGTGAGAGGGTGTTATTACACCAAGCCGGGTGGCACCGCAGGTTAAATGAATTTACCTGTCCCAGCAGTAACTACTGTTGGGGCATTTTTATTTGTCCCAACGAGAAAGTGTGACAGGGGGACGGTTCTGTTGTCACACTTGCATGTGTGACAACAGAACCGTCCCCCTGTCACACTCACCCCACCAATACTATAAGGAGGACAAACAAATGTCAAAAACAGAAGTACCCTACAAAATTTATTTAACAGAAGATGAGATGCCCAAGGCTTGGTACAACTTAAGAGCGGATATGAAGAATAAGCCCGCCCCCCTTATGAATCCCGGAACTCATAAGCCCATGACAGCTGAGGAGCTCGGCGGAGTTTTCTGTGATGAGCTCGTAAAGCAGGAGCTTGATGATACCACTCCTTTTATCGAGATACCTGAGGAGATCAGAAACTTCTATAAGATGTACAGACCTTCACCCCTGGTACGTGCATACTGCCTTGAGGAGAAGCTCCAGACACCTGCTAAGATTTATTATAAATTCGAAGGAAATAATACAAGCGGCAGCCATAAGCTGAATTCCGCTATCGCTCAGGCTTATTATGCTAAGAAGCAGGGTTTAAAGGGTGTAACCACTGAGACCGGTGCAGGTCAGTGGGGAACAGCTCTTTCCATGGCTTGTGCATACCTTGGGCTTGACTGTAAGGTATATATGGTTAAGGTTTCTTATGAGCAGAAGCCTTTCAGACGTGAGGTTATGAGAACTTACGGCGCAAGCGTAGTTCCTTCACCTTCAGAGACCACAGAGGTAGGTAAGAAGATCCTTGCAGAGCATCCAGGAACTACAGGCTCACTTGGATGTGCTATTTCAGAGGCTGTTGAAGTAGCTGTTAAGAATCCCGGATACAGATATGTTTTAGGTTCAGTGCTTAACCAGGTACTGCTTCATCAGTCCGTTATCGGTCTTGAAGCTAAGACGGCATTGGATAAATACGGTATCAAGCCTGATATCGTGATCGGCTGTGCCGGCGGCGGATCTAACCTAGGCGGTCTTATCGCTCCTTTCATGGGCGAGAAGCTGAGAGGCGAGGCTGATTACAGGATCATAGCAGTTGAGCCTGCTTCATGTCCCAGCTTTACACGCGGTACATTTGCATATGACTTCTGTGATACAGGTATGATCTGTCCTTTAGCTAAGATGTATACACTTGGCAGCAGCTTTATCCCTTCGGCTAACCACGCAGGCGGACTTAGATTCCACGGCATGAGCACCACACTTTCACAGCTTTACCATGATGGTTTCATGGAGGCTACAAGTGTTGAGCAGACTTCTGTATTTGAAGCAGCTGAGATGTTTGCACGTATCGAAGGTATCCTTCCCGCTCCCGAGAGTTCACACGCTATCCGCGTAGCTATCGACGAGGCATTAAAGTGTAAGGAGACCGGCGAGGAGAAGACCATCGTATTCGGTCTTACCGGTACAGGTTACTTTGATCTTGTTGCTTACCAGAAATACAATGATGGTGAGATGAGTGATTACATCCCTACAGATGAAGAGATCGCTGCATCAGTAGCAAAGCTTCCTAAGGTTGAGTGATTATAGCTGATAATTTACCAAACGAATTGTTTCACCATTAGGTTATATATTATAGAAATGAAAGGGCTCTGTCCGGGTAGTATCCGAAACGAGACCGACACCAAAGTCGATCTTTATCGGGATATATCCGGCACGAGCCCCTTTATTATTTTCGAAAAATACGCATTTGTTATGAAAAATTGTTTTGTTTTGGGGAAAATATTGTATTTGATTATTGATTGTGGTAAAATGTTTTATCATGTGTAGTCAATCAGAGGGACGGTTCTCTGATTGAAAAAATCAGTTGATAAAAAGTGTAATCGACCTCAATCTATGGGGTAGTTTACGGTTGATAAAATCGCAAATAATGAAGGGAAAATAGTTATGCTGGTTAAAGGAACATATTTCCAAAATGATGCCGAGAAACCTTTGGTATACGGTCCTGTTGAGATTACGAATGTAAAAAGACAGAGGCTGAGAGGCGAGGAGTTAAAGGAAGGAGTACTCTGCGAGCCGGTTATGATAGGCTTTTGTGGTACTGACAATGAACTGATGCATATGGGAAGTGAGGGCAGGTTGTCTGCCAAATTCCCCGAGGGTACGAACAGACTTATAAACGGACATGAGGGAATCGTCTGGGTGCCTAGCGAAAATAGGTTTGCGATAGTCCTGATCCGTGGCGGGGACAGCTACGACCCTACCAGATATACCGAAGATGAGACTTATTTCGAGTACGGATGTGACAAGGCTGACGGCCTTTTTGCTGACAAGCAGTATTTTAATCCGGATATGCTCCTGAAAATCCCGGACGGGTATGTTAAGGATGGAAAGCTTGACTTAGAGTTTGCTAAAAAGATGGTATTCCCGGATCCTTTTGCCTGCATGCTTTTCCAGCTTGAAAGAATGGAAGATTTAGGCAGTGCCCATAATTTCCGTGTGGCTATGAAGAAATATAAGTGCGACGAACAGACAGCACGCGAAAAGGCAAAGGAAGAGGTATTTGACAGGACTGTAATTTTCGGACTTGGTACTACCGGAATGTTTATAGGAGACCTGATCTGTAGGAATCACAAGAATGCCAAGATACTGTTTGTAGCGCGAAGCTCTGAGGATTCACTCAAGGTACAGTTTGCGTTAAAACAGGCTAACAGCTGGAATCAGACCGGTGAAGGCGGATGTGCGGAATATCTGCAGAATACCTTTGATTCGGAGGAAGAACTTGCAAAGGCTATTATAGACAAGATGGGTGGCAGGGCTACACTGTTTATCGGTGTCAGCGGAAGCAATGTTGAACACCGCATAGCGTTTGAGCATAAGGTGCTCGGATGTAACGGAGTTTATAACAGCTTTTCGTTAGGGCCGAAGATCACATTTGATACCATGCCATTCGGATTTGAAAATCATCTGATCATGGGTTCGATTAATTTCAGACAGGACCACATGGAGAAGGCTATCGAGCTTTTATCTGAAAGCCATTACAACGAGATAGTGGAGCTTATAGACAGGGATGAGTTTACTGCAGATCCCATCGGTGCATATAAAAACAAGATTTACAGTAAAAGTGCCCCGATGAAGACCGCTGTAATCTGGAATCCTAAGTATGTAAATATCTAAGAAAGGCATATAAAATGAAAACAGTTTTAATTGAGGAACCCTTTAAAATCGGTCTTACAGACACCGAAAAGCCCGTACCGAAGGAAGGTGAGGCGTTACTTAAAGTTCTTTATTGCGGAATATGTGGCGCGGATGTGGCAAGCTATACCGGCAACCAGCCCTTTACCACATACCCCAGGATCCCGGGGCATGAGTTCAGCGCCGAGATAGTTTCAATCCCCGAGAATGACAGGGGGCTTAAAGCAGGCGACATAATCACTGCAAACCCTTACTTTAACTGTGGCAAGTGTTATTCCTGTCAGCGCGGGTTTGTAAACTGCTGTACCGACAACCAGACAATGGGTGTACAGCGTGATGGTTCATTTAGGGAATATATTGTTATGCCGGTTGAAAGGATATACGACGGCAAGGGACTTTCAGCAAAGGAGCTTGCATTGGTTGAGCCTTTTACCATCAGCTATCATGCGCTTCACAGGGCAAAGGTAAACGAGGGAGATAAGGTATTGGTGGTTGGTGCAGGCCCTATCGGTCTGTTTGCATTGATTGCAGCAAAGGCACAAGGCGCAGAGGTTTATGTGGCAGATGTCCTTGACGGAAGACTTGAAAAGGCTCTTCATTTTGGAGCAGCAGGAGTTATAAATTCTAAGAAAACAGATATCAGGGAAGAGGCTATGAAAATAACTAATGGTAACGGCTTTGATGTCTGTGTAGAGGCTTGCGGTCAGTCGGTTACATTCCTTAACTGTATAGACTGCGCGGCATTTGCAGCAAACATTATCCTTATCGGAAACGGAAAGAAGGAGACTACTTTCCTGCATTCAATCCTGCTTAAGAAGGAGCTTAATGTATTCGGAAGCCGTAATTCCTACGCAAGGGATTTCCAGGCAGTTATCGACCTCATCGCATCCGGCAAGGTAAATGTTCTTGATATGGTTAGTGCGGTTTATTCGGTTGATGATGCAGCAGATGCTTTTAAGGCATTGGCTGAGAATGATGGATCATTAGCTAAAGTACTTATCGAATTATAGAACTGTTCTAATGTCATTAAGTGAAGCGATATAGCCTTCCCCCCAGGGGGAAGCCTTAAGTAAATGACATTGGATTCAGCCGGTGAATGTTATAAAGATTTTAGGAAAGGCAATGAAAATGAAAGAGAAAGTTATCCAGTTTGGTGAAGGTGGATTTTTGAGAAGCTTTGTGGATGTGTTTATTCACAAGATGAACGAGCAGGGGTTGTTTGGCGGGAAGGTTGTGGTAGTGCAGCCTATTGCTAAAGGCCTTATCCCTGTGATAAATGAGCAGAAGGGCGTTTACCACCAGTTCTTGCGTGGCGTTGATAACGGGAATGTAGTTGATGAGTGTATAAAGGTTACATCCATATCAAGGGGGGTTGACCCTTATACTGATTATGCGGAATATCTTAAGCTGGCTCAAAATCCTGACATGAGGGTCATTATTTCCAATACTACTGAGGCAGGTATCGAGTATCTCGGTACTGAGTCTTTAACTGATGCACCGCCCAAGTCCTTCCCTGCAAAGCTGACTGCACTTTTATATGAGAGATTTAAGGCAGGTCTTCCGGGCTTTATCATTCTTTCGTGTGAGCTTATAGATAATAACGGAAAGGAGCTTCAAAACTGCGTATTAAAGTATGCCAAGCTATGGAAGCTTTCTGATGAGTTTATTGCGTGGATTCAGAATGAGAATGATTTCTGCAATACCCTTGTTGACAGGATATGTACAGGATATCCTAAGGATGAGGTTGAAGCACTTACCAAGAGACTGGGCGAAGAAGATAAATTAATGAACACTGCCGAGATTTTCCATCTCTGGGTTATCGAGGGTGACCATGAGGATGAATTCCCTCTGCAGAAGGCAGGAATTAACGTTATCTGGACAAAGGATGTTAAGCCTTACAAAAAAAGAAAGGTAAGGATACTCAACGGCGGGCATACATCGATGGTACTTGCAGCACGCCTCTATGGTTTATCTACTGTAAAGGAATGTCTCGATGACGAGTTGATCAATAAGTATCTTAATAAGGTGATCTTTGAGGAAATCATCCCGACCTTAGGTCACGAGAATGAAGATATACCTTTCGGCAAGGCAGTGCTTGAGAGATTCTCAAATCCTTTTGTAAAGCATCAGCTGCTGAGCATTGCTCTTAATTCAGTCAGCAAGTTTAAGGCAAGGGTACTTCCTACAATCCTTGAGTATAATGAGCAGAGGGGCGAGCTTCCTAGGTGTCTTACATTTTCACTTGCAGCCCTCATAGCTTTCTACAGGACTGATGAGACCAATGACAATGAGGATATCATGGCATTTATGAAGACGGCATCTGTTTCTGATATTTTAAAGAAAGAACAGTACTGGGGACAGGATCTGTCATTTATGTTGCCCGAGGTTGAAGGTTATTACGAGTCTATAGTTAAGGATGGCGTAGGAAAGACTATTGAAGGTCTGTTATAGATAATGTTGGCTGATTGACCAATGATTTAACCAGAAACCGTAGTATTATCTAGGAGTTGTTTTTATGGATGATAAAATAATCAAGATTCACCCCGCCGATAATGTAGGAGTAAATGTGGCAACAGGGCATAAGGTTGCACTTTGCGATATCGCACAGGGTGAGGATATAATAAAATACGGCTTCCCGATAGGTCATGCCACCGAAAATATTGCAAAAGGTGAGCATGTGCATTCACATAACCTTAAGACCAACCTAAAGGAAAAGCTTGAGTACACCTATAACCATAAGGAATTTGAGCAGGAAAAGCCACAGGGCAGGACTATAAAAGCATATGTGCGCGCAGATGGGAATATTGGCATCCGTAACGATATCTGGATAGTAAATACCGTAGGCTGCGTAAATAAGGTGGCAGAAGCGATCAGCAAACGGACAGGCGCTTTTTATTTCCCACACCCTTATGGATGCTCGCAGTTGGGCGGAGATCACGCATTAACTCAGAAAATCCTAAAAGGTCTCATAAAACATCCAAATGCCGGAGGAGTCCTTGTATTAGGGCTTGGCTGTGAAAACAACAACATCGCTGTTTTTAAGGAAGTACTTGGACCGGTGGACGAAAAAAGAGTCCGTTTCCTTAACGCACAGGATGCAGAAGATGAGGTGGAAGAAGGAGTAAAGCTCGTCGAAGAATTAAAGGAAATAGCATCACATGACAGGCGTGAAGAAGTACCCGTCTCAAAACTGAAAGTCGGGCTTAAATGCGGCGGGTCAGACGGTTTCTCAGGGCTTACAGCTAATCCTCTCATCGGACAGTTCTCTGACTATCTTATCTCAGAGGGTGGCAGCAGTGTACTTACCGAGGTGCCCGAGATGTTCGGTGCGGAAACCATCCTAATGGACAGATGCATTGATCGTGATGTTTTTAATAAAACTGTAGCCCTCATAAATGATTTTAAGGACTATTTCACAAGACACGGTCAGGAGATATACGAGAATCCTTCACCCGGAAATAAGGCAGGCGGGATCACAACACTTGAAGAGAAATCCCTCGGCTGCACACAAAAGGGTGGAAGAGCCCAGGTTACGGATGTTCTTGACTACGGGGATACAGTAACTAAACCGGGGCTCAATCTGTTAAACGGACCCGGTAACGACATGGTGGCTGTGACAAACCTTACGGCAGCAGGATGCCATCTGATCCTGTTTTCAACAGGACGCGGTACACCGCTCGGAGCACCTGTGCCGACAATAAAAGTTGGTACAAATTCTGTTATTGCGGGAAAAAAGAAAAACTGGATAGATTTCAACGCCGGACCGATGATAGAAGGCGTGGATTTAAAACAACAGTTTATAGATTATGTGGTAAAAGTTGCAGAAGGTGAACAAACCTCAAATGAGAAAAACGGATATCGCGAGATTGCGATTTTCAAAGACGGCGTGACGCTGTAAGTCGATCACGGGGACGCTTCCAACTTTCATCGGTGCCGCAACAGGCACGTCACCGATGTGTAAGCATGCCTGTAGCATGATACGAGATATGAACAATTATATTATAATAGATGCCCACGTCCACCTTTGGGAAAAGCAGGAAGGCTGTATTAATAAACTGCCGGTATATGGGTTGGGAAACGGAAAGAGCAGTTTTATCGGAGAAACCAGGCAGATGATGCCTCCATATATGGAGGACAACAGAAATACTGCTGAGCGCCTTATAGCAAATATGGATTATGCAGGTGTTAATGCATGTGCCGTTACGCAGGAATACCTTGACGGAAACCAGGACGAATATCTTCTAAAAGTTAGAGCAAAATACCCTGAAAGATTTAGAATTACGGCATTATATGAGGATGAGGGGTATATCGAAAATCAAGAGTCCGTAAAAGATTCCGGAGACATGCAGTATCAAACGGAATTTATAGAAAATGATTCGGAATCAAGTACTCTGACTTTTGAAAATGTAATTATGGCAACAAATACCGAAAACTCAAGATGTCTTGGCAGATACAATTTGAATAAGTATGACGGTATAAAAATCTGTGCCTGCCGTTTGAAAAATAAAGATCTGACCGTAATGATGGATGTATTTAAAGAGGTCGAAAAAGCAGGTAAATATATTTCCATAGACATGGCAGACGGGGATGAGCAGACAGACAGCCTCCAAAAGGTTATAGATGAATGTCCGAACTTAAAGATAGCAATAGGACATTTCGGGATGGTTACCACAAGGGGCTGGCAAAAACAGATAGAGCTTGCAAAAAACAAAAATGTGTATATCGAAAGTGGCGGGCTTACTTGGCTGTTCCATAAAGAATTTTACCCATATCCGTCAGCGATAGATGCAATACTCGAGGCAAAGAGTATCTGCGGGATGGATAAACTTATGTGGGGTAGTGATTATCCGCGCACCATGACGGACATTACGTATAAGAGCGCAATCAGATTTATCCTTGAAACCACAAAGCTCTCTGAGGATGATAAAAGAAAATTCCTCGGTGAAAACGCAGTAAGATTCTACGGGTTTGAGGGGCTGAAGCCGCTGCCGGAGATTGAAAACATGCTATAAAGAAAGAAGAAAAAGATATGTTAAAAGGAATTTCACCCATGCTCTCACCGGAGCTTTTAAAAATATTATGCGAGATGGGACACAGTGACACAATAGTAATTGCAGACGGAAATTTCCCGGCTGAAACAATGGGAAAGAACGGGATAGTGCTGAGAATGGACGGACACGGAGTACCCGAAATACTTGAGGCGATCCTTCAGGTATTTCCGTTAGACCAGTATATAGAAAAGCCGGTAAGCCTTATGGAAAGAGTACCCGGAGATAATGCAGATGTGTCAATCTGGAAAACCTATGAGAAAATGATAGAAAAGGAAGAACCCCGTGGAACATCGGTTATCCAGAAACTTGAGCGTTTCGCGTTCTACGAGGAAGCTAAGAAGGCATACTGTGTCATAGCAACATCCGAAACGAGCCAGTATGCAAATGTAATCCTGCAGAAGGGCTGCGTACTGTAAGGTGTGATATGGAAGAAAAAAGATTGACAAAAAAACACGAATGGCGCGAGCTCTTCACTTCTAAGACAATAAAAGAAGCAGAAGAGCTGTTTAACTATGGCAATGTATCCCAGTTTGCATGTGATCAGCTGCGGGCAGAGGCAGTGGTTAAGGAAGGTCGTTCACTTTTAAGAGTTCAGATAAAACAGGCTCCTTATGCGTATAGCGCAGGCTGGAATGCTAAATATTTTAACTGCTCGTGCAGCTCAGGGCTATACTACAGGATGACGAAAACGACTACCTGCAAGCATGTAGCAGCTACACTGATGTATTGGGAGAATAAGAAAGGTCCCTGGATATTTACCGAAAATGACCAGGAATACAATTTCCGTATTAAATGCGAAGCTGAGGAAGCAGAAAAAGAGAGATTAAGGAAAATAAAAGAGGATCTCGAAAAACAGACGCTTGGCGTTAAAAAATTCCTTGATGAGAGAACAGGGAAACCCGGTAATACTTTTTTTGATATAAAGCTTGCGGTACTGCCTTTTGATACAAATATGTACGAAGTAAACGGGGCAGACAAGATACTTGAAGATAAGAATTCTATTTTAATGGATGATCCGGCTTTAAGGTTTGGACCTACCGGAAAGCGTGTGCTTTGTGCAGAAGCGTATATTAAAGACCCATATAACGACTGCTCAAGTAAAGTAGAAATGATTTTTAGCAGGACAGGGATAGAAGAATGCTGGTGTAACTGCCGCAGATATTATTATGGGGTTTTTAACCGTACAGAATCATTATGCAGGCATAAGCTTGCGCTTATCAAAAAGGTATATGACTATGTAGAAAAAAATGACCCCGGTGATGCAACTGACCTGGCAGCATCGGAGTTCTTTTCCGCAATGGATCTTTTCGGACAGAATAATATCGGAGAAGAAAAAGAGCAGATAAGAAAGGAAGAGAGCATAGTTATTAGTCCTCTGCTTACTATAGATAATGGTTCGGTTGCCCTCTCATTTAAAGTAGGTCTTAACGGGCAGAAACAGTTCCAATTAAAGAAAATCGAGCAGTTTTCGGCGGCAGTACAGGCAGAAGAAACTTTTGAATTAGGTAAGTCTTCCGTACTTGATTTCTCGAAACAGGATTTTACCGAGAGCAGCAAACCATGGCTTAATTTCATTCATCAAAAAGTAAGTGATACCGAAAAGATCAATAACAGGCTCGGCTCAAGGAGCAGCTGGTATTATTATACTCCGAGCATAAAAACACAGAACAAGGATGAACTGTACGGGGCAACACTTGACAGGTTTTATGACATAGCTGAAGGTACGGACTGCGAATGTGCAAGAAAGAATGCCCCTAAACCGGGAGAGCGGAGAAAACCGGGCCGTAGAACTGCATCCGGTGAAGTGTTAGAGCCAAAGGAATATGTAAAATCAGGCTCCATGATCCATATAGGCCATCATAACATGAAGGTAAGCATTGCCACCGAACCTATAAAGTCAGCTAACGGTGGTTTTCTCGGCATATCCGTAAAAGGAAAAATGCCGATCATCAGGTCGGGTAGTGTGGACGGATATATCATCGGGGATGATTATATAAGCAGGATATCAAAGGACGAGCAGGCTGCACTTATCCCGTTTATGAAAGCATCTGACAAGGACGGCAACATTTCATTTAACATTGGAAAGGATATGCTTTCTGAGTTTTATTACCGCGTGGTTCCAGTCATTTCGGAACAGCCGTACGTTGAGTTTATTGACGGATGTGCTGATATGGCAGCGGAACTGATGCCTCCTGAGCCTCAGTTTACCTTTATATTCGACCAGACTGAGAATTTCTTTGTTTGCAGGGAAAAAGTAAAGTATGAAGAAGATGAAATAACGCTCCCCAGGACTGAAAAGTCATTAGGGCGTTATGACGAGGCACAGGAAAAAAGAGTAACTGAGGCTGTAAAGGAATTCTTCCCGTTTTATGATGATAAATCCGGACGTTTTCTGGTTAAGGCAGACGAAGACACATTGTTTAAACTTCTTAATTCGGGCGTAAGCAAGCTTTCCCAGTACGGGCACGTATTTGGCACGGATGCATTTAAGATCAACAGGATAAAGCCAATACCTCAGGTAAGCGTCGGAGTGTCTGTAGAGAGTGGGATAATGGATATCTCCGTTACTTCGAAGGACGCTAGTCCGGAAGAGCTGCTCGCTATACTCGAAAGCTACAGGTTAAAGAAGAGATATTACAGGCTTAAGTCCGGAGAATATGTCGACCTGTCACCTGATGAGCAGTTAAATTCACTAACAGAAGTTGCTGACGGGATGAATATTTCCCTTGAAACCATGCTTAAGGAAGGCGTAAAGGTACCTGCTTACAGGGCGCTGTATTTAAATAAGCTGCTTGAAGAGAGGGAAGCGCTTTTGAGCAACAGGGACAAAACCTACAGAGCGCTCATAAAGAACTTCCAGACCATAAAGGACGCGGATTACGAGGAGCCTGAAGGCTTTAAGGATGTATTAAGGCCTTATCAGACATATGGATTTAAATGGCTAAAGACCCTGTCGGCAGCAGGCTTTGGAGGAATACTTGCTGACGAGATGGGACTTGGAAAAACCCTGCAGGCTATCTCTCTTATGGAATCTTTAAAGGATGACGGGGATACCGGAACAGATCTTGTAGTCTGCCCGGCCTCTCTGGTATATAACTGGCAGGAGGAGATAAAGAGATTTGCTCCCAAGTTAAGATCGTCGGTTATTTCCGGTACTGCAGCTGAAAGAAAGAAGGAACTGGGTAAGATTTCAGGGAAAAAGTCCAAGGACACACCTGATATCTGCATAACCAGCTATGACAGCCTGCGTAAGGATATCGCTCTATATGAAAAAATAAAGTTTAATGTCCTGATACTTGACGAGGCACAGTATATTAAAAACCAGAAAGCCGGAATGACGAAGGCGGTTAAGGTGCTTAACGGGAACCACCGCTTTGCCATGACAGGAACGCCTATAGAAAACAGGCTCGCGGAGCTCTGGAGCATATTTGATTTCCTGATGCCGGGCTTCCTTTATGCCTATAAGGATTTTGCGTCAAGATATGAAACGCCGATCGCAAAGGGAAAGGATCAGGTTGCGGCTGAAAGCCTGAAGAGTATGGTAAGACCATTCATCCTCAGGAGGCTTAAATCAGAGGTACTTAAGGATCTGCCGGAGAAATTAGAGGAAGTACGCTATGTAAGATTTGAGGAAGAGCAGCAGAAGGTTTATGACGGACAGGTTGTAAAACTGAAGAAGATAATTGAGAGCTCTTCGGGTAATAATGACGACAAGATAAGGATACTTGCGGAACTTACAAAGCTCAGGCAGATATGCTGCGATCCGTCATTATTATTTGAGAATTATGACGGCGAGAGCGCGAAACGCAAGGGATGTCTGGACTTAATAAACAGCGCAATTTCCGGCGGTCACAGAATGCTTGTATTCTCGCAGTTTACATCCATGCTTGAGCTGCTGGAGAAGGATCTTAATGAGAATGAGATAAAATACTATAAGATCACGGGAGCTACGCCAAAGGAACAGAGGATCCGCATGGTCCATGAGTTTAATGACGGCGATGTGCCTGTTTTCCTTATATCCCTTAAGGCGGGCGGCACCGGACTTAACCTGACCGGAGCGGATGTCGTTATACATTATGACCCGTGGTGGAACCTGGCTGCCCAGAACCAGGCAACCGACAGAGCGCATCGTATCGGCCAGACAAACAAGGTTACCGTATATAAGATGATAATGAAGGACACCATAGAGGAAAAAATACTTGGCCTGCAGGAAGCTAAGAAAGATCTGGCAGATGCCATCTTAGAGGGCGAGAGCAAGTCGTTGTTTGCACTGTCAGGCGAGGAACTGATGAGGCTGTTGGATTAACAATTTCACTTTTTTTGTCCCTTTTTGGCTTGACGGGGGTTATTTGGAAAGAGGACGCTTCTTATCTTACTGTGTGTTATGCTCCTTAAGCAATAGATAACAAATGAGTTATCAACAGTGACATGGGAAATACCAATGTTTAAAACTTCTACCATATTTTGTTCTGGGTAGCAAGCAAAGATTGCATAATAGACTACAGATGTAGTAAACATAAGTGCAAGATAATACATGTCATCCTGAGCAATATAGTACATCATTATCGAGTATGGATTATATTGTACAGGCATGGTAAAACGAAAAAGTGCCTAAAAATAAGGGTTGTAAATCGATTTTTATATTTTAGGACGAGATGTATTATTTTGGTCAGTCATAAGGTAAAATAGCAATATCTGTATTTTTACATTGCATTTTTGAGCAAAAGATGATAATATCTCTTTTAGTGAATTTTTGGAAAGCAGTATTTTGGGGGTTTTATCATGGCAAAACTCGAGGGTTACGGCGGAGCTGAGCATTCCTTCTGGAAAAATATGGTTAAGCACAGAGCACATATCGTTTTGGCTCTTCCCGCATTTCTCATAATGTTTTTTATTCTTTACGTTCCGATGGTAGGTCTTATAGTAGCATTTAAGAACTATACCTATTCGGGAGGTATCTTTGGCAGTGAGTGGGCAGGTCTTGATAATTTCAAGTATCTGATCGCTTCTAAAAACACTTTCATAAACATGACGAAAAATACCATTTTCTATTATCTGGTATTTACGGCAATCGGTACATTTCTTAATATCGTCCTTGCTATCGCAATCGATCAGTGCGTATTTAAAAAATCAGCCAAGACGATGCAGACGATCATGATCATTCCCGTTTTTATTTCATACGCAGCGGTTACTTTTATAGTTGACGCATATATTAACGGAAGTCTTGGACTTATCAACAGAGTATTAGGCACAAGCACAAGCTTTTACAGAGAAGCTAAATACTGGCCGACCATTCTTACCATCGTTAAGATATGGAATTCGGTAGGCTATGGGTCGGTACTTTATATGTCAGTACTTGCGGGTATTGATACAGGACTGTATGAGGCTGCACAGATTGATGGCGCAAATAAGTGGAAACAGATATGGCATATCACTCTGCCTGAGCTTTTCCCGATGATCACGGTTATGCTCCTCCTGTCAGTCGGCGGTATTATGAAGTCTGATACAGGTCTTTTCTATCAGGTAACGCGTAACAGCGGCCAGTTATATTCGACCACACAGGTTATCGACTCATATGTACTCAATCAGATCACGAGAAACTCAAACTTCGGATATACTTCAGCTGCAACACTTTTCCAGTCGGTTGTCGGTCTTGTAATGATGCTGATATCGAACGGAATTGTCCGCAAACTTGCACCTGAAAACGCATTATTCTAAGGAGGAAACATCAGATGGCTAAGAAAGATTATGATATGATGTCCTCCGCGCGCAGGGAGAAAAAAGGAGTTGGCCAGATAATACTGCTTATCTGTCTTATCCTGTACACACTGTTCTGCGCATTACCTGTTATCCTGGTTTTTGTTTCCGCATTTGCAGATGATATAAGCATTACGCAGAACGGTTTCAGCTATTTCCCTGAGAAATGGTCAATGAATGGTATGAATGCCGTACTTAAATATGGTAAGCAGTTGTTTACCTCATATGGCATTACGATCCTGGTAACTGTTTCCGGCACGCTTATCGGACTTATGGTCATGAGCATGTATGCTTATGCAATATCCAGACCTGGATTTAAGCTTGCCAGATTCCTGTCGATTTACCTGATCATCCCTATGCTGTTCCAGGGCGGTACCCTTTCGGCATATATCATATTTACCAATGCTTATGGTCTTAAGGACAGCCTTTGGCTTTTGATACTGCCGCTGTGTGTATCGACAATGAATGTTATCATCTTAAGGACATTCATAGCAAACAGTATTCCGGCTGAGCTTATGGAAGCGGCAAAGATCGACGGTGCAGGTGATTACCGTACATTCTTCCAGATCACGCTCCCGCTTATGAAGCCCTCGCTTGCAGCGGTAGGCTTTATGATGGCTACAGCTTACTGGAATGACTGGCAGAATGCTTATCTGTATATCTCATCCGATAACAAGAAGCCTTTGCAGATGCTTCTTATAAAGATACAGAAGAGTATCGAGTTCCTTCTGAATAATAATAACGTGCCTGCTTCGGTTAGGGCGGCTATGGGAAACTCCATTCCGGAGTATTCGGCAACAATGGCTACGGTTATCGTAGTTATCGGACCTATCATGGTTGCATATCCCTTCTTCCAGAAATATTTCATCAAGGGCTTGACCGTAGGTTCAGTTAAAGGTTGATATCCCGCCGAAAACGGCTTTGGATATAAAAAAGAAAACATATGGAGGTTTTTATGAAGAAAGTAGTAGCACTCCTCTTAGTTGCAGTTATGGCTCTTTCAGTATTAGCTGGCTGCGATAAGAAGGAAGACACCCCTGCTACAGGTACAACTACCAATGCACCTGCAAGCAACTCGAATGATTCTTCAACACCTGTAAAGATCAGCCTTTACAGAGCATCATTCAACACTCAGACTCCTGACAGTACACAGGAGAAGAAGATCCAGGATAAGCTTAATGCTTACCTCAAGGAAAAAGGATTCAACATCGAGATCGATTATCATGACATCGGATCAGATGAGTACACAGATAAGGCTAATCTTGCTCTTGCTAACAACGAGATCAACCTTCTCTGGACTGCATCATGGGAGTCAGTAATCGGTACTAACGATCTTGTTCCCAAGAACGCTTGCTATGACCTTACAGATCTTCTTAAGGGCAGCACACTTTACAGCTCAATGGATGCTGGACAGTGGGAAGCAACAAAGTACAACGGAAAGAACTATTTCGTTCCTGTTTACAAGGATAACGTAGAAGGCTATGACATCATGTTCCGTCAGGATCTTATCGATCAGTTTGGCTGGAATATCTCATCTGTTAAGTCACTTGCAGATATCGAGCCCATGCTTGCTGATGCTAAGAACGCAGGCCTTAAGTATCCCCTTCTTCTTCAGAAGACAGCTATGTTCTACAGATTCTACATCGATAAGTTTGATTTCTTCACAGCTGACGTTACAGGTAACTTCGTATCTGTAGACAAGGCTAAGAATGAAGTTATCAATACTATCCAGACTCCTGAGTACAAGGAGTACTGCAACCTTATCGCTAAGTGGGCTGAGGCTGGCTACATCTCAGAGGATGAAGTAACAAAGTCAGTATCTGATACAACTACTCAGACTAAAGATTGGGCTGTTTCATGGTGGACAGATGTTCCTGTTAATGATGAGGCAGATGGCCGTTACAATCAGGATGTTACTATGCAGAGCATTACAGACAGATGGGCACATTCAACATCAGCTCTTGGTTCATGCTACTGTGTAACCGCTAATTCTTCTGCAGAGCAGGCTAAGGCTTGTGTTGATTTCCTTGGTCTCCTTTATACAGATTCTACATTTGCTGATATCTACACCTTCGGTATCGAAGGCGAGGACTTCAACTACGTAACCTCAGAGGGTGGCGTTAAGAAGGTTCAGCAGCACTCAGATAAGTACAACCATTCAATGTGGGAGTCAGCTTCAGCTACAGTTGTTACACCTATTGACAACGAGCCTGATAACAAGGCTGACCTTTACAAGACATTCAACGGTGGCGCTAAGACAAGCCCTGCAGCAGGTTTCCGTTTCGACAAGACTCCTGTAGAGGCTCAGTACACCGCTTGCCAGTCTATCTTTGACCAGTACGGATTCATTCTTGAGACCGGTGGTGTTGCAGTTGCAGATGTTGATTCTACAATCGCAGCTTATCAGGCAGAGCTTGATGCAGCCGGATATCAGGATGTTCTCGCTGAGTTCCAGAAGCAGTACAACGCTTGGAAGGGTTGATAATTTAATATTCCTTATTAAGAATAAGAGCGTTTTCGGATGTAAAAGTCCGGAAACGTTCTTTTCTTTTTATTGCTTTTTATTTCGAAAAGGTGTATAATAAGCGGAAAGTTTTTTTAAAAACCATGAAAGGCATGGTAATAGATATGAAAAAGAAGATATCTAAACGCAGGGCGGTCTTTATAGTGGTCTGGCTGCTGCTGATTTTTTTCCTGCTTGGTGCTATACTTATATTGAAGTCGCCACCTAATGAGACGGAGAGTATCAAGGAGGTTATGAAGGACGGCGTCCTGCATGACAGAAATAAGATAAGCCTGTTTGGAATAATAGATGTGAACCCGGCTCTTATCTCAGCGTATGTCGTAACTGCTGTACTGCTTGTGGTGGCGGCGCTGATCAGGATATTTGCCATACCAAAGTTTAAGTATGTACCGGGCAAGTTCCAGATCGTGATAGAAAAGCTGGTTGAGTTCTTTAATGATATGGCGCATGCCAACAGCCCTCATAAGACAGGATTTATCTCGGCTTATATTTTTAGCGCGGGAGTGTACATTTTCTTTAGTACCTTGTTTGAGCTGCTGGGAGTACAGGCGGTGACCACCGAAGGGCATTCAATAGCCCTGCCGGCTCCGATAGCGGACATAAATGCCGCGATTGCCATGGGCTTTATGACTTACACGATAATTCTGCTCGGCGGTATCATCTGTAACGGCATAAATGGCGGTCTTAAGGTACTAAAGGACTTTTCACTGCCGATATCCATGAGCTTCCGACTGTTCGGCGCGCTGCTTAGCGGACTGCTGGTTACAGAGCTTGTTTACTACTATATTTCATTGAGCTTTGTACTGCCGGTAGTAGTAGGCATTTTGTTTACCACGCTGCATGCGCTGATACAGACTTACGTTTTGGCAACACTTGCATCCGTATTTTACGGTGAGGCCGTGGAGCCAAAGAAACCAAAGGAACCTAAGAGATCCGGGAAGTCAAAGCAGCCTGAAGCACCTGAGGAAAGCACGGCTGCGTGATCCCATAAGATGATGGGTATCTGTCCCGGTGTGGGATAGAGTACAGCCCTACGTTAAAAGACAAAAAAGGAGAGTTTAAACTATGAGAAACAGAAGATTATATTCAGGAATACTTGCTTTTGCATTTATTATGCTTTTTTCACTGATGCTGGTTTTTAGCGGAAATACTGAGGTTCACGCTGCAGGTGAAGAAGTGGCTGAGGCAGCTGTCGACAGTACCGGCTCAAAGGCTATCGCAGCAGGCATCGTTGTCGGCCTTGCTGCAGCTGCAGGTGCTATCGGTATGGGTATTGCAGTAGCTAAGAGTGCTGAGAGTATGGCACGCCAGCCCGAGATCGCAGGTAAGATCAATTCTACCATGATGCTTGGTATGGTTTTCATTGAGACCGCTATCATTTACGCGCTTATCGTTGCAATCCTGATTATATTTGTACTGTAAAGTACACCTCATCAGTCCGCTTAGCGGACAGCTTCCCCTCAAGGGGAAGCCTTTGAATACCAGATGGTATTTAGCAATGTAGTTATAGATAAGAGGAGAAAGAAAATGCCGCTTAATATAGATGTTGTGCAGATACTTCTTCATATGCTTAACTTTGTGATACTGGCAGGGGGACTGACTCTCCTTTTATTTAAGCCGGTCAAAAAGTTCCTGGATGAAAGACAGAAGTATTTTGCCGATAAGGAAAAGAAACTGGCTGAAGGTCTTGAAAACAATGAGAATCTCAGGGCAGAGTACGAGAAAAAGCTTTCTACGGTGGATTCCGAAATCGAAGAGATGAAGCTCAATGCTAAGAACGAGACCGCTAAAGAGGCCAAGGAATATCTGAATAATGCACAGGAAAAGGCAGCAGCCATTATCTCTGAAGCGGAGTCACAGGCTGAGGACCGCAAGGAGCATATCCTTGATTCAGCTCAGACGGAGATTGGCGAGCTGGTGGTAGAGGCTACCCAGAAGCTGCTTGAGACTAATGCTAATCCTGACAGGACACATGAGCTGTACGATGAGTTTATCAAGAGTATGGTAAGGGATGTTCAGTGAAGGGGTACAGGTTATGCAGGAAGAAAATTTTGAAAATTTACTGAAACTGGCGGAAGAGGCTGAGGAAGCCAGACGCCTTAAGGAAAAAGAAAATGCTGTTTCTGCGGAAGGAACAGAGAATGGTGATGCAGGTCTTTCCGAAGGTCAGACATTGGAGCCTGAAGAGGATCAGCCCTTAAAGGTTGAGATACGATGCGTTGTCCCTCCGGATGAAGAGCAGCAGAAGGCTATTGCTACCATCATGCAGGAAAAGTATGGGGCTGAAAAGGTAGAGATAGTCATAAAGAATGATCCGGGCGCTGCCGACGGTTTCAACATTTTTGTCGGTGATGATAACTACGACTGGACAACTTTAGGCAGGATCAGGCAGCTCAGACGTTCAATACAGAAGCTTCCTAAAGAGAAAAAGATCAACAATATCATTTCGCTTATAAAGGATGATATCAAGGACTTTAAGCTGAACCTTGGTTTCCAGCAGGTGGGAGAGGTCCTGACTGTCGGTGACGGCATAGCAGTTATTGTCGGCTTGAAGGAAGTTGAATACGGCGAGATAGTCCTGTTTGAATGCGGCGTTAAGGGCATGGTACAGGATATAAGAACAAACGGTACTACAGGTGTAGTGTTGTTTGGCGATGCCTCCGAGATCACTGAAGGGCAGAGGGTTGTGCGTACGGGGCGTACTGCAGGTATCCCTATCAGCAATAAGATACTTGGGCGTATGATAGATCCTCTTGGAAAGCCTATTGACGGCGGTCCCGATATCGGTGCCAAGAAATACTACCCGATTGAAAGACCGGCACCGGGTATCATAGACAGAAAGTCGGTTTGCTCTCCTTTGGAGACCGGTATACTTGCTATTGATTCAATGTTCCCGATAGGCCGCGGACAGCGTGAGCTTATTATCGGTGACCGTCAGACAGGTAAGACTTCGGTGGCTGTGGACACTATCCTTAACCAAAAGGGCAAAGATGTGGTATGTGTCTATGTTGCCATCAGCCAGAAGGCTAGCTCTGTGGCTAAGGTTGTAAACACTTTAAAGAAAAACGGGGCGATGGACTATACCGTTATTGTTTCTTCGCCTGCAAGTGATTCTGCTTCGCTACAGTATATCGCTCCTTATGCGGGATGTGCAGTTGCCGAGTATTTCATGTATCACGGCAGGGATACCCTGATAATATATGATGATCTTTCTAAGCATGCGGTTGCTTACAGAACCATAAGCCTTTTGCTTGAAAGGGCTCCGGGACGTGAGGCTTACCCCGGCGATGTATTTTATCTCCATTCGAGGCTGCTTGAGCGTTCGGCTCAGCTTTCCGACGAGATGGGCGGAGGCAGCATGACTGCGCTTCCTATCGTAGAGACACAAGCGGGCGATGTTTCGGCTTATATCCCGACCAACATCATTTCTATTACGGATGGTCAGATATTCTTAGACAGCGAGCTGTTTTATTCGGGTCAGCGGCCTGCGGTTAATGTAGGTCTTTCGGTTTCCCGTGTAGGTTCCGCGGCTCAGACTAATGTTATGAAGAAGTCCGTAGGTACCTTGAGGCTTGATCTCGCGCAGTACCGTGAGATGCAGGTATTCTCTCAGTTTGGATCCGACCTTGATGACCAGACGGTACTACAGTTAAAATACGGCGCGGGGCTTATGCAGCTTTTAAAACAGCCTAATCAGTCACCGCTTACCTTGCATGAGCAGGTAATACTGCTTATGTGCGCAAGGGAAAAGCTTTTCCTTGATACGCCTGCCAAGGACATACCAAAGGTGGCAAGAGATCTGCTTGACTGGTTCGCAAAGGAGAATGCTACACTTTGCCTGTCAATCGAACATAAAAAGACCTACTCGGATGAGCTGCAGAAGAAGGTGCTGAAGGCAGCGAAGAATTTCTTTGTACAAGTTAAGAAAAACTAGATGATAGGATTGTATAGAGAAACCTTTTATAAAGGCTTCCCCTTGAGGAGAAGCTGACTGATGAGGTGCAGGAAAGGAGGATATCATGTCAGGTGCTGCGGAAATAAAGACCAGGATTAACAGCATTACGGAAACAAAAAAAGTAACGGATGCGATGTATATGATCTCCTCCGTTAAGATGCGAAAAGCAAGGCGTGAGATAGATAAAACCACCCCGTTTTTCGTGGCAGTCCGGGAGGAGATAGGTGAGCTGCTCCACTATATGCCCGAGAATAAAAACCGTTATTTTAAAAACAGGGATCCGGAAGGCATTGTGGGCAGGGCTCTGCTGCTAATTACCTCTGACAAGGGACTTTCGGGCAGTTATAACCATATAGCGATAAAAAAGGCCGAGGAGCTTATGAAGGCTCACGAGGATATGATACTTTTCAATGTTGGTGAGTACGGGTGGAATTATTTCCTTAACAAGAAATATAATAAAGCTGAGGATTTCAGGTTTTCCGCATCGTTTCCTACCATATGGAAGGCTAAGCAGATCACAAACGAGCTGCTGCGATATTATAATGATGATGTGGTTGACGAGATAGATATTATTTACACTCACTATATGGCGGGAAAGCCTGAGGAGTGCAAGACCAGATGTCTGCTACCGCTGGACAAAAGTGAGTTTTATGATTCGAATGAGTTTGATATTCCTTTCGGAAAGGAATATTATCCGAGTCCTGAGGCGGTGCTTAACGGTATCGTCCCCAGTCTTATCACCGGATTTATATACAGCGCGCTGGTTGACAGCTACTGCAGCGAGCAGGACGCGAGAATGTCAGCTATGAAGACAGCGGGTGACAACGCGGAGGATATCTTAAAAAGACTTAAGCTCGAGTACAACGGCATCCGCCAGGCAGCGATCACGAGAGAGATGACGGAGCTCGCATCGGGCGGCAAGGCACTTAGAAAGAAAAAAATGTAGATAAATCGGGAGGAAATATGTCCGAGAATACAGAAGCATTAAAGAATGCTGATACAGAAAATGTGTTGAAAACAGGTACGGTTGAGGGCGTTAACGGTCCTGTTGTGGATGTGCAGTTTGCAAAGGGTGAGATCCCGAAGATCAGGGAAGAGCTCTATGTCGAGCTGACTGACGGCAGGAGAAACATGGAGGTGGCACAGCATATAAGCGGCGGTATGGTACGCTGTATCATGCTTGGCCCGTCCGAAGGCCTACACAGGGGTATGCCATGCGTGGCTACAGGAGCTCCGGTTTCGGTACCCGTAGGTGAATGTGTTTTAGGCAGATTGTTTGACGCGCTCGGGAACACGATAGACGGCAAAGAACCGATACCTGAAAGCGAGACAAGGGCAAGCATTTATCAGCCTGCACCCGATTATGCCTTAAGAAAAAATACAGAGGAAATGCTTGAAACCGGTATCAAGGTCATCGACCTGCTGGCACCCTACGCTAAGGGTGGTAAGATTGGTCTTTTCGGCGGTGCCGGAGTTGGCAAGACCGTACTTATACAGGAGCTGATACATAACATCGCTACCGAGCATGGCGGATATTCCGTATTTACAGGTGTAGGCGAGAGAAGCCGTGAGGGTAACGATCTCTGGACTGAGATGCAGGAGAGCGGCGTTATTGAAAAGACTGCTCTTGTTTTCGGACAGATGAATGAGGCTCCCGGTGTCCGTATGAGAGTTGCCCTTACGGGCTTAAGGATGGCTGAGCATTTCAGGGATGTAACTCATAAGGAAGTGCTTTTGTTTATTGATAATATTTTCCGTTTTATACAGGCCGGAAGCGAGGTTTCTACATTGCTCGGGCGTATGCCTTCCGCGGTTGGATATCAGCCTACTCTGGCTAATGAGCTGGGTGAGCTTGAGGAGAGGATCGCGTCGACGGTTAACGGCTCTGTTACATCTGTACAGGCTGTTTATGTGCCTGCGGATGACCTGACCGACCCTGCGCCCGCAACTACCTTTGCTCATCTTGATGCTACTACGGTCCTTAGCCGTAAGGTTGCCGAGATGGGTATCTACCCTGCGGTTGACCCGCTGGAGTCGTCTTCAAGGATACTCGAGCCTGAGACGGTTGGCGAGGAGCATTACAGTATAGCGAGACGTACACAGGAGACTCTGCAGCATTATAAGGAGCTGCAGGATATCATTGCAATCCTTGGTATGGACGATCTTGGTGACGAGGATAAGCTGATAGTTTACAGGGCAAGAAAGATACAACGTTTCCTTTCACAGCCGTTTAGCGTTGCCGAGAAATTTACCGGCGTTACAGGCGTGTATGTACCATTGGAGGAAACCTTGAGAGGCTTTAAGGCGATACTTGACGGAGAAATGGATGAGTATCCCGAGGCAGCGTTCTTTAATGTCGGGACTATTGATGATGTAAAGCGTAAGGCTGCGGAGATGAAGGCGGCAGAGGCGTGACACTTCATCAGTCTGTTTTGGATGAGGTGTGAAAGCTGGTAGGAAAGGAGGCCGGGTATGGCAGAGGTGTTTCATCTGGAAATATTATCACCGGAAAATCCGTTTTATAACGGGGACTGTGTGTCGCTTGTACTTCCGATAAGTGACGGTATGATCGGTATCATGGCGCATCATCCGGCTATGACTGCGGTTATCGGTGACGGTCTGGTTAAGTTTACCCTGCCGGACGGTGAGGTAAGGCAGTGCATGGTTTCTAAAGGGATGTTCGATATTTCCAAGAATGACGCAAGGCTTTTGTGTGATATGGCAGCCGCTCCTGAGGACTGGGCAGCAGAAGCCCAAAGGCGAAAAGAAGAAGAGGCTCGCATCGAGGAAGAGGAAAAGAAGGCTAGGATGGACTTTATGAAGACCCAGCTTTCAATTGCGAGGACCATAAATGCTTTAAAGATAAAGAACCGTAATGCCGCACATGCAGAGAGGCCGCTATCGTGAGAGTCAATCACGGGGACCTTTAATCGTAGAATAAGAGTTTCATCTAGGAGAAATATATGGAACGATTTGTAATTACAACTGAATGCTATATAAGAAGAGGGGACGAGATCCTTTTCATACATAAGGGTGGGAATGATCTTAATACCGGGAAGTTCTTAGGCATCGGCGGACATCTTGAAAAGGGTGAGTCGCCGGTGGACGGTATTGTAAGGGAAATAGAGGAAGAGACCGGAATTAAGAGAGAGGAACTCGCTAACCTCAGGATGAGAGCGGTCATTACATTCATAAATCCGGTTTACGGAGATGAGTATATTCACCTGTTTGAGGCAGATTATATAGGCAGTAAGGCAGATCGCACAGGCAGGAAAGACCCGGCTCTCACAGCCTGTGATGAGGGCGAGCTGAAGTGGATCCCTAAAAAGGATATTTATTCGCTCCCTATCTGGGAAGGTGATAAGAGAATGTTTGACGAGATGTTCAAGGACGACAATTTCTTTACTATGAAGCTGGTATATGATGGGGATGACTTGAAGGAAGTTATCGTCGACTGATTTCAGCTTATATTATAATAAGTAACAATCATAAGGACGGTTTTGCAGCTGACTTTATTTAGTTAACAGCGGACCCGTCCATGTTTTTTGAAAGAAAAATAAAAAAATACTTGCAAAATAAAAATATTTGTGATAAACTTCAAAAGGTTATGCGCCAGAGGTGCGTAATACTATATTAAAAAGCCCTATGCTTGGTGCAATACGCACACTTTGCGAAGCAGAGTATGTAGTTTGTCGCAGATACGGGCTAAAATTAACCAAATGGAGGAAAAAAACATGAGTGTAATCTCAATGAAGCAGCTCTTGGAGGCAGGTGTTCATTTCGGACATCAGACAAGACGCTGGAACCCTAAGATGGCTGAGTACATCTACACAGAAAGAAACGGTATCTACATTATCGACCTTCAGAAGTCAGTTGGTAAGGTTGACGAGGCTTATTACGCAATCAAGGATATCGTAGCTAACGGCGGCAAGGTACTTTTTGTTGGTACAAAGAAGCAGGCTCAGGATGCTATCAAGTCTGAGGCAGAGCGTTGCGGAATGTACTATGTAAACGAGAGATGGCTTGGCGGTATGCTTACCAACTTCAAGACTATCAAGACTCGTATCGCAAGACTTAAGGCTATCGAGAAGATGTCAGAGGACGGAACTTTTGATGTTCTTCCTAAGAAGGAAGTTATCCAGATCAAGAAGGAGTGGGAGAAATTAGAGAAGAACCTTTCAGGTATCAAGGAAATGCCTTCTATTCCCGATTGTATCTTTGTAGTAGATCCCAAGAAGGAGAAGATTTGTGTTGATGAGGCACATACTCTTGGTATTCCGCTTGTAGGTATCGCTGATACAAACTGTGATCCTGAGGAACTTGACTATGTTATCCCCGGAAATGATGATGCTATCCGTGCAGTAAAGCTTATCGTTGCTAAGATGGCTGATGCTGTTATCGAGGCTAATCAGGGTGTTGACGCAGTTTCAAGCGATGCAGAGGCAGAGAGTGCTGCTGCAGATGCTGAAGAAGCTTAAATTTCATATATTATTATAATGTAGGATTATGACTGTCTCCAAGCCTTCCCCTTGAGGGGATATATCGACATACGAAGTATGTTGATGCCGTCCCTGGCGAAGGGAAGGTGTCAGCGCAAGCTGACGGATGAGGTGTAAGCCCTGCGAAAGAAGGAGGAAGATAAAATGGCAGCTATTACAGCAGCAATGGTTAAGGATTTAAGAGAAATGACCGGCTCAGGTATGATGGACTGTAAGAAGGCTCTTACAGAGTGTGACGGAAATTTCGATGAGGCTATAGAGTATTTACGTAAGCGTGGTCTTGCTCAGGCTGAGAAGAAGTCAAGCCGTATCGCAGCAGAGGGTGTTAGTGATATCTACATCACAGCTGACAACAAGACAGGTGCTATCGTAGAAGTTAATTCAGAGACAGACTTCGTTGCTAAGAATGAGAAGTTTAGAGCTTATGTTGAGCAGGTTGCTGAGGCAGCAGCTGAGACAGATGCAGCTACTATCGAAGAATTCCTTGCTAAGCCTTGGAAGTTTGATACTACTAAGACAGTTGATGAGGCTCGTGCAGCTCAGGTTGCAGTTATCGGCGAGAACCTTAAGGTTCGTCGTTTTGTAAAGTGCGTTACAAATGGTTTCCTTGTTAAGTACATCCATATGAACGGAAAGATCGGCATCCTTCTTGATGTTGATGCTCCTTACAATGATGCTACAGTAGAGTGCGCTAAGAACCTTGCAATGCAGATTGCAGCTATGAATCCTACATATGTAAAGAAGGATGACATCTCTGCTGAGACTCTTGCAAAGGAGAAGGAAATCGTTGTTGATAGCTCGCTTGCAGATCCCGCTTCACTTCCTAAGCCCATCCTTAATGCAGTTATTGAGGAAGCTCTTAGCACAAATAAGTGGGGTGCAGAGGATAAGGCAGCTTACGAAGAGCAGAAGAACAACAAGTTCTGGTACAACTTCATGTCAAATGAGGGAATGCAGGCTTTAAGAGATATCGCAGCTACCCATAAGGCTGAGTATCTTGAGAATAAGATCTTTGCAGGTCTTGTTGATGGACGTTTCGCTAAGCGTCTTAAGGAAATCTGCCTTGTTGACCAGGATTATGTAAAGGCTGAGGATAAAGAGAATGTTGGCCAGTACATCGCTAAGGTTGCTAAGGACAATGGCTGTACATTTACTGTAAACAAGTTCGTACGTTTCGAGACCGGTGAAGGCCTTGAGAAGAAGAACGAGGACTTCGCAGCAGAAGTTGCTAAACAGATGGGACAGTAGGCACTATTCGACGCAAAAATTATAAAACCAGCTTGCAAGCTAGCTTGCAAAGCTGGTTTTTATTTTTTTGCGTTGGAGGCTGGACAGAACACACGAGTAAACAGATCAACGCCCAGAGGGCATTGATGAAAAATGAGTGGGTCTGTTCAGACGGCGAATAGTGTCGTAAAATATACGTTAGATTTTGAAATACGATACCGCTTCCTTCAGCGTCTCTGACAGCTCGTTCATATGCTCGCTGTCGTTCGATACCTTTACGACGTTCTTTGAAATCTGTGAGATAGAAGTGGTAACTTCTTCGTTGGTAGCGGCTGTTTCTTCTGATATTGCTGAAAGGTCGCTGACCGCATTTGTAATGACGTCCTTGATATTGTTAAGCTCGTCGGTAATGCTTGATACGGAGTTGATTTCCTGTACCGAGGTCTTGATCTCGGAATCAAGCAACTTAAACTTGTCTCTGGTAATACCGAGGAGTCTCTGCTCTTCGGAAATGATCTTTTCAACTTCCTGTGACTGAGAAACACATTCCTGTGACTGCTCGGAAATCTCTGAAACGATTTCTGTGATACGCTGTGCACTGTTATTTGACTGCTCAGCCAAGTGCTTGATCTCTTCAGCAACTACACCAAAGCCTCGGCCTGTTTCACCGGCACGTGCGGCCTCGATGGAAGCATTAAGTGCTAACAGGTTGGTCTGGTCTGCAATCTCTGTGATAAAGCCGACCATTTCTTCAATCTTTCTGATAGAAGTATTGGTATCGGTGATCTTCTGGGCAATTGTCTCAATAGCCTCGGCTGACTTAGTGCTGCTCTTTGTCATGTTTTCAATGCAGTTTGCAGCTTCGTCGTTAGCTGTTAGCATATTTGAAGAACTGGTATTGAGGTGATCTGTATTATCTACTATATTGTCGATCATGTTACCCATGGAAATGACATTGAAATTAATTGACTGAACACTCTCAGCCATAGTTTCGGTGGCCTTTGAAAGGCTGTCCATGGATTTCGCGATATGATCGGTACCGTTTGCTGACTGCTTTGCTAAGGCTGTGGTTGACTCCATTGATGATTTCAATTCCTCGGCAGAAGAACGTATCTTTGAAATGGAATTATTAAGCTGTGAGGAAAGTCTTTTTGCAGATTCTATAAGGGAAACAGTTTCCTGAATCTTGGAATTTGCTCTTATGGTAACTGACTCTCCGTTGGAAAGCTTCTTTATATTATTGGCAATATTTCTGAGCGGGGTTGAAATTTTCCTTGAAAAAAGAATTGTAATAACTAACATCAAAATTATCAGTGCAGCAGAAATACCTGTGGTAACCCAGTATAAGGTGTTTCTTGACTTATTTACTTCAGCACTGAGTTTACCGGCAAAAGCCATACCCTTTATATCGCCGTCAGCACCGAGGGGCATGTAATATGCATAATACTTAGTACCGTCTA
This sequence comes from Lachnospiraceae bacterium, assembly GCA_017557525.1. Taxonomy (GTDB): domain Bacteria; phylum Bacillota; class Clostridia; order Lachnospirales; family Lachnospiraceae; genus RUG11977. Next base: position 41,209 of record JAFYYN010000013.1, read on the forward strand.
TTTCAACATCGGTATCAAAATAATCCTCACCGTTTTTTACGGCGTCCCAGACATACTGGGCGCCTTCTGTACCTTCGATACGCTGTCCGTTTTCATCCTTTATTGTAGTCATAAAACGGATGTTGTCTTTAAATAAGGTAAATTCTATTCCGGTTTCTTCCATCCGGTCTATGTAATCAGTATCGTACTCGCAGAAACCGTCTACAAGATCGTTATCGTTTATCAGATCGTACTCGTAATATTCTCTAAGGCTCTTAGCGGCCAGCTTAAGCTCGCTTTTAACATCGTCCTTAAAAGTGCCTACAGAGTATTCAACCGTAAACATCGTTATTATAAGAAGACCGATAATGAGAGGAATTACCGCAAACATTACAAGCATCTGTTTTATATTCATTAATTTCCTTTTTTTCAAGCTGAGCACATCCCTTCTTAAAAAAATGATTAATAAATTACTTGCTAAAACTATATATTTATACCATTTTAACAAACACCGGCCAATAAATCAAGGAAAAAATTGAGGTATTGAGCATAATGTACAAAAAAAGATGTGAAAATTTTTGGCGCCTTGTAAAAAATGTAAAAAAGATGCTTATTAAGGTAAAAGATTTCCATTTACTTAAAAACTTATTTTGATTATACTATCCACATAGCGAGGAGGGAATAATCTATGAAGATGACAAAAAAGACTGTTCTTGCATTCTTGCTAATAGCTGTTCTTGCGATGTTATGCGGCTGCAGTAAAACTACTTCGGTTGAGAGCTGGGCATATAATTTTGATAAGTCAGCAGAGATACTTAAGCTAAATTCCGATGGTACAGCTTCCTATGTATTAAAGGTGTACGAAAACGGAGTACAGGTAAAAAAGACTGTAGAATATAAATCGTATAAAAAAGATGATTCCTTTATAACACTTACCGACAAAGACGGTGGAGAGCTTAAGCTCAGATACGTCAAAACCGATGATGGGATCAATCTTTACGAGAAAACGGAATACGAGCAGATCCTTAAGAAAGAGGGAAACGCCGTAGCCGGTGTCTGGGTGGACAAAAATAACAGTGATTATTTTTATGAGTTCACTGAAGACGGTGCCTTTAACGAGGATGGTTATTTCACAGGAAAATATACTGTGGATGAAAAAGAGTGCAGGATAGATTTTACATATGACGGAGATTCCTCAAAATCAGTCCTGTACTACACGATTTCAGGTGATTCTCTCATTGTAGAATACCCCTGGCCTATGGTTCCTACTGAGAAAAGTCAGGATTCCAAATAAGATCGTTTGGCGGATAACCGCTTTCGATAAATATCAACCCGGCAGAATAATCTGCCAAAACACTTTTTAAGGAGGAGTGAAAATGAAACGAATTCTTGCTTGCTTGTTAGTTCTTGCTATGGTTTTCTCACTCGCTGCATGCGATAAGAAAGACAGTAATGACAACAAGACAACAGACGCACCTGCTGCTTCTACAACAACAGATGCACCCGCAGCTAGCACCACAAATGATGGTGAGTATGTAAGCTCTATTCTTCAGAATGCTGTTGAGCTTACCCTTTGGGATATTGCAGTAGAAGGCGACGGAAACCGTCCCGCTTACGATGCTGCAATGGCAGATCTTAAGGCTAAGTATCCTAATGTAAAGATCGTTGAGACCGTTACAGAGAACGAAGCTTATAAGACAAAGATTAAGGCAGCTGTTGGTGCTAACGAGCTTCCTGACATCTTCTTTACATGGGCTGGCGCTTTCCTTGGCGACTTCGTTGACGCTGGTAAGGTTCATTGCCTTGATGATGTATTAAAGAAGTATGTTGACAACGGTGAGCTTCCTGAGGCTATGTTAGGTAACTCTACCTATGGTGGAAAGCATTACGGCGTTCCTACAACAATGAACGTTGTTGGTCTTTTCGCTAACATGGACATCCTTGCATCAGTAGGATATGATCATATCCCTGCTACCAAGGAAGAGCTCGTTGATTGCTGTGATAAGCTTGTTGCAAAGGGAATTACTCCTTTTGTATGTGCAGGAAAAGAGACCTGGTGTGTAACCGAGTACTTAGAGCCCATCATGGAGAAGACAATCGGCGCTACAGAGCTTAACGACATCTTCAGAAATGGCAAGACTTGGAACAACGAAGGTATCAAGACTTCAGTAGCTACTCTTCAGGAATACATTGACAAGGGTTACTTCGATCCTAACGGCATCGCTCTTTCAAACGATGAAGCTAAGGCTAAGTTCATGCAGGGACAGTGCGCATTCTATCAGAATGGTACATGGAACTGTGGTGACTTCTCAAATCCTGAGAACGTTAAGTTCAACGTTTCTGTAGGTGAGTTCCCTGTTATGGATTCTTCAAAGTCTAAGGCTGGTCAGCTCATTGGTGGACCTTCAGACACAATCGCTGTTTCAGAAGGACCTAATGCAGCAGCTGCAGCTGAGTACGCTGTTGAGTTCGGAAGACTTATCTGCCACTATGGTTATCTTAAGGGCAGCGGACTTCCTGCTTGGACACCTTGGGGTGATCTTAGCGAAGTTAGTCCTCTTATGAAGACTGTTACTGAGATCTGTAACAAGGCTAACGGCTATGTTCTTTTCGGTGATAACGCTATGTCAGCTGAAATCGCTAACATCTATCTTGAGTATGTAGCATTAGTATACGGCAAAGAGATCGATGGCGAAGGTTTCGTTAACGGCTTAGTAAAAGAAATCGGCTAATGAACATTAAAAAGCATTACTAAATTGATTGATAAGGTCTTTCCCGGTAACTCCTTTTGGGGGAGCCGGAAAGACCTTTTCTATTGATTGGGAAGGTATTTATATGAAGCGAAAATCCAAATCACATAGTCTAGCAATATTTTTATTCCTTCTGCCTGCTTTGATATTGTTTGTCGGCTTGCTTATCGCACCGATCATCATGTCATTGTATTACAGCTTCTTTGACTGGAACGGTTTGAAGGCACTAAACCCTTCGGAGGATTTCCTGGGTTTTGGTAATTATACAATTCTTTTTGGTGAGAGAATACAGTTCGGAAAGGCTCTGCTTAATTCTCTTATCCTTGCAGCACTTTCAGTATTTGTCCAGCTTCCTGTATCCTTGGCACTGGCGCTTGCTCTCGGCAAGAAGATCAAAGGCGAAAGAGTATTCCTTTCAATCTATTTCATGCCCGTTCTTATTTCAACGGTAGTTATAGGTCAGTTATGGTTAAAGATTTATAACCCTGAATACGGTATTTTAAATACATTCCTTCGCGCTATCGGTGTTCTTGAAGGCGACATCAGATGGCTGGGCGAGAAAAACCTTGCACTTGGAGCAGTATTTGCACCGACCCTGTGGCAATACGTAGGTTACCATATGTTGCTCTTATATGCAGGTGTTAAGAGCGTTTCTCCGGAACTTAGAGAGGCAGCAAAGCTTGACGGCGCTACCGACGGACAGGTTAACAGATTCGTAGTTATCCCTTCTATCAAGCCCATTATCAAGGTTAGCGTTATTTTCGCAGTTACCGGATCTCTTAAGTCTTTCGACTTGATATATGTCCTGACTAACGGTGGACCGATGAAGGCTACCGAAGTTCCCAGTATCATCATGATCAGAGAGTTATTCTTAAAGAATAAATACGGTGTAGGTAGTGCCATTGCCGTATTGTTGATTTTACTGTGCTTCTTCTTTGCTATACTCATCGGAGCAATATTTAAAGAGAGGGATATATATGGAAAGAAATAATATTAAAACAGACACACTGAAGATCGATACTTCAAAGTACACTGTTAAGAAAACCAACAAGGTACTTAAAGTATTGATATTCGCAGGGCTTATAATCTGGGCATTTATAAATCTGTTCCCTATATATTGGATGTTAACATTCTCTTTCAAGAACAACGAGGAAATATATGGCGGAAACGTAGCCGGATTACCCAGCGAATTAAGATGGGAAAATTACGAAGATGCACTCTGGGGCAAGAATATCGGTACAGCATCTAAGGATGATACCGGATTCCAGCTTCCTAAGCTCATTAGATTTTTCATAAACAGCCTTATAGTTACGGTTGCAACTATCGCGATATCACTTGTTGCCGCTTTGATGGCCACATTTGCGATGACGCGTATAAAATGGCGGTTCAGTAAAACGATGAATGCGCTATTTATGTTGGGAATTACGATTCCTATGCATGCATCACTGCTTCCGGTATACAGGACAATGTCAAACTTAGGTATTCTTAATACCTATACATCCCTGATACTTCCTTATTCAGCTTTCTCACTTTCAATGGCAATACTTATCTGTACAGGATTTATGGATGATATTCCCAAGGAGCTTGATGAGGCTGCATGTATAGACGGATGTAATTTAGGCGGAATATTCTTCAAGGTAATAGTACCGCTTATGAAGCCGGCACTTTCAACTATAGGAATCTATACTTTCCTTCAGTGCTGGAACGAGCTTATGTTTGCTAACCAGTTCATGGCTACAGGCGACAAGATCACACTCCCTGTAGGTATCCAGCAGCTTTCTGCAGGACAGTCCATGACACAGTGGGGCCCTATCGGTGCCGCGCTTGTTATAGCAACATTCCCTACATTGCTTGTATACATTTTCTTAAGCAAACGTATACAGGACAGCTTTATTGCCGGTGCGGTAAAAGGCTGATACTAACTTGAAATAACAGGAGTTTCCTTGAGAGACTCCTTTATTTTTTTGGGTTTATTAGGGAAATTAGAGTTGCAATAATCAGAGGGCTTGTGTATACTATAAGTTGGATTTAAATACAGAAATTTCCAAGATGGGGCAGAAGAACATGCAGGGCAAAAGGATAAAAGAAAAAGTGCAGAATTCAATAAAAAGAAACGCTCTTTCGAGAAAACTCAGCGGAGTTATTATAATTGTTGCCCTGATACTGATAATTGTTTCGCTCGTTTTTGTTTTTTTTATCATAACGATGGAAAGAAAACAATATGCCGAAAGAGAGAGCGAAAATGTGCTTAGCTCACTGTCCACCAGTATAGGTTCAGATATAGATAAATATAATAATATCAGCCGTCTTATCATGATCGAGCCACAGGTAAAAAATTACCTTAAAGCAGACAAGAGAATAATAGATCTGTTTGCATACTCAGAGGGTGCAAGACTCGGAACACTGAATATTCTGAATGTTACTACAAGTGTAGATTCAGTATTTATCTTTAGAAATGACCTTGAATATTCAACCACGATAAACCCTCTTGAATACAGGCTTGACTGGGACAGGATCCATGAGCGTGACTGGAAATCGGGACTTCTTGCTAATAAGGGTAGTTCTTCCTTATCGCTAAATGGTAACGGCGCGATAATAAAGACAAAGCCTGCGACTCTGCTGACTATAAACAGAGCGATCTATGACAATGTTTCGCAGAAACAGACAGGTTTCCTTTTTATGAATCTTTCAACGGATTTCATGGAGGATGAGATAAATCAGCTGAGCAGCGAAAATATCTGCATATGCACCTCTGACGGTATTTATCTTGCAGGAAATATAAAGCTGCTGAATTACTATGATAAAGCATACACATATGATGAGATTACTGAAATAAAGGTTTCTAACCCTAAGGACGCGATGACGATTTCAGGATTAAAGGTAAGAGGTTTCCCTCTTGTAATCCTGTACTCGATCACAAACGAGAGACGTCTGCTGCCTATGGAGCTTTTATACTTTATAATCATACTCCCGATAATCTACTTAGTCTGCGTTATGGTAGCAGGATCGTTTATAAAGAAAAATATTACAAATCCTATATTTGATCTTACCTCCGAAATGGAAAAGAAGAGACAGAAGGAAGTAATTGAAAAGATAGATATCAATCTGCCCGACAATGAAATAGGTGCCCTGCAGGAAAGCTATAACAACATGGTTGATCATTCAAATTTACTCATGGACCGGCTTGTTGAAAAGGAGCAGACGCTCCAGAAAGCTGAAATGCGTGTGCTTCAGGAACAGATAAAGCCTCATTTCCTGTATAATTCACTGGAAACCATAGGATTCCTTGCAATAGATGCGGGGGCAGATAAGGTGCATGGAGCACTTGAGACCCTGGGCAGTTTTTACAGAAATTTCCTAAGCAAGGGAGACAGGGAAATACCTCTTAAGCGCGAGATCACCATCATCAAGGATTATCTTTCCTTGCAAAAACTGCGTTATGGGGATATAATCAATGATGAATACGACATAGCAAAGGACACTGAGGATTGTATTATTCCTAAGCTGATACTCCAGCCCCTGGCCGAAAACAGTATCTATCACGGTATCAGGATGAAGGGCGAGAAGGGTACGATCAAGATCAGCAGCTTCCGTACCAAAGACGAGCTGCATATAGTCGTTAGAGACACCGGTATCGGTATGTCACAGGAACAGATTGATAAAGTGCTCTCTAAGGAAAAGAGTGAGATCAGCGAGGAATTCAGCGGGAGCTTTGGTCTCTGGGGGACCATAGAGCGTATCAGAAGCTATTGCGACAAGGACGATGTTGTAAGGATACGCAGCGAGATGGGTGAGTATACAGAGATAGAGATAATCATAAGCCTGCTGCCTAAGCAATGGAAAACTGCCGGTGAAAGCCGGAGGACGACAGATCAGGAAGAGAAAGTCGTAGGAAATACAGAGGAGAATAGCAATGTACAGAGTAATGCTGATTGATGATGAGGAATCGGCACGGAAGCTGATGAAAGCATCAATAAAATGGGAAAGTCTTGATATGGAGGTAGTTGGCGAAGCAGCCAGCGGTATTGAGGCTATAAATGTCATCGATGACATGAAACCGGATATAGCCTTTGTTGACATTTCAATGCCATTTATGAATGGTATAGAGTTTACCGAGATAGCAACTAACAGGTACCCGGATCTCGTAATTATCATTATGACCGCATTTGACGAGTTTGAATATGCAAGGAAATGCGTAAGCCTGCCGGTATTCGACTATATGTTAAAGCCTATGGTACGTTCTGAGGTTACCGAGGTGCTCACCAAGGTTAAAAAGAGGCTGGATGAGAGAAGTGAAAAGGATGAGGCGGATAATGAGCCCTCCGGAGATCTGGGATCATCTTCAATTGACCAGATAAAGAAATATATAGAAAACAATTATACCGATTCAAAGCTTAATCTTACCTCAGTTGCACAGAATTTTGGTTTCAGTGCAAGCTATCTGAGCCGAAAATTTAAGCAGGAAACCGGCAAGAACTTTGTGGAGTTCCTGACAGAGTGCAGGATGAACGCCGCAATGAAGCTGGCCCTCACCAACATGAAAATGTTTAACGCCTCTAACGAGGTAGGCATCCCTGACCCCAATTATTTCGGCAGATGCTTTAAAAAATTCGCCGGCATGAGCTACTCGGAGTATGTAGCCTCGAAACATACCTCTTAAGCCCACCCCGGCAGACGGATGAGGTGTTGGCTTTAGAAATACCGGATAGAAAAACAAATATACAGAACATAATGAATTATATAGAATACAGATTAATAGATTCCACCAACAACGAAGCAAAACGCCTGATAAGCGATGGCAAAATAACCGCCCCCACCTGTCTAACTGCAAAAGAGCAGACAGCCGGGAGGGGCCGTCAGGGAAAATCATTTTTCTCACCCGATACAGGACTATATATGACGGTGGTATTTCCTGTTGATTTCCTAATATCATCACAGGTCACCATGACCACACGCACTGCCTGCGCAGTAGCAGCCGCAATAGAGGAATGCACAGGAAAAGCAGTCGGTATAAAATGGGTAAATGACATTTACACAGACGGGAAAAAATGCTGCGGTATATTATGCGAGGCAGTAAATGACTATGAACAGGGCAGGATGAAGTTTGTAGTTATCGGCATTGGCATAAACATATACACAAAAGAATGGCCTGACGACCTGAAAGACATCGCCGGCAGTCTTTTCAATCAGAGGGACGGTTCTCTGATTGATTTCAACCGCAGAAGCGTCCCGGTGATTGAAAATTTAAGAAACAGGATCGCCGAAACCCTGGGAGACTGGCTTTTTAAAAGTTCCAATGAGGAATTCTTAAGCTACTATAAAGACCATTCCATAGTGCTTGGAAAGAAAATAACCTTTATCGAGAACGGGGAAAGCAGAGAAGGCACAGCAGTCGACATAGACGAGACCGGCGGGCTGGTTGTTGAAGTCAGAAATAAATCCATTGAAAAGGTTGAGGACGGAACTGCTCTCGAAAAATCTTTGATAGTCCTTTCCAGCGGTGAGATTTCGGTTAGAATATAATAAAGCCTGTCCCTTGAGGGGATATATCGTACATCGAACGCTAAAGCACTCAGTATACGATGCCCTCCCGGCGTAGTGAGGTTGGATGGGGTGTTGGAGCAAGGAGTTTGTCATAGGTTAATTTGAAAAACGAAAAATAAAAGGAGTTTGAGCGTATGAAAATCGAAGAAAGAATAAATCGTTTATTATACGAAATGAAAAAAGAAAATATAGACTATTATATTATTCCGACATCCGATTATCATAACTCCGAGTATATAAGCGATTTTTTCAAATGCCGCGAATATATGAGCGGCTTCACCGGGTCAGCAGGGACGCTTGTTGTTTCTGATCTTGAGACAATACTCTGGACTGACGGCAGGTATTTTATCCAGGCAGAAGAACAGCTGAAAAACACCGGCATCAAGCTCTATAAGTCCGGAAATGAGGGCGTACCGACCATAAAAGAGTACCTGAAAAAGCAGTGCGAAAACGCATCAGAAATAACCATAGGCTTTGACGGAAAAGTGATGGATCTTTCCTTTGTAAAGGCACTCGAGACAGAACTTTCCGAGCTTGGCGGTATAAGTATCGAGATCAACCCTACACTTGACCTGGTAGGCAGGATATGGACAGACAGACCGCAGATTACAGCAAATGAGATAACTATTTTCCCTGAGCAGTATGCAGGAAAAAGTGCCTCAGAAAAATTAAATGAAGTGCGCCTTGCATTAAGCGAGAAAAATGCGGAATACCATGTCCTTGCATCATTAGATGACATAGCATGGCTGCTTAACCTGCGCGGAAGTGACATAGAGTGCAACCCGGTATTTCTGTCCTATATTTTTATCAGCGAGGATGACGCGATACTATTCTGTCATACCGACAAGGTATCTTCTGAAACAAAGAACTATCTGTCCGATATCGGTATCCACTTAAAAGAGTATGATGAAATATATAATTTCCTTTCATCCTATAAAGGTGAAGCATATTCTGCGGATTACGTTAGTGAAACCGCTGACAAGAAATCCCAGGATGAAACGACAGATAATGGAAAAGCCGGAAAAATGCTCCTTGACCCTGAGTCCGTTAACTACAGGCTATACACCGAGGCATCAAAGCATTTTGAAATAGTGGAGGCATTTAACCCTTCGCTTGGGCTTAAAGGTACCAAAAACGAGACCGAAATGGAAAATCTCCGTGAGGCAAATGTCATAGACGGAGTAGCCATGGTTAAATTCCTAAAGTGGCTGGATGAATATAAAAATGACGCATCAAAAGCAACTATCACCGAATTGAAAGCAGCAGAAAAACTGCTTGAATTTAGAAAAGAAAGTGCGGAGTTTTTAGGCATAAGCTTTGAAACGATAGCTGCTTACGGAGCACATGGAGCAATAGTCCATTACGAGCCCACACCCGAAACTGACATACCGGTAGAAAGAAAAGGCTTTCTGCTGGTAGATTCCGGAGGACAGTATTTAAAGGGCACGACGGATATCACCAGGACCATAGCCATGGGTGAGCTTACAGATGATATGAAGAAATGCTACACGGCGGTGCTTAAGGGAAATCTAAGACTCTCATCGGCAGTATTCCCCAAGGGCTTAGCCGGAGCAAATCTTGATATTTTGGCACGCGGTCCTTTATGGCAGTTGGAAAAAGACTACAATCACGGTACCGGACATGGCATAGGCTACTATCTTAATGTCCATGAGGGACCTCAGAATATTAACTGGAAAATAACACAGCGTTATGGGAATACCGTGCCTTTTGCATGTGGCATGGTCACCTCGGATGAACCCGGTTTTTATCTTGCGGGAGAGTTCGGCATCCGCATAGAAAATGATATATTGACAGTTGTCAAAAAGGAAAATGACTACGGGACATTCCTTGGCTTTGAGATACTGACTTTGGCACCAATCGATCTTACCCCGGTTATCCTGGAGGATCTCACAAGAGAAGAAACCGAGGCACTAAAAGATTATCACAATATGGTATATGACAAGCTGTCACCGTATCTCGACAAAGAAACCGCAGAGTGGCTGAAACATGCCGCAGTTGAGCCGTTGTGCTAAAGGGTTTTAGTAATGTATCAGGAACAGGAAGGTATTAGGGAACTGGAACAAAACGGCATATATATAGAGAATGTGTGCGGCACAGAAAAAAGCGGCACATTCTTTTTATGTCTGTCCAAAGCCCTTATCATGTTCCTGGTTTGCATCGGCACAGTAACCGGCTTTTGCGATGCGTTTGAAATGCCGTACAACAAGCCGGTCATCATAATATATACACTTGCGACATCACTATTAGCCGCATTCCTTTTCTACAGAAAAAAGTCAATTTATATAGGGGTATCAGTTATCACTATCCTGGTTATATTTGGTATCTCACAGACCAGCATATGCTTTTCGGGCGGGTTAAGAGCCATATCCGACATTATCCGTGAGGCCTATGCAAAGCACTATCATCAGTATCTCCAGGATACACCAAATCCTTATTATACCGACGATTACGTAAGTATTACCGTCGTACTTATCTTTATTATCGCAAGCCTCCTAATCCTCTACAGCATCACCATAGTAAGATACATGAGTTTTGCGGAGACCTTTGCGATATCATTTATCTTCCTGGAAATCCCCATGTTTATCGGAAAAAGGCCCGGGCTGCTTTCGCTGGCCATAATTATGGCCGGCTGCATAGCTGTCGGCTTACTCGGGCACGGGTCGTTTAATAACATTAATCTGCCGTTTAAAAAAACTCCTGATTATACAAGGGAAAACGGGTACAGGAAAGCAAAGTTCACCACTGTCGGCAGCTACAAAGGTATACTGGCTGTTCTCATCTTTGCGGCGGTATTTACATTAGCTATGCTCATATTTTCAATAGCGACATATAATGATAATGCACCAAAGACAAAAGAGAGTGACTTAAAGATTTTCCTTGATGAAAAAGCCGAAATTGTGGCTGTACATGGTGTGCCGGCCCTGTTAGAGGAAATGGCGGATCCCGTATATGTGGGAAAAGGTGAGCTGGGCAAGGTTGACAAGATAGAAAATGACAACGGTGTAGACCTGGCAGTTACCTTTGTGCCATATACATCAAAAACCATGTATTTACCGGGCTTTTGGGGCGTGCGATACAGGGGTATGCAGTGGTATGACAGCATAAAGACTGCAGATTATCCGGAGCTGGGCTTTGACGAAGTAGAATATATTGAAGCAAATACCATGAACGGTCTTGCAAAACAGATGACATCAAAGGCATTACGTGGGGATTCACCGACAGCCAGGATACAGATTACTTACCTTGATAATAAATTTGATAATTATATCTTCCCGTATTACAACCCGATGATGGAATGGGTAACAAAGACGTATTATAACCCTAAGGCTGACAAAGACGGCACAGTACCTGGATACGAGACAAGGCAGGCCCAATTTATCGTCCCGGATTCTGCACAATATTATGATGCGGAAAATACATATCTGGGCATAGGAATATACGGATACGAGAGTAACCTTAAGATGGCATCTGTTACAGTACCCGGCACAAAAAAACTGGTACTGTATGGCAGTGAGTTTCTTGACCAGGTCTGCCTTGATGTTCCCGAAGAGCTTGACGCCTATCTTGAGGAATTTATCAGTGCGCATGATAATTTCGGGGTCGAAAAACCGGAAGAGATACCCGAAGAAGAAACAGAGAATAAAAGTGAAGAATACTATATTAAAGATAGAGTAGACGGAGGTCTTGAACCGCCGTTAACTACTATCCCGGATGGGGTAATGGATGTAATTAAAGACGATATGGAAAATGGAGGCGGTAAGGTAAAGATCATAGTATCGGACGTCTATGGAAACGCGTATGAAATCACTATGGATCGTTATGCGGGAATAGTCGACGGGATGATTTCAAGCAATCCCCCCATCTCGGATCCGTATTCTTCTTACACTACTATTTACGACCAAAAGGAAAAACAACGCAAGAAATACGAGCAGTACGAAAAAGAAAACGAATACCGCCTTAAGGTCTGCGAGGCCGTAAAGGATATGTTTGCCAGAGAATACCTTTATAGCAGGACACCCGGTAAGACTCCGCCTGCAGAGGATTATGTACGTTATTTCCTTGAAAGCCAGAAGCAGGGCGTATGTACCCATTTTGCATCAGCCGCTGTTATGCTGCTGCGCCATATGGGGATACCTGCAAGGTATGTGGAGGGTTACTGTCTGCCAAGCTCTCTTGTAAAGAAAAACGGTAAGGCAGTGACTCTTGAAGGTGATATAAATGACTGGTATATGGGTGAAAACACCTATAATCCCAAAATGAAGGCTTTAACAGTTGAAGTAACCGATTTTTACGCACATGCCTGGATTGAGGTTTACCTCGAGGGCAAGGGCTTTGTACCGTTTGAAATGACACCTGCGGCATATGTACAGGCGCCTTTAACCGAAGAAACCTTAGAGTCGGTAGCAAAGCCCGCTACTGTAACTCAGGCTGTAAACAAGCCCACATCTAAACCCGATACATCGGCAAAGGCTACAACCGCTCCCGCAAAGGACGAGAGTAATAACAACAGCAGTAATAACAATAATTCAGGCTCTAATACTACTAAAAAAACGGAGCATATAGAAACCGATACCGAGCGGGTGCTTAAGATCCTCTTATTTGCCGTAGGTACGGGAATCCTGGTATGGCTTTCGCTGATAATCCTAAAGCGTGCGCTAAGGCAGCTAAGGATTTCCGGCTATATAAAGAGAGGAAAGTATAAACGCGTAATCTATATAAGATATTGCGAGCTCGTTGAGAGGCTTAAAAGGAAAAATATCGTGACAGTGCCTAACCCTCTGCCCATGGAGCTGTGCGGGATCATTTCAGGCTATGTTGCATCTGAAGAGGCGGATGCACATAAGGACATATCAGGAAAACCTAAAGATATAGAATATGAAAAAGTCTACAAACGGGTATATAGCGCATATTCCGGCGTATTTTCATACCTTGAAAAAGTTTTATATGGCGGATATGAAACCAACGCCTCGGAGTATAATGATTTTTACAGTAAGATACGCATACTGAAATAATAATCATTTGACTTATTTGGGGTATTGACTTATAATGTAGACAAGCGGTATTATATGTACTGCTTGTCTCTTTTTAAATATGTCCTACGAAGATTAAGGAGCAGCGTATGGCAGAGATAAGGATAGTTTCTATAAGAAAAATAAAGATTGGATCAAAAGTCCAGTGTGATATATATTCCAAGGACGGGGCACTCATCTTAAAGAAGGGAAACATCATGACGGAGTATGTCATGCAAAAGCTGGAGGCTTTGGGTGTTACGCGTGTACTGGTTGAGGCAGGTACTGTCGAGCTGATCGAGGAAGAACCGAAAGTTCCCAAGGATGATGGTCTGCCCAAGGATAATATAGATAAGTACAGTGACACTTTCGTCCTGAAAAAAGAGTTTGAACAGGGCAAGGATGCTCTTTTAAACAAGGATGTTGACGGTTCCCACGATGTAGCACTTTCCATAGCCGGAAAGCTTATGACCTCGGGAAGTGTAAAAAAAGAGCTTGAAGAGCTTAAGTACGGTACTGAGGGCGTGGTTACCCACAGCCTTAACACGGCAGTGCTTGCGGGTGCTATCGGCATAGAAAACGAGCTGCCAAAGGAAGAAATAGAGCAGCTGGTTGTCGGAGGTATGCTCCACGATATCGGAAAGCTCTATATTGATCCTGCAGTATTAAATAAAAAAGGCAGACTTACGGATAAAGAATACGAGATAATGAAGACCCACGCCGAGGAGGGCTATAAAAAGCTCTGCGATAACAAGGGCGTGACACAGCATATAAGGCTGATGGCGTTCCAGCACCATGAAAATAATGACGGTACAGGTTATCCCAAGAGATTAAAGGGTGATCAGATCTTATTTGAGGCCCGCATTATCCATGTGGTAGACGTATACGAGGCAATGACCGCAAAGCGCTGCTACAAGGATTCTCTGCTCTCAGGCGATGTCATGGAATTTGTAATGGGTCGGTACGCCACCATGTTTGACACAAGGGCTATGGATATGTTTTTAAGGACCATTCCAGCATACAGAAAAGGCGATCTGGTAAGATTATCAGATGGCACAAAATGCCAGGTTCTGGAGAGCAACCCCAAAAACAGCCTGAGGCCTCTGGTAGTGCTGCTTGACTCGATGAAGGTAGTTGATCTTTATACAGACAGGGCATACCTTTCAAAGACTATAACAGAGTTTATCTCCAAAGAGGGAGATATTGTACGACACGAAAACTAACTTAGTATTTTTGTCTGAATAGTACCAAAATAAAGGAGTGGAGGGACAGGCATGAGAAAAAAGCAGGCAATCATAGCTATATGTTTGATCGTTAGCATCTTTTGTTTAAGCGGTTGCGACAACAAAATCGAGAGTGATGTCAAGACAGCAGTATCTGAACCTGCTGTAATACAGACATTTGATATCTTAGATGTTTTAGATGCCGAAGCTCAGGCTGTGTCAGCTAAGCGCCCCGGTATTGAAACAAAGTTTTTTGAAAGCTGGAATGATGCTGTAGAATATATTGGTATTGTTCCCTGGAACCCATTTGAGAAAGCCGACTGGCTTGAAAAAATGAATTGTACGGGTGCCGATATAAAGGATCCTGATACCGGGGTTCTTAATCACTGCTATTTAAGCACATATGGTTCTGATGACGGGGACGCAGGGTATGCTTCTTTACAGACAGGGTATGCCTTTGGAAAGATCAGGGTAGTTATTATCGATTATATTTCCGCAAGTAATTTCAGCGATAACCTGGATCAGTACGCCATGATCAAATACTATAATCTATACAAAGAAAACGGTAATATTCTGGCTCGTGAATGTACCGGGGAGAGTCAGGATTATAATTGCGTAGTAGGAGTACTGAACAGTGAGTCAGCTGTTTCTGTAAGGATAAAGCTCTATAAGAATAATGAGATAAAATATGAAATAAGTATTGTAAGCCTGGAAACAAAAGAAGATCTTAAAGCTCCTTTTAACAGGATATGTACTGAGCTGTGCATTCCGCTTGAATACGATACTGTAATGAAAGAGACTGCCGAGAAAAAAGAATCAGAAGATCTTGAGGATGAAAATACAGTATACGTGCCTAAAACAGAAATAGATATGATCCCTGTCGAAACAGACCTTGACGGGTCACACAACGGAAATTTTGTGGTTACGATAGATGGTAAGAAATACAGATATAAAATGGCTTCCGCACAGAACGAAAGCATAACTGCCGGAGATTTGGTATATAAGTGGGAAGATAAGGGTGATACATATAAATTCTATGAAGTAAAAGAATATCCCGATCTTAAACGTCTCAAATGTGTACATACAGAAAATGGATTTAAACATGATTTTGTAATAATGTATGCAGCTCCCGAAGCGTTACCGGAAGGTACTCTGGAGGAAATAATAAATGACGGATTTGTCGTAATGAAAAACGGCAGTGTCATATCCGGTGAGGACGAATGGCAGGAGTTTGTTAAAAAGACCGAAATCGGGGAGACGGCTGAAATAAACATAGCGCATTATTATACTTTAACCGGCAGAATGGCTAAAAACCTTTACGAACTGTCCAAGATGGACTACCCTACGGCATATCTGCACAGATTAAAGTATGACGGTAATTGTTTTGTATTTACACCTCTGCAGAAAATAGACGGGAAATACGAAATTATGCCGGATAACGAAAACGACCGGGAACAGACCTATAAGTATATGAAACATTATACAGAAAAAGCACCCAGTGATACTGCTTTATTTACTACTTTTGATAAATATGTTCTGGTTAATGATGATACAGTAACCTGGGAAGACATCTGGAATGCAACAATAGGTATTACTGAGGGATTTTGGCATACAGAAGTGTATAACAAGTACGACTATAAAGACGGTGCCAATCCCGAGAAACTGATAACGGTTGATATAGATTATTAATGACCAGGAAAGCCTGCTTATTAATATAAAAAAGACTTGACCTTATTGGATATAAAAAACATAATAGGGGAAAGGTAATCTTAGAGGGAAGGCATCAAAGAGATGCCTTGTGAAAGAAAGTAAGAATGGATACGATAATAACGATTTTATTTATTTTCCTCCTGGTATGCGCGGTAGCGGCAAGCATAGCGAAGGATTCGCTGGTCTGCATAGTGCTTTTCAGTGCTTACAGCCTGGTGATGGCTATCATTTGGATAGTCATGGAGTCCCCTGATCTTGCCATCACAGAGGCAGCAGTAGGAGCGGGCGTCACCGGCATACTGTTCTATGCCACACTAAAGAGGATAGACCAGATAGATATGCAGGCCGGGACCAAGGAAGTAACAACAACCAGGAAACTACGAAAGTAACTGACTGATGAGGTGTTTGCAAGGTACTACAATGAATAAGAATAAAAAAATTAACTCAGTTAAGCCACGGAGTAAAAATACTTCCGGCGGAAATTCCCCGATCCCTTCCGGAGTGGCAAAAAAACTGCGCTCCGTCTATCGTGTGGCTGCAGCAGTCATGATAGTACTCATGTTTGTACTGTTGGCTACGGCAATGCTCGGGATGCCCGAGATAGGGGACAAAAATAATCCAGACAACAACGAAGTTGCCCGAAGATATATTGAAAACGGACTGGACGAAACCGGTGCTGTCAATATTGTTTCGGGCATGATTCTTGATTACAGGGCTTTTGATACCTTTGGCGAGTCCTGTGTTCTTTTTGTTGCAACCATCTGCGTGACCATCATGCTGCGGATCGACGGCAGGGGCGGAGAAGGCGATGACGAGGAAGCGGAGAGTGATAAAAAGGCATTCGGTATCAGGCAGTCAGCCTTCGCAAAGCTTGACTCGCGAAACTTTGAGCCGGAAAATGATACCATACTCAAAAAAAGTTCGCTGATCGTATTTCCGATAATAATGGTATTTGGAGTATACGTAATACTAAACGGCCACATCTCACCCGGCGGAGGCTTCTCCGGCGGAGCAATACTCGGAGCAGGCTTTGTACTGTTCCTTTCAGCCTTTGGTTTTAATAAGACTGAGCGTTTCATGAATGCAAATACCGTAAGGATCATAACACTGATCGCGCTGCTTGTTTACTGCCTTTCAAAGTGTTATTCATTCTTTACCGGTGCAAACCACTTAGAGTCAGGTATACCGCTCGGCACACCCGGAGCCATCCTTTCAAGCGGCCTTATCCTGGTACTAAATATCTGCGTAGGCATGGTAGTAGCCTGCACAATGTATAGTTTCTATGCACTTGTAAGACGAGGAAGAATATAAAATGTGGAATTTAATACGTGAGCACCTGAACGATTTGGTAGCGGTAGCCCTGTTTGTCATAGGCTTTGGCGACCTGCTCTTTCAGAAAAACATGATAAAAAAGATAATAGGGCTGAATATCATGGATACGGCAGTATATCTGCTCCTGGCATCCCAGGGCTACATTGAGGGCAGGAAAGCCCCGATAGTGGTTGACGGAGTAAGGGACGCATCGGCATATATCAACCCGATACCGAGCGGACTTGTCCTTACCGGCATCGTAGTGTCTGTGAGCGTTACAGCTCTTTTACTGTCGCTCACTATCAGGATGTATAAAAAATATCACTCGCTGGATCTTGATTACTGCCTGATGATGGCTAGACGTGAGGATCACAGCGCCGGGTGAGGCGCTTGTCAGCTGCACTGACAGTTTCCATTAACGATAATAAGAAATATGAGAAAAGAGGTTTGTAAATAAATGGAATTCGTTAGGAACTTCCCGTTTTTCTCGATAATGCTCTGCATGTTCTGTGCCATCATCTGTTCGGTACTGCGGCGCAAGGCAGCTCAGTATTTTACAATGATCGTATTGCTAGCAGTGATGGCTTTGTCGGGGGTGCTCCTTTATTTTACATATAAAACCGGTGGAAGCTTTGTTTATTATATGGGCCATTTCCCGGCACCATGGGGAAATGAGATAAGAGGAGGATGCTTAGAGGCAATATTTGCCTACTTTATAAGCACGGTAGCATTCCTTTCGGTACTTGCGGGAGGCAAGGCCATAGAATATGACATAGAGGACAAAAAGGAAAATCTCTTCTTCATCCTCGTGTGCCTTATGACAAGCTCTCTGCTCGCCATGTGCTATACAAACGACTTGTTTACCGGATACGTATTCATAGAAATAAATACCATAGCCGGCTGCGGACTCATTATGGTAAGACAGATAGGAAAATCCATAGTCACTGCTATAAGGTATATGGTTATCAGTATGCTTGGTTCCGGTCTTTTCCTGATCGGTGTAACCCTGCTGTACACACTTACCGGACACCTTTTGATGTCTAATATACAGGAATCTGTAGCAGCTCTTAGCGGGAACGGGGACTACGGGATGCAGCTTACCATCGTTATAGGACTGATGACTGTGGGCATTGCCATAAAAGCGGGACTTTTCCCATTCCACCTCTGGATACCGGACGCATACGGACAGTCAAATGTAGTATCAAGCTCACTGCTTTCGAGCACAGTTTCAAAAGGCTATATTTTCCTGCTTATAAAGGTTTATTTTAGGACCATAGGTCTTGACGCGATAGAAAACAGCGGCGTGCTCTATGTATGTTTCTCGCTGGGCATAGTTGCCATGATCTTAGGATCCGTGCTTGCGCTGCATGAAAAGAGCTTCCGGCGTATGATCGCCTTTTCATCCATAGCCCAGATAGGCTACATATTCATGGGCATTGGCATAGGCACGAAGGAAGCGGTTACTGCGGCAATATTCCATATATTTGCGCACGGACTTACCAAATCACTGCTGTTCCTTTCCTCATCGGAGTTTACCGAGGGCTCGCATTCAAAATCCATAGACCAGTTAAAGGGCTTAGGGCATAAATACAGGTACTCGGCACTTTGCTACAGTATCGGAGCCTTCTCAATAGTCGGCTTTCCATTGCTTGGAGGTTTTATATCAAAGCTGCTTCTGGGCGGAGCTGCCATCGGTCACGGACCAATGCAGTGGATAGCGCTGCTTGCGCTCGCGATCAGTACGATATTAAACGCGGTTTATTTCTTAAGGACAGTTGTGTATCTGTACATACCGAAGGAGCATATTGCTGAGACTGATGATACAGCAGAGTTAAAGGATTTAGCAATCGGAAATAACATATCCGGGAGAAATATTAAAAATACCTTCAAGAAACATATAGCCGAAAATAAAGATGCTGATACGTTAGATATTGAAACATCGAACAATAAAAATATACATGCAGGTCACGATAAAGAGGAAATGCTCAATTTACTCCCCGGCATGCACTGCCCGAGATTTGTTATCGGCATAACAGCACTCGTGATTTTAAATTTTGTTCTAGGACTATGCTCAGGCCCGATAATTGATATAATAAAACAGGGACTTGATGTATTTGACTGATGAGGGATTACATTTCATAGATTTTTTAGGAGGCATATATGGCTGTGCTCTTAATCTCCATCCTTTTGCCGATACTGGGTGGAGTAATATTACTAACAGTAAAAAAATTTGAAGATAGAAAGCTGAGAAACCTGTTTACAGGTTTCTGGCTCATTTTGTCCGCTGCGGTAACCCTGGCTACCGTATTCTGCGCGGACGGAACACTGACACTGTTCAGGCTTACCGAAAACGCGGTGGTTTCACTAAAAGCAGACGGACTTACCAGATTCTTCTCGGTACTAATGAGCCTTATGTGGACTCTGGTAGGTTTCTACGCCTTTGACTATATGAAGCACGAAGAGCATGAGAGAAGATTCTTCGGCTTCTACATGATAGTTATGGGAGTCCTTACAGGCATATATATGTCTGCAAATCTGCTGACTCTCTATCTTTTCTATGAGCTGATGACACTTACATCACTTCCGCTTGTATTACATTCACTTACAAAGGAAGCGATATCGGCAGGAAAGAAATACCTGTTTTATTCAGTCGGAGGTGCGTTCCTTTCACTGATAGCGATCTTTTACATATACACAAACTGCAATACCGCCGATTTCACAGCAGGAGGTTTTATCGGAGAGGTGGCAGAGGGCGACAAGGGAATGCTGCTTGTATTTATATTCCTTGCAATCATCGGCTTTGGCTGTAAAGCAGGTCTTTTCCCATTACAGGACTGGCTGCCTACCGCACATCCCGTAGCACCTTCACCTGCATCGGCTGTTCTTTCGGGTCTTATTACAAAATCCGGCGTATTTGTACTGATCAGACTTATATATTTCAGCATCGGAGCTGATTTTATCCGTGGCACATGGGTACAGTACAGCTGGATGATACTTGCACTTCTTACAGTATTCCTCGGCTCCATGATGGCATATACCGAAAAGGTGATGAAAAAGCGTTTTGCTTACTCTACAGTAAGTCAGGTTTCATACGTACTTTTCGGACTTTCACTGCTTAACAGCACAGGATTTACCGGAGCCTTAATGCATGTTGTATTCCACTCTGTGATAAAGGACGGCTTATTCCTTGTAGCAGGAGCTATAATAGTACATACGGGCATAAAGAACGTGGACGGACTACGCGGGATAGCAAAGAAAATGCCTACAGTCATCTGGTGCTATACATTCTTTGCGCTAGCGCTCGTAGGCATACCGCCGGCAAGCGGTTTTGTGAGCAAGTGGTATCTGTGCCTGGGAGCATTGGAGGGAGATATAGGAGCGCTTAGATTCATAGGACCCGCCGTGCTGCTTATAAGCGCGCTGCTTACTGCAGGATACCTGTTACCAATCACAATACACGGTTTCTTCCCGGGGAATGATTTTGATTATTCTACCTGTAAGAAATGCAAGGTATCGCCGCTGATGATAGTACCGCTTATCATTCTGGCTGTAGCAGCAGTAGGCTTCGGACTTTTCCCGGATATTGTAACGAATGGAATTGAAGCAATAAAGACCGGTCTATTTTTATAATGATTGATTATTACGTGTCTCTATAAAGGCTTCCCCTTCGAAGGGAAGCTGTCAGCAAAAGGCTGACTGATGAGGTGTTTATAGGAGGCAACTGTGGATATTAACAGTTTCATCCTGTTACCTGTCGTTATGCCAATATTATTTGGCATAATGCTACTTCTTTTCCCAATAAAGAATGACAGGACCAGGGATATAACAAATTTCATATTTGTCCTGATAAATACGGCGTTTTCCTTCATAGCCATGATATACTGGTATGATGAGAGCATATCGGTAATAAAGCTGTTTGGGGACTTTGGCTTTGTATTCAGGACGGACAGGGCGGCATGCATATTCGGAACCATAGTCAGCGGACTCTGGCCATTTGCAAGCCTTTATGCCTATGGGTATATGAAGCATCATGAAAGGAAAAACTCTTTCTTTGCATTCTTTACCATGACATACGGAGTAGTAATGGGTATAGCGTTTTCCGCAAACCTGCTCACGATGTATGTGCTTTACGAAATGTTGACGCTGGTTACATTCCCCTTAGTGCTGCATCCTATGACAAAGGCAGCGGTAAAGGCAGCTAAGACCTACCTCGTCTACTCACTTGGAGGAGCGGCATTCGGACTTATAGGGCTTATCTTTATGATGAGCATAGGAAGCATAGATTTTACATACGGAGGCAGTATAGGAAACAATACGGGTAATACATTCCTGTTACCTGCATTTGTACTTGCCTTTTGCGGTTTCAGCGTAAAAGCAGCCATGGCACCGTTCTCCGGATGGCTCATTAAGGCAGCAGTAGCTCCCACGCCGGTTACGGCCCTGCTTCATGCCGTAGCGGTAGTAAACGCCGGTTCATTCGCATGTGTGAGGCTCATCTATTATATCTACGGAACAGAGATTATTTACGGTACTTGGGCTCAGTATTTGGTCATGGCACTTACCATCATAACCATAGTATTCGGCTCATCATTTGCGGTAAAGGAGAGGCATTTCAAGAGGAGACTTGCGTACTCAACCATCAGTAACCTTTCATATATCCTTTTTGCGGCAACCATCATGACGCCTCTTGGCCTAACAGCCGCATTCGCGCACATGCTCATGCATTCGCTCACCAAGATATGTTCCTTCTTCTGTTGCGGCATAGTCATGGAGCAGACCGGAAAGGAATACATATACGAGCTTGATGGGATGGGTAGGAAAATGAGGATATCATTTGCGTGCTTTACGGTCGCTTCGCTGTCTCTGATAGGAATACCGCTTTTCTGCGGCTTCCAGAGCAAATGGAGGATAGGTGTTGCAGCAGTATCTGACGCCCAGCCCTTGACCATAGCAGGACTTGTAGCCCTGCTCTTTTCGGCCCTGCTTACCGCGATATATATGCTGAGCATAGTGATGAGGGCATATTTCCCGGAAACTGTTGCTGCTATAGGACAGGCTTCAGCAGAAAGCACAAGTGATAAGAAAAATCCAAATGTTTCAAAGAAAAATAAAAACACAAAGAACAACAGTGCAGGTACAGATAATGTAAAAACTGATAATAATACAGATTATAAGGAGCACTGCGTACAGATGCTCCTGCCAATAATATGCTTTGCTATAGGGATCATAATCCTTGGCGTGTTCTGGCAGCCGGTACTGGATTTTATATCTTTTATGTAATTACATGTTATATACAGCATCAACACAAAAAGTCCTATGACTTTTGCAAAAATTATTGCAAAAGTCATAGGACTTTAGTTGTAATTTATCCTCTCATTATCAGGCATTTCTCACCTTCAAAGGCAAATCCATACTTACTGACCATTGTAGAGATCATCTAAACAAAACAACATTACTTTGCCGTTTTTTTCTTCATTTATAAGCCAATCTGAAAACCCACTAAGAGAGAAGATGAGCAATTCTTTTACAATATAACTGCCCTTTAACAGAGACCGTCTTTCAGTTAGTGCGTCATATACCGCTTTATCAGTTATTTCATTTCTGAATTTGCATTCTCCGATCACAGCTTCTTTGTTTAATTTATCTATGCCGACAACATCAATATCAGTTTGTTCTTTCTTTTCTGGATTTGTACCCCACCAGGTTCCGACTTGAGAGATACAACTTGGAAATAAACCATTCATGCCTTCTTCAATCAGAAATTGACGGCACATTTTTTCAAATATATTGCCCATATAGCTGTTTAAAAGAGGTTTCACATTACGGTAATAGTACTTTTCTCCATTGCCGGCTTCAATAGTTTCAATGGCATCAGGGATAAATCTATACCAGAAACTAAGCATTTCGTCATTTAATACATAGATTATTTTCTTTTTGTTATGTTCCTCAGTTATCGCTGACTTTTTTTGGATAATACCTGTTTCGAGCAGGCTTCTTAAAAAGTACGAAATATTTTGCGTAGCCACACCGGTTTTGTCTGCAATTTCTGTAACCTGATTTGCCCCAAGACTGATGGTTTCGATTATCCTGCCGTATGTATCAACCTCGCGAAATTCCTGGGTCAAAAGATTATCTGCTTCTTCATAAAGGTATCCTTCTTTTGTAAAGAAAAGATTTATGATATTCTCATCTATACTAAGGTTTTCATCGATAAGTGCAATGTATTTAGCGATACCTCCTGTAATACCATAGGCAATTGCTTTGTCATAGGATGACCAGGAAGGGAGAAATAATCCCGTCTGTCGGAAATTAAATGGCTTGAGACTGATCTGCATAGTCCTTCTCCCAAATAAAGGACTTTTCTCGCTTAAAACCTCATCTTCCATGAAACTAACTGAAGATCCGCAAAGGATAAGGAACATTTTACCGGAAGTAAAATACTCATCTATAAACTTTTGAAGGTAGGAGGTAAATGATTCATCTTTTTTGGCAAGATATGGCAGTTCGTCAATAACTACTACAATTCGTTCTGTAGAACACTTATCCGCCAAAAAGGAAAATATGTCTTCAACAGTGTTCAGAGATATGCCTTTTAATTCAGGAGCTAAACTGTTAACGACAGTTTTACTGAACAGTTCTATGTTACGATCAGCTGTGGTTTTAATAGCGGTGAAGAAAACACTTTTTTTGTTTTTACAGAATTTTCTTAAAAGAGTTGTTTTTCCGATCCGTCTGCGACCATAGATAATAGCCATCTGAAATTTGTCGGTTGCATATTTTTTGTTAAGTGATGACAGTTCACTTTCTCTTCCGATAAAACGTTCCATGCTCAGCTCCTATTTTAAATAATTGAATTTTGTAAATATAACTTTACAAAAGCATACTTTACAATAACAAACTTTTACAAAGCAAAGTGTACCATAATTATTCATGATTGTCAATATATTTATTGTTAAATCAGGGGTTGTAGCTCGATCGTTTCTTTACTCTTTGTCTCAATACCCTGGCATTAAATTTGCCGGTGTTGACAGTTAAAAAAACAATACCATATTATATATGGCTTATCTGTTGAGATAATAACAGGTATGAGGCAGGAAATCTTTACAGATGTCAAAGTTGCACTAAAATTCTCATGAAATTTTGTGCAACTTTTTATGTCCCTTTTTCTGATTTTAAGGATTATTATATAGTAGAAGGGGAAAAAGTTTTAAATATGAGCAGCTCAGAAGATAATTTTGATACCAAGTTTGATGTGATATATGATAAATACAGCCGATTGGTTACGCAGATAGCTCTGGACGTGTTACATGATAATGAACTCGCCAAAGACGCATTGCAGTTGGCTTTTATTTCTGTTACCCAAAACATGGACAAAATAAAACTTGACCCCGAAAATGAAAAAGAAACAAAGAACTATATTTCTACGATAGCATATCATGCAGCACTTAAACTTGCATTGGAATATCAGGATATCCGTTCCCATGAAATCCCATTTCCCGAAGAATATGATTAGGATGATGTGAAGGCGGCGTGTATGATATCTGTAATATGTTAAGAGAGGGTAAGACCAAGACAATACAGGTTCTACTACAATATCCCATGGAACTTACAAAGTTTGGATGTTGGTAACCGCTTCAGATGGCAATGGAAGTGAGTCATTTGATGTGGATGGAAATACGGCTTGGTATTAATATGGATTTGAAACTTATAATAATAGTAGAGGCGATTATGAAAAAATATTTACTTGTTATAATTATGTTTTCTTTGATAGCATTTGGTTTAACTGGAAGAGTGAGAAGCTATGCTGATGATAGGGTGGATAAATGCACAATTAAAGTCTCTGTAGATGATAAAAAGATTGATTTAAGTGGTCTGGTATTAGATATATATTCCGCTGAATGTACTTATTCTGATACCAAATCTGGAACTCATGTATATTCAGAATATTATGATAAGAGTGTGAATTTGGATTCTGAGTTTTGTGCCTCCTTTGATAGACCAAGTGAGAAGTTTTTGGTTTCTGTAAGACTCGATAGCATTCCGAAGGGTTATGGTACTCCAGTAAATTCTTACTTTTTCTTTGAAGACACTGATTCATACACATTTAAACTGTCAAAAGTATCAAAAGTTGATATTGTACAGAATTTAGAGGATCCTTTCTCTGAAAAGTGGGATTTGGATAAAGTAGAGTGCTATGATAAGAATTCCAAGTTACTGATTGTCAATAATGAAATATTAAGTAAGCAAGTAGACTTGGTCAATAAATCTGTTATTGATAAAGAAACAGAAAGAGACTTATACTTTAATTATGAGTATGAAGTATTAGTTGGAGATGATATATATTCTATTAGCAAACAATATAACGTCCATTGTCCTAATAATATTTCAAAGGCGGAATATTTATACAAAGGGAAATATATCTCTGAATATGATTATATGAATGTCCTTGCTGGTTTTATGCTCTATGGGGATAGATATATGGATGAAGGTTATACTATAGAGTGTGAAACAGAAGATTTATTAAGATTATTCTGTTATCGCAATAATCATAAAGACAAAAAAAATGATTATGGGCTGATTGATGAAGCATTAGCATCATATGAGATATCAGCCTATAATAATAGATCGTCTGCAACAGCGTACTCGCCCTCTGGGAAATTCAAGATACATTATGAAAGCAGCGAAATGTCATATGGTGATGCTGTGACCTTGGGAAGTGTTTTTGATTCGGCGGATACATATTTATGCGGGACATTGAATTTACCAAGACCTTTTAATCCTAATACTACAACATATGATGTAAATATAGTTTCAGTCTCATCTGCTAATTATGCTGGAGCTACTGTTCCGCATAATGATGGGACAAGTGAAATTTATGTTAGGGTAGATTATGCATATAATATAATATCAAATTCCGGACCAAGTGGATTTGAGGATTGTTATAAAGGAATAGTTGCTCATGAATACATGCATGCCATTTTATATGGCAAATATATTTATGATACTTGGATCAATGAGTCGCTTGCAACTTGGGCAGGTATGGTTTTTGAGAGCGATTATTACCTATACAAGTATCAAGATGTTAGGGATTTTTTGCATGCACCTAGGGTATCATTGGATGTTGTAAATAACGTCAATAATAGGCATTATGGATCAGGAATTTTCTTCTTATATATAAGCAAGATGATAGGATCGAATGTTATAAAAAAAGCCATTGATTCATATTCATCATCAGGTTCACTATCAGCAATAAGCAGCGGTTTGACCTATTATGGTTCAAGTTTATCTGAAGCATATTCGGGATGCGCTTGCTATAATTGTGATGCTGATTGGTTTTACAATACTAATTTAGGAAATACAAATTGTAAATGGGGAGGAGCATTGAGTAGTTCTCAAAGTACTTTCCCTACGTATACAACCGAGGTGCTTCCTTACCTATCAGCTTATTATATTAAATATAATGGATCCTCAACACCTAAAACATTGACTATTAATGTGAGCTTTTTAGCATATTCAGGAAGCCCTGTAGCAGGAATCAAGGCCGTGAGAACAAATAGCAGTAATAATAAGTATGCGGAATACCCAACAATTAATTCAAATATATGTACGATAGTTAAACAGAGTTTTGGTGATAATACAACAAAGCATTATACTATTATACCTATGAATGTTGCTACATCGGGCGTTTTAGCATTTACCGCAATTGCTCAGGTCAATTGATTACTGTCAGTCAGTTATAATGTTTATGGAGATATATGAAAAAAGCAAAATGGGCTATAGTTATTCTTATATTGAGTAGTATTATCCTCTTTTTACCGATACCTATGTATGGGTCAGAGGATAGCGGGGCAATTGTATATAGTGCCTTAACCTACAGGATAATAAAATGGGACAAATATGCTGTTTTTACATCAACTGGTCTGGGAAAACCGGAGCATTATAATGTTACTTCCTTATATTTCTTTCCTGATAATTTTAAGAGTGTCGAAGAATTATGGAACAAGATAGAGTTAGATGAAAGACTCAAAAAAGAGGCTGATAGAATTGATATGCCAGAGGATTTTTATGTTTGCATTTGTTTTAACCGTAGTAAATATGACAGCAGATCGGGAAAACTGATTAAAGAAACAATTCCGAATTATGAAGTTATGGGATATACTCTTGATGATTATACAGCTGAGTATTATATGACATATGAAGAGAAGAAAAAAATTTTTCAGATGGTTATGGATATGGATTTTCTATCATACCCATCGGATTTTAATCCTTGTGAAGGGCATATAACATCACCTAGCTATAACCTAACCCTGGAGATAGGATACGGAAAAAATAGGAAAACAGTTAATTGTAAAGAAATAGCCATAATAAGAGGCATTGACTTATCAGAATGGGAAATATCTAAAGAAGGCAGGGATTTTATCTTCCTTCATGATGCAATATTAGATATATTGACGCATTCGGACGAATGGAAATCATTGCCGTTAGAGAACATTTTCATGGGAGAATAATTACAGGATTGTTTTTACTTGTTGACATGATATGTCCTTGCCTGTCAGTATATCTGATGTGAGTGGATTTAGATACTTAATCATTCCAATCTCACCCTATATTTTGTCAAATGTTAGTACCGAATCACAGATATCTAAAATGTCAAAAATAAATAGTGGAAATTATGCTTGCTTTGACCTATAATACGTAAAAGATGCACAAAAATTCTTTTGAAATTTTGTGCATCTTTTTATGTCCCTTTTTCTGATTTTGAGGATTATTATATAGTAGAAGGGGGAATACTTCCTGAGGCAATCATATATACAATTGGCGCGCGCTCCATGGTATAAATACAATCGAAAAAGGAGAAAAAATGAGTATAAGTATTTTAATGAAAACTGTCGCAATTAGTGTTATGAGCTCTCTTATTTTCAGCCCATGCTATGGATTGATGTCAGAAAAATCTATAAACAATCCTGCTGAAATGGGTATTTATGATGATGAGTACTATAAGAATGAGATTAAGAAGGCAGAAGAAGTAGGGATAATCCTCGGAGACGGTGTAAGACTTGATGAAGTCTATGATGGAACCAGCGAGGTTGTTGCAAATCGTGAAGATTTTTATACAGAGGAAAGCTTCAAGGCATATATGGAAGAAAGAGGGTTAACATATGTCGAAAGCGAATTTGATGAAGAATTAAGAGAACTTAATAATTCGCTTGATACTGACATAGAAGATAATGTCGAAGAATTAAGAACAGATTTAAGTCCAACACTGGTATATTCCGCATACTTTGACGGATCGAATTTTCATTTTACAAATGAGCATGCAATTCAAAGTTTTGTAATTGATGAAAATAATGGTTACATATATATATTCCAAAATTATGGTAGCTGGTATTTCAACATAAATGGTGAAAATATACAGAAATCGGGTAATTATTGTTTGCTTAGTCGCTGCGCTATTGATTCAGTAAATAATACTTTTAGTCGTACCGACGCAATGTTGTTGAAAAATATTGGGCATGGACAGACTATAGAAAAATATCAATATAACGGAAATACCTATTTCCTAATATCCTGTGGATCGTATCAGCCATCAGGCTCACAGAGATATTGGTCAATTCAAATAGGTAGAATAAGTTATACAGGGCATACATATAACCAGCTAAAGAACGAGTCGAATGTTGTAAATAATACTGATATAACTCGATTGGTTGACTTGAAATATTCTAATAATAACGGGAATAATTTGAGTGATCTTACAAGAATTGATGCAGCATTGTCATCTAATGGCGATGCATTACTGATATGGAAGTACGGGAAAAAATTAAACAATCAAAATCAATTAGAAGATGTTTACCAGTTTTCAGTTTATAATTTCAATACGATCAATCAGGCATTATCAAATGCGACTAACAACACGGTTTCGTTCCTTAATAACAGCACATTATCAAATGCATGTAGTGTTACCTTTGAAAATCCATCCAATCTGCCTTCTTCATTTCAAGGAGTAGAACTATCTGATGCAGGGAACAATAATCTACGTTCAATATACATAGCTTCCGGAGATGAAAGCAATGGAAAACCCAATAAAATATATAGATATAACACAGCGGGTGAATACAAAAAAGTAAAAACTATTGATGATACCGGAGTTTGGACAAGGTATGGGTCATCGTCATTAAACTTGGCTTGCGAAATGGAAAGTGTTAGATTGAGCGGCAACTATCTTATGTTTGTACTAGCAGATACATCAGGTAACAAATATAGACAAGTCATAGTAAAAGTAGCAAAAAGTAATCTATCTTGAAAGATAAAGGTGATAAACTATGTCCCATAAATATTATTGTTCAGTAATCGTATGTATAGTTATAAGCGTATTAATAATATCCTTACCCAATTATTACTATGCTTCCGCATCTGAGGCAGGTTTTGATATTACCGGGTATGATGATGAAACAAGGTGTGCTATCGCCATGAATGGTATAGAGTATAATGGAGTTGTTTATTTTACAAAGGATAATATGCTCTATAGAATTACCCCCGATATGGCTAAAAAGGGGAAAAAGGCGCAGGTATATCTTAAAAATGTTGATACAGAATCGGGATTGTTTGAAATTTCGGGATACATATATTTTAAGAAAATCTATACACATTCCCTGTATAGAATAAAGGCCGGAGACAGAAATAAAGAACTTGTATCAAAAGGCGTTTATAAAATAACAAATATTGATGAAGGATATATATTTTTTTGGGGCAAAAAATACTTTTACAGAGTGAAAGCAGATGGAAGTAATCTGGAATGCCTGTCGAGAAATAAACTAAATGCTCATTGCTCAAATGAAGTTTGCAGCACAGCATGTGTTTTTAACGAGAAAATGTTTTATAGCAAGGGTTTTAGAAAAAGTACTGAAGACGAAGATAAAATCGACCATAAATTATATGTACAAAATCTTGAAACAAAAGATAGGAAAACATTGCTTAACCCTGATGGTTGTAATGGCACTTTCTATTTATATGAGATAGACGGAAAACTTTTCGCCCAATACAGTGATTATGGCACAAATAGCAGACATACTTATATCTATAATCCTGAAAATGAAGCTTTTGAGAGAATGATTGATGCTGACTTATTCTTTAATCCTATTATAGGTACCGACGGAACATATCTGTATTCGGTAAACGAGCATTCTGAAGAGACTGTATTAAACGGGAGTGTAGCAACCGATACCACTGAACCAGATGGTACATGGAAAATATATCGTATTGGCCCGGATTGGAAGCAGGAATATCTGTTCGATGTTAATGCTGATAAATATTTGGCATATAATATACTAAAGTTCATTCAGAAGTCAGACGACTATTACATTTTTAAGTATTTTGATGAGAAGGCTACATGCTACTGCGTTGACAGTAATGGGAATATAGTTTATTATCAGGGATTTGATTATGCAGATACTAAAGATAGTATAGATTTTGATAATGGTACAGTTGATATGGTTATAAAGGATGGGATACTCTATACTCTGAGCCATAGCATAGGTATATATGTAAACATAAATATTCATAAACTCACACAGTAATTTTATAATTGAAAAAATGTCAAAGTTGCACAAAAATTCTCTTGAAATTTTGTGCAACTTTTTATGTCCCTTTTTCTGATTTTAAGGATTATTATATAGTAGAAGGGGAAAAAGTTTTAAAAATGAGCAGCTCAGAAGAAAATTTTGATACCAAGTTTGATGTGATATATGATAAATACAGCCGATTGGTTACGCAGATAGCTCTGGACGTGTTACATGATAATGAACTCGCCAAAGACGCTTTGCAGTTGGCTTTTATTTCTGTTACCCAAAACATGGACAAAATAAAACTTGACCCCGAAAATGAAAAAGAAACAAAGAACTATATTTCTACGATAGCATATCATGCAGCACTTAAACTTGCATTGGAATATCAGGAAATCCGTTCCCATGAAATCCCGTTTCCTGAAGAATATGATCAGGATGATGATGAGAAGCATAGGTGGGGCAATAAGGCAGTAAAAGCCATGTCTGTGGAATCATTAGAGGAAATGATCATACGGGATGATGAAAGGACAATGATATTTGAAGCTGTAAAAAAATTAAATAAGAAATATTCAGTATATTTAAGGGAGTATTTCTGGGAGAACATGTCGATGTCACAGATAGCGGAGAAGCATGGTAGCAGTAAAGAAGCGGCTAAAAAGCGTGTATACCGGAGTGTTGATAAGCTCAGAGAACAGTTCTTTAAGGAAGGAAACTTTGATGAAAGGAGAAAATAAGAAATGTGCGAATGCATAGAAAAACAATTAGAAGAGTGCGAAAACGGGGGGGAGGGCATGAAAAAAGACAGACAATTCACTCTACGCGAAGTTATAAATCAATACTATAATGATGAGGATATATACGAACAGTACGCTGATGAGGCAGATGCGATATTAAACTCTGTAGATAAGACGAGCATAAAGGAAAAATGCAAGGAGGTGGCACGGCAGAGCGAGAAGAAGAGGATAAGAATAGGCCGTCTGTGCATCAGCAAGGTCGCCTGTATGCTTTTTGTTATTTGTCTGTCAATTGTTTTGACTGGTGGTATAGTATATGCGGCAGTACTTAATCATATCCGGAGTATAAAGGTTCAGGATATGGGTGACCATGGAGAGATTGATATCGAATATAATAATGTCCCGGCTACCGGAGAGGCTCAAGAGAAAAATCCGGCACTTGAAATTTTAGACTATTATGAGCCTACGTGGATTCCGGAGGGGTACTATAAGGAAACTGAACACCTACATGTCATGAGTTATAATATTATCTATCAGTCTATAGATTTTGATGGAGATATATATTATTCCCAATATACGTCATCATCAAAGCATAATTATAGTACAGAAAATGGAAGGTCGGAACAGGTTTCTTTTGGAGAGTATTCGGGCGAGTATATAGAGACAGATGATGACAATTATTTAATTGTTACAGATGATACATATATTTATAGTTTGATTGTACAATCAGGAGATATTGACAAGCAGGAACTTATTAAAATGATTGAATCAATAATTAAAAAATAAAGCTAAAAAATAATTGGATGAAAGAAGGGAAAAAAAATGAAGAAAGTAATAATAGTACCTGTTGTTGCATTATTGGCATTTTCTCTGTTTATTTTTGAGATGAAGCCCAATATTATTACAAGAGCTGATGAGCTAGAGTATCCTGTAGATGACGAAGAAGAGGAACCATATGTATATGTTAAGAGTTCCGGATGTGACTTATCCATATCTTCAGGAACGGCAACAGTAACATCAGAGGTTTATGGTAAGTCCGGTACTACATCAACAAGTATAACTGTTTATCTTGATCAGTTAATAAACGGGACATGGCATAGAGTTACTTCATGGAGTCATAGCGGCGGGAAAAATCAGGACAATACAGATTCTACTACGGTATCTCATGGAACATATAAAGTATGGATGTCAGTCACTGCCTCGGATGGTAATGGAAGCGAATCATTTAATGTAGATGGAAATACCGTAGGGTATTGAAAACTCTATTGAGTAAATTTTTAGTCATTTAAATATTTAGGTGAGGAGAGAATGGTATGAAGAAGATAATTATTATTTCAGTGTGTATTCTTATTTTGTTAATTATTCTTTTAGGAGATCAGAAAAGCTATTTTGCGCAAGCAGACAATAGATCACCAATATCAATATACTATAATAATTCAAATCTTGATTTAGTTTGGCATATCAGAAAAAAGTCTTTACAGACAGATCCAAATGGAGATAATATGTCAGTTCAGAATTTTACACGATATTCAAATTCCAATGTGTTTTTTTTAACACAGCATTATGAAGGAACAACATATTTGTACAGATGTACACTAAAGACAATTAGTGGGAATATATATATTGATGCAAAAGATTTTATAATGCTACCTTCGTATGGACATGGGGAATCAATTGAAGTAACAGCTTATGATGCCAGCACTAATACATATACTTTGTGGATCGGGACAAATAGCGGTGGTGGGTCATATTGGTGGAGCAGGGATGTTGCAAGGATAAAATACACAGTTGATTCCTCACAACCATCAGGAGCGTATAAATCCGAGGAAAAGATAATAACCGGGTTAAATGCTGTTGCTGGATATCCATCAGCCTCAAATTACTCTCATAGGACAGCGGTTAGTGTAGCCGAAAACGATAATCGTATCTGTTTTTGTACACAGTTGACGAATAGCAGTGGTAATTGGTATTATATTATATATTCTTTGAGTGAGATAAATAGTGCATTAGATGCGAGCAGCGCAACATCAGTTTCTTTATCAAGCTTGGGGGTTACATATAAATCCATGTTTTCTAAATCAAATAGTTCTTTACCGAACGGTTCGTTTCAATCAATAGATATAAATGGTGTGGGAAGTAATAACAAATTTCTGTTTTTGGCTGGAGGACAACATACTGATAACTGCAAAATATATCAATATTCATACACTAATGGTGGAAGCTCTTCAATAGTTAATGAGTATACAGTATATAATTCTTCAGCACCTAGTTCAAATTTTTTATATAATGCAGAAATTGAGGGTATAAAGATATATCCGGATTCTGGAACGGATTATATTTATATGATGTTCAAACAGTATACAACTCCTACACCAACACCAGCACCATCAGCTTCCAATGATGATGCAGATGGAAGATATACAGATGAGATAGATGAATTTGAAGACGAGGAAAGAGGTACTACTGCGAAAATATATAGATTCCCTGTAAGTCCGGTTTCTACTAATAATGATTTTTTAGAGGAAGGTGATTATGACTAATCTGTTGATGATAGGAAAATTAAAAAAAATTATTTGTTTAGCTGTACTCACACTGGTTTATCTGATCGTTATAAAACCGGAACTGACAATTGCCTCTGAAGAACACGAAGAAGAATTCGAGTTGACCAGCATGCCTGGTGTTACATATAGGATAAAAAAGAATGGTGTCGAACGGGAAGCAGTCCTTAATCTAGACATAGAGGGCTGGGAAAGGAATGAAGCATATAGTAATGGGTTGATAATACCTGAGATAATAGAACATGACGGGGAAGAGTATTTAGTAACAGAGCTTACGGATGATAATGGACACATTTATATATCTGGATTATCGAAAGTGGAGTTTCCTGCTACAATAAAAAAGATATCTGCCCGGAATATTACAATTGAGGGTTATTCAATTCCTATTATTTTCAGATGTTCTTCAGAAGCGTTTTCTGACGTGCAGCATATCGGTCTTGACGAAAGTGCTATAGAAAGCATAATATACTGTCCTGATAATGAACTGGAAGAGTATAAAAATCTGATGGATAAAATCTGTAAGGTAACCTTTTATGATACAGAAGATTTTCACCGCTCATATTGTGGCCTGGCTGTAGCTAAAATCGGAGAAGAGAATGTTATTCCTTTAGCTTTTCATGCAGATTCCGGATATTATAAAATATTAAATTCAAAAAAGAAAACAGTTGCACTGATATGTGCTGATTTTAATACGACATATATGGAGGGTATATACGAACAGCCCGGAACGGTATCATACAGGGGAAATAAATATCATGTTACGCAGATAGAGTATTTTGCATTTCATATGAGCAGATGCGGAATAAAACTTCCGTCTACAGTGAAAAAGCTGTCTACGGAATGCTTTGGACAACATGTCAAAATGGTAGATTTGTCGGAAACAAAAATAAAAAAAATTAAAAAGAATCTCTTTCTGGATTATGGTGATAATGATTCCTCAGAACCAGAGGTTGCTGAAGTAATTTTACCAGAGAGCTGTACTGATATAGAGCGGAAAGCATTCTACAGATGTAAAAAACTTCAATCCATTACAATACCTTCTAATGTGAAAACTATTGGATATAAAGCATTTTATAAAAAGTGTAAGAATTATTATATTCTCGGTGATATTCTTCCTAAAGGTATCAATAGACAGTATATGAAATCGTCAATAGTATATGTCAAGAGTGATTTAATTGATGAAGCAAAAGAGATCTTAAAAGATAAGATAAAAATGGGACGGTGTACTGTTGAAAAGTTGAAATAAGGGAATGCTGGACACAATTTGGTGCCTAGCACTAGTATTGTATATTGTGAGACCTTATTGTTTAAACCCTGTATCTGGCTGAGATGCTTCTTGTAGGCATCTTCGGATGCTTCACCATTTCTGAATGTTCTCCAGTTCTTTTGTAAGTTTGATCACTTCCCGCTGGGATTCATGAAATTGCTTGATTTTTTAATCAGTAGATGTTATTTTTTAAAAAAGTTAGAGAATTATATGCGTAAAAACAGCTTATAATTCTCTAACTTAGGAAAAAAAAGAGTCAATTTAGAGAATTATAAGCATATTTAATCTTAATATAGTAGTATTCTGTTCTTCGATAATCGATTCAATACAATCCCCGCTGAGCAGTTTTTCAAACTCCGTCTTGATTTTTTTGTCGCCCTCACGCAGCAAAATCCATACTTACTGACCATTGTAGAGATCATCTAAACAAAACAACATTACTTTGCCGTTTTTTTCTTCATTTATAAGCCAATCTGAAAAACCACTAAGAGAGAAGATGAGCAATTCTTTTACAATATAACTGCCCTTTAACAGAGACCGTCTTTCAGTTAGCGCGTCATATACCGCTTTATCAGTTATTTCATTTCTGAATTTGCATTCTCCGATCACAGCTTCTTTGTTTAATTTATCTATGCCGACAACATCAATATCAGTTTGTTCTTTCTTTTCTGGATTTGTACCC
>JAFYYN010000127.1 GCA_017557525.1 Lachnospiraceae bacterium
CAGAGCCGACAGCAATTGTGACAGCAACCCCAGAGATAAATGTGACACCGACGATAGCGCCGACAGCGACACCAACGAAGGCACCAACGGCAACGCCGACGAAGACACCTACAAAGGCACCAACGGCAACGCCGACGAAGACACCTACAAAGGCACCAACGGCAACGCCGACGAAGACGCCAACAAAGGCGCCAACGGCAACGCCAACGAAGACGCCAACGCCGACGAAGACGCCTACAAAGACACCAACACCAACTGCTACGCCGACATCAAATCCGAATTATATACATATGAAATTTGATCTGGGCGGAGGAGGAACGGCAAGTGGATATATCGGTGTATCAGCTAAAGAAGCATATGATAAGAATAAGGGATATGGATTCGGCCAGCTGGATCTTGTTGAAAATGTTAAGGCCGGCGGAACCGGCGCATTAAGTGATGCAGTCAGATTCCATGGTGGTTACGGTAATTTCATGGTTGATCTTCCAAAAGGTGTCTATAAGATTACTGTAACAACCGGAAATGATTATTCATCGACGATTACTGCTGAGGATGTGTATCAGCTTTTGTTTATGACAGGTAATAATGCTGTTGATTCCTTTACGATACCTATAACGGATGGTCAGCTGAATATATATACAACCTCCGGCGTTGAAGACCATCATTCGATAAGTACGATTGAAATAGAACAGACAGCTGAGGGGACTGTTGGTAAACCAACTATCTGGCTTGGTGGAGATTCAACAGTTGCCAGCTACTATAATGTTTCGGATGATGCAAAGAGAGGCTGGGGAGAATATCTGCATAAGTATGTAGATATGGATAAGTATGACATAAGGAATATATCGGTAAGCGGTCTCAGGGCCTGGAAACTTCGGGAGTCATATTTCCGTACTATCGAGAAGTATGCAAAAGACAGTGATATATTAGTTCTGCCGATAGGTATCAATGATTATTCAGATGCATATGATAAAAATACTCATACAGCCGATCCGACAAATTATATAGAGAACATTACAGATATGGTTCAGCGTGCAAAGGCAAAGGGTATGACCGTATATCTTGTAAAACAGCATAGTGATCTGGATACCTGTTTTGTAAATCCTCCTGTAGAAAAAATGTGGTTTAGTGATGCAATTGATGACATTGCTGCTTCTGAGAAAGTGGGTGTTATCAATATGTTTATCCCGTGGCGCGATTACTGCCGTAATAAAGGTGAAGAAGTAGCGGCCACATACTATAACGAGGGTGTACATCCTAATGCGAAGGGTGCCGATAAGCTCGCTGAGATTGCTGCTCAGCAGATGTTTACAATTGTACCGACCCCGACTCCAACGAAGACACCAGCGCCAACACCATCCGCCACACCTACGTCGAATCCGAATTTTATTCATAAGAAATTTGATCTGGGTGGAAATGGAACGGCAAATGGTTATATAGGTGTATCAGCTTCGGAGACATATGACAAAACTAAAGGCTATGGGTTTAATCAGAAATCTTATGTGCAGGATCTTGATGCACCCGGAGAAGGCGCGCTCAGTGATGCAGTACATTTTAATAAAGAATCTGAAGGATACTTTATAGTGGACCTGCCTAAGGGTGTATATAAAATAACTGTTATTACAGGAAGAGATGAATGTTCAAACATATTAGCCGAAGGTAATATCCAGCTGCTTAATCTGACAGGTAATAATGCGAAGGATTCTTTTACCATTCCTATAACGGATGGGTGTCTGAATATAAGTGCTATTGGTGGTGGAGGTCGTCATTCTCTCTGTACTGTCGAAATAGAGCAGACATCCAATGATACTACCACTAAACCAACCATCTGGATATGTGGTGATTCAACCGCTGCAAGCTACTATAATACATCTGAAAAGTCAAAAAGGGGCTGGGGAGAATATCTGAATAATTATGTGGATATGGATACATATGATGTGAGAAATCTATCCATAAAAAGCAGTGAAAGTCTGCAGGATACAGTCGATACCTACTTTAAAACAGTTGATAAATATGGTAAAAGTGGCGACATTTTAGTTCTGGCTCATGGAATTAATGACTATACAGATGCGTATGCTGCAAATAGCAATTCACCTAGTTCGACAGCATATGTTAAAAATATGACCAATCTTGTTCGACGCGGAAAACAGAACGGGATGAAGGTTTATCTGGTGAAACAGCATTGCAATCTAAAGACTAACTTCAAATATCCTCTTGTGGAAAAAATGTGGTTTAGTGATGAGTTAGACTCTATCGCTGCTTCAGAAAAAGTGAATATATTGGATCTGTTTAATGCCTGGCGAGAATTCTGTCTTCAGAAAGGCAGAGTATTGGCCGATACATATTATAATGAGGACTTTTACCTCAACAAATATGGTGCTGATAAAATGGCAGAGTTAGCTAATGAAATTCTTTTCCCATCAGGAGAACAGGGAGGCCCTTCCTATATCGATCCATATCCGGATTTTGATTCTTCGGCTACGAATACTTATGAGGCGGCTATTTCAGGTGGGATAATAACTAATCCTCATAAGGGATATGTTATGGAAGTGCATAGCAAGGATATGCTGTATTCCGGCAAACATCATCTGGGAATCGATGGTTCAGATGGAAATAGGGCATGGGATGTCATATCTACCTGCTGCAGTGTACTGTACTGGAAGAATATTAATCCGGCAGAAGGAAAATATGATTTCAGTGAGATCGATACTATGCTTGAAGCCTGTGAGCAGGCAGGAATGACATATGCTATTCGAATCATTCCATATTCTACAGGTACAGGTTCTGATTCAAATTACGGTGCAACCCACGATTTTGTTCCGCAGTGGGTATATAAAAAAGGAGCTAAGAAGAATCGTACAAAATATAAATGGAGAGATTCCTCTGTTGAAATAGATGTGCCTGACTGGTCTGATCCGGTATATATTCAGGCATACAAAGATCTGCTCGCGGCACTAGCAAAAAAATATGATAATGATCCGCGCGTGGAATATATTGAAAACCGTGCATTTGGTAACATGGGTGAATGGCATACGGGCGAATTTACGGCCAATTTCATGCCTTCGGTTGAAATACAGAAGGATATGCTTGATTACTATGCTGCAACATTTAAAAATACCACCTGCAGTGTTTTTGTTGACGCAAGAGAAGTATATGATTATGCAAATTCTCTTGGCTTTGCAAAACGTAATGATGGTTTTATCCTGGAACCCAATACCGAATGGACTCTGGTTCCGTCATACAGGGCCAACGTTCCTACGATGGCGGATAATCATAATACATATGAATATATGCTGCATCCTGATGATTCTTCCTATATTTCCTGGTCAGAGCAGCATTACCGCGAATGTATAGAGATTTCACATCTGACATTTATGGCTATAGATCAGGATAGTGGCTGCGGTGCAAAGATCTACAGTGAACATAAGGATCTGATCGATGAAATGTGTAATAAGATTGGTTATAACTTTACTGTGACCTCGGCTAAAAGAAAAGGTAACAAGCTTAAGGTTAAAATAAAGAATATAGGGCTTGCTCCCGCATTTTTCGATATCGATCTCTGCGCGGAGATAATTGATTCAAACGGAAACAAGAAAAAGATTTTCGGCGAACCTGTGCATATAGAAAAAGGTACATTTCATGATGGAGATGAAAGAGCATATATGTTCGAATATAACGGAACCTTTGATGAAAGTTCCACTATCTGTCTTGCGATGTATGAGAGTTCAAAATATAAGAGTACGAGTGAACTTATTAGTAGTAAGGATGATCCGACTGTAAGATTTGATAACAAGAACAACTTGGCTAACAAACGTTTAAAGCTGGTAAAAAAGTAAGATAAGCTACTGAACTATATGAAAGAGAGAGTATATATGAAGTTAAGTAGGAAAATCCTTGTCATCATAATGGCAGTACTGATGGTGCTTGGTTCATATCCCAATACATCATCAGCTGCACCCCTTAATGGTACGGTAAAGTCGATCAAGGTTACAAGCACGCCTGCTAATATCCTCGTTATCAAAAAAGGTCAGAAGTATAAGCTGAAGGTTAAAGTAAAAGGTGAAGGAAAATTCAGCAAAAAAGTAAGCTACACCAGTGCTAACGAAAGCATTGCAACTGTAAGCAGTTCCGGCCGGGTAAAGGGTATCCGAAAGGGAAGTACAAAAGTAACTGTAAGAAGTGTTTCAAATCCGAAGGTAAAGAAGACAATTAAAGTCAAGGTCGGAACTCCGGTTAAAAAGGTTAAGGTCACTAAAAAGAAGGTTACCCTTAATGAGGGAGATACATACAAAATAAAAGTAAAGCTGTCTCCAAAGAAGCCGACCTATAAAAAGGTATCATTTACAAGCAGTGATAAGACAGTTGTAAAGGTAAGTAAAAAGGGGAAGGTAACAGCATTAAAAGAAGGAACAGCTGTCATTACAGTTAGATCAAAGGACGGAAGCAATAAGAAAGCCAAAGTTACGATTACTGTAAAGAGTGACGGAAGTTCAGAAGTCACAACTGAGACGCCAACAGAAGAACCGACAGCGAATCCTGATGCAACTCCCACTGTAGAGCCGACATCAGATCCCAATGTGACACCGATCCCTGAGATGAATGTGACACCGACCCCTGAAGTAGTTGTGACACCTTCGGAAATACCGACAGTGACACCTAAACCAACACCGACACGGAACCCCGAATTCGCATATATGAGATTTGATCTGGGTGGAAATGGTACCGAAGAGGGATATATCGGAGTATCTGCCACTGAGGCATATGATGAAAGTAAGGGATATGGATTTGGTCAGCTGCATCTTGTAAAAGATGTTCCGTCTTCCGGAACAGGTGCGCTTAGTGATGCAGTTCATTTTCAAGGGGCATACGGAGCCTTCAGCGTTGATCTTAAGGAAGGCATTTACAAAATAACCGTCACAACCGGAGATTGTGAGTCTACTACGATAGTGGCAGAAGACCATGATCAGCTTCTTTATATGAAGGGTACTAATAAGACCGGGTCATTTACGATCCCTGTAACTGACGGCCAGTTAGATATTTATGCGACTACCGGAAAAGGAGAAGCAAAGTCGATATGTACGATTGAAATCGAGCAGGTGTCCAAAGAAACCACAATGAAACCTACATTCTGGATATGTGGCGCCGAGAATTCCGCAAGAATATATGACGATAAAAATTCTGAAGCGCGTGGCTGGGGAGAGTATCTGTATAAATATCTGGATATGGATAAATATGAGATAAGGAATATGTCAGTCAGTTCTTTTTCATCGGAACAGGTAAAGGATTTTGCCTTTGGTACAATTGAGTACTATGGCAAAAACGACGATATACTTCTTCTGGATGTGGGATATGTTGATTATACTAAAGAATTTCAGCTGCATCCCAATAATATCGATCCATCCGGATTAATAAGTAATGTGAAAAATATTATCAGTCGTGCGAAAGCTAAGGGCATGACAGTATATCTTGTAAATATGCAGGGTACTAAAAGCAGTATCCATAGATATCCGTTACCTAAGACAGCTTACTTTAATTCGGTTCTGGAGAGTATTGCTGAGTCGGAAAATGTCGGACTGCTGGATGTATATAGCAGCTGGATGGAACTTTCATTACGGAACTATTATTTCGAGCAGAAAGATTATTATATGCGTAATGAGGCATATCTGAATGATGCCGGAGCAGACAGAATGGCGAAGCTGATCAAAGACCTGCTTTTCCCTGTATATACACCGACAGATCCGGGAGATGAAATATATGATTTCGGAACCACCCCTACGGCTGTTTATGAAACTTTAGGTTCGGGAGAAGCCATTTCAAATCCTCATAAGGGATTTGTCATGTCGGCACATACTCCGCAAATGATCAATTCTACCGGTGGATTTGCATATGGAATTGGCGGTTCGGCTGATAATCATGCCTGGGATGTCGTAACAATCGTAAGCGGTTCTCCGAAATGGTGTAAGCTGAATCCCAGGAAAGGTGAGTATGACTGGAGCGAAATAGATGAAATGCTTGAAGCCTGCGAAGCACATGGACTCACATATGGAATAAGGATCATGCCGTATTCATCTTATAATGATGAAGATTATGTTCCTCAGTGGGTATATGATCTGAACGCAAAAAAGAATAAAGCTAAGCTGAGAGATAATCCTTCAAAGGAAGTAGAATTCCCGAAATGGGATGATCCGATTTATATCCAGGCATATAAAGATTTTACGAAAGCATTAGCTGCAAAGTATGACGGTGACCCCAGAGTGGAATTCATTGATGTAAGACCTTTCGGTGATTACGGAGAATGGCATAATTCATTTGTGGAGAATGGCGATTCATATATGCCTTCTCTGGAAATCCAGAAAGACATGCTCGATTATTTTGTTAAGGTATTTAAAAAATCTGTGCTCGCACTTCCGTCAAATGCACGTGGTGAGATATACAGATATGCACTTTCATTGGGAATCACAAAGAGAGATGATGGTCTTATCAGTGAACCA
Organism: Lachnospiraceae bacterium; assembly: GCA_017557525.1. Classification (GTDB taxonomy): domain Bacteria; phylum Bacillota; class Clostridia; order Lachnospirales; family Lachnospiraceae; genus RUG11977. Next base: position 6,492 of record JAFYYN010000127.1, read on the forward strand.
AATGCCGAGTGGAGTCTTATACCTACGTATGAGACAAATATGCCGGTACTGGGTGAAAACTTCTGGCCATATGAGAGAATGAAAAACACTATTCGTGAAGATGATTTCTCACTTGTAAACTGGACACCGGATCGATTCAGGGAAGTTATAGAGATATCGCATTTATCTATTTATGCTCTTGATCAGGATAGTTACTGCAGCTACACATTTTACAAAGAACAAAAGAATGTTATAGATGAGATGTGTAACAGACTCGGGTACAATTTTACGGTGATATCCGCTGAGCGTCTTAACAATAAGCTTGCAATCACAGTCAAGAATACCGGTCTTGCTCCGGCATACTTTAATATTCAGCTGTGTGCTGAGATTACTGATGCAAACGGAAATAAGATCAAGAACTTTGGTGATCCTGTTTTGATCAAAAAGGGCACATTTAAAGATGACACACAGAAAACCTTTGTGTTTGATTATAATGGTACCCTTCCGTCGGATGCCACCATATGTCTTGCTATGTATGATATTGATAATCCGCTTGTTGCGGGTAAAGATCCGACAGTAAGATTCGATAATAAGAATAATCTGTCGAATAAAAGACTAAAGCTTGTTAGAAAATAACTGAGGTTATAAAAACATATAAAAGAGAGAGAATTATGAAAATATGTAAAAAGATCCTTGTTATGGTTTTAACCGTATTTATGGTACTTGGAACTTATCCTGTATCAGCATCGGCAGCATCGGTAAAAAACAAGGTGAAATCAATCAAAGTAACAAGTACACCTGCAAATATACTTGTAGTTAAAAAGAACCAGAAGTATAAGCTGAAGATCAAAGTCAAAGGTGAAGGAAAATTCAGCAAGAAAGTAAGCTACTCCAGTGGAAATGAAAGTATAGCTACTGTAAGCAGTTCAGGCCGGGTAAAGGGTATCCGTAAAGGTAGTACAAAAGTAACTGTAAGAAGTATTTCTAATCCGAAGGTAAAGAAGACCATTAAAGTCAAGGTCGGAACTCCGGTAAAAAAGGTTAAGGTCAGCAAGAAGAAAGTGACTCTTGCAAAGGGAGGGACCTATAAGATCAAAGTAAAGGTATCTCCTAAAAAGGCAACTTATAAAAAAGTATCATTCAAAAGCAGTGATAAGACGGTTGTAAAGGTAAGCAAGAAGGGTAAGGTAACTGCATTAAAAGAAGGCAAAGCTGTCATAACCGTTAAATCAAAGGACGGTAGTAACAAGAAGGCTAAAGTTACTATTACTGTTAAAGGTGATGATGGTTCGGAAGAATCAACAGCTGACCCTGAGAATACTCCGACAGAAGAACCTACATTGAATCCGGAAGAAACACCATCAGAGGAACCCACACTGAATCCGGAAGAAACACCATCAGAGGAACCCACACTGAATCCGGAAGCAACGCCATCAGAGGAACCTACGTTGAATCCGGAAGAAACTCCATCGGCGGAACCGACGTCATGGACGTGGGAACCACCTTATCCATGGATGAAGCCGACACCAACTAATGAACCAACTAATGGACCAACAGCAACGCCGACGGCTGCGACGACACCGACGAATGTGCCGACGGCAACGCCTACGAAGACACCTACAAAGGCACCAACGGCAACACCTACAAAGGCACCGACAG
>JAFYYN010000128.1 GCA_017557525.1 Lachnospiraceae bacterium
AATATAACGCAAGTCTCCCGTTGGCAAGGCTCTTGTATTCAATGTGGATTTTAATAATGAACTCATTTGTTTACCCTCTTTGCCTTAGCGCAGTAAATTCAAAGATAACAGTTACTTAAACATAATTCTAATCATTATTTCTTTACTTCTTTTTCTTCGGCACCGGAAGTTCTATATACATACCACCCAGAAGTTCCTGAATAAGCTCCTTATCTTCAAATTTTCAAGCACTTAAAATATACCTTATTTTAGTAAATTTATCAAGTTGTGAACTACTCGGCTACAAGTAACCGAGCTTCCTACTTCAACCACTACTGCGTTGGCTACGATATACATAACTCAGCGTCTTACACAGTGTCCACAGGCGTATAAGTTAGGACAGTTCCTGCCCTACTGAATATTTATCTTTAGGCTATTTCGAAAGATTCGTTTAGTATGCGGAGTCCTTCACGCAGGATATTGATAGCTGCGTTCTGGTCACGGCTGATTGTAAGACCACAATCACATTTCATTGTACGGATAGCAAGATTTTTCATCTCAGGATGCAACGTTCCACAGCAATGACAGATTTGTGATGACGGAAACCATTTATCTACCCTGATAAGATATTTATTTCTATCGGTCAGTTTGTATTCAAGCATATTTAGAAAAATGCCGTATCCGTTATCAAGAGTAGCCTTACCGTTACCAAAACCTTTATTAGACATAGACCTCATATTCAGAGATTCTACACATACAACATCATACTGATTGGCTATCTCAGTAGATATCTTATGCAGGTTATCAAGTCTCTGATTTGATATATGTCTATGAATCTTATTGACCTTACGCAGCTGCTTGAGGTAGTTTTTGGATTTGGCTTCATGCTTCTTGGAGCCTTGCATGCGTGATAACTTACGCTGTGCTTTGGCAAGTTTATCGTGGTTTTCACGGTAGTATTTGTGATTGGTGCCAACATTACCATTATTATCTGTGTACAAACCGTCGGAAGCATAGTCCAAACCTATAGCGTTAGTCTTATCTGCTATATAGGTATTTACGGGATTTTCGAACTCAAAAAGCATGGATACATAATACTTGCCGTCTGAATCCTGAGATACGGTAGCAGACTTGATAAGCCAGCTGTCATCAGGCTTACGATGGATAACAGCTTTCACACAGCCTATTTTCGGAAGTCTGATACCGTTATCAATAAGAGCAACAGTACCATGCTGATTGTTTGTAGTATAAGACTTACGGCTATGCTTGCCCGACTTGTATTTAGGAAATCCGTTCTTCTTTTTACGGGATTTGCTAAAGCAGTTTTTGAAAGCACCTTGTAAATTCAGTTGTGCATTTGCAAGAGCAAGGCTGTCTACCTCTTTGAGATATGGATAATCCTCTTTGTATTTGGCAGGGGTCACGCTTGCAAATTTACCAGTAGACCTATAGCTCTCGATTTTATCAGAAAGCATGAGATTATAGACCTTACGGCAACAGCCAAAGGTCTTGGCAAACATGACAGCCTGTTCAGTTGTAGGGTATAATCTGTATTTGATAGCTTTATTCATACTCTTATTATAGCAAACATATGTTCGAATGTCAAGAGAAAACGCTTTCATCTCGGAAATTGAATTGCCGAGAATTCCCGCTTGATATCTTAAATCTTCCATCAGAGAACTGACCATTTCTCAGGCATGTGTAATTGCCTGGAACATTAATCTTTCATCTTTAATCTCTTCAAAAAACTTACCCATGACAAATAAAGTTGTATCGTCTTCGTGCAGTTCATTTTCCTCAAAACCGTAAGTTGCATTCGGTGTAAAATTTAGAACAACTTTCTTTATCTTGCTTCCAAAAGCTGAGATAACCTTATCCACATCACCTTTTCCGATAATCGTGTGAAGGATCAATGTGTCATCCTCAATCTCGGCTACAGCGTAACTGTCACAGTTTTCAATGTAAAAAGTATTTTCCTGCATAAACTGGGACAGATAGAACATATATAAGCCGGTATTTTCAACCATATAAAACCTGCTGTTTTGCTCTTTTTCCGTGATCAGACGGACCATTTTATCCCATGCTTCTTTATCTGCCATAGGAACCAAAACCGTCCTATCTTCACCGGTATTATCCACATCTTTTGAATACTGATATTCCTTTCCGGTCTTAAACCCGAATCTGGGATAAAAATCTAATACCGAATCATTTGCAAACAGGTATATTCCATCTACCTTATCTTTATAATCCGAAATAACCCGCTCCATAAGTATTCGCGAATAACCTTTCCCCCTGTAATCGGGATCGGTCATGATAGTACCCAGCTGTATGAGTTTAACTACCCTGCCACCATAATTCATATTGCAGACGTTTACTGAAACATTTGACACTACCTTTCCGTCTTCTATAACCGAATAAGGGATATAGTTATCCTTCCAAAATCCGTTCTTATACCAGTTTTCAAAATTTAGTCCAAAAACCTTTTCTGCCAATTCATTAAAAGACCTTCTTAAGTCTTCGTTTTCTCTGTAATTAAATTCAATTTTCATCATTCATAAATTCCTCTAATAATTCGTGTGAATACTCTTTCTTTCTGTCGGATTCCCTAACAATCTTCCATAACTTATTAAAACAGTGCTTTTAGTATCTGATCTGCGCATTCTTCAGGTGAATTGACAGAAGTATCTACCCGAAGACTGTATGAAATGTCTTTACTCATCAACTGTGCCTGTTCATCCGACTGACTTTCAAATCGGTCTCCACGCTCGATATTTCTCTGTCTGCATAT
>JAFYYN010000129.1 GCA_017557525.1 Lachnospiraceae bacterium
CATAAGTGATGTTGACGTTTGGGTCTCGCGCAATGGCAGCCTGTGAACCGTGTCAGGGTAGGAATACAGCAGCACTAAGCAGTGTCTCTCATGTGCCGTGAGGGTGCCTGGGCCGAGTTAACTGTGAAGGTAACGACGGTAGTATCTATTCAAAACCGAACGTGCGTTTTTTATTTTCTTATCTTTCTGTCTTTTATCATGATCCCGCAAAGCGTCAGCATTACTCCCGTAATACATCCTGCAGAATCCAGCCAGACGTCCTGTACCTGTGGGCCCCTTTCAGCAAAAATCTGTATAGTCTCGTCTACGAGTGCACAGAACGTACCCACAGTCCATGCGTTAATAACATAAACAATTTTTGCCTTTTCATACACAATCCTCATAAGAAGCATCAGCTCCAAGCCTAAGCCGAAGAACTCCGTAAAGTGAGCAAGCTTTCTTATGAAATGCTCCGTAACATTTCCCTTCCCCATAAACAGTTCAAAGAAAGGACATAAAAGATCATATACGAAACCGCTTTCCTCTGCAGAATCCTCCTTTCCAAGACAGGAATGGAGCCAGATAAATGCGAGGGTAAGCGTGATTATTACCGATAAAATGATTATCGCTTTTTTTCTTTTCTTTTCCATTTGAATCAAAACCGATCCTGATTACAATTCAATAAATGATAGAGTATACATCATAAGACCAACTCCGGCGAGTACCAGCACAAGCACAGCTATCGCTATAGGCTTGGGTGCCTCGCTAAGCTGCATGTTGCTCCTCACCCTTATGGCCACGATGATCATAACAGCAACCGCTACAAACACAAGGGCTGCCACAATTCGCAATATGCTCTGGAACTGGGTCGTAGCATCGATATAAAGAAGTGTAGTCCCGTTTGAAATTACCTGGCATCCTTCCTCCGCAAGGTCCTGAGCATAGCCGATAAGCTCATTTTTTACCTTAGGTCTCATCTCACGGACTTTACCCTTGATCGGTGCTCCGATGTATGATCCATTCTTTTCGTTTTCATCGAGTATCTTATAAAACTCTTCCGCAAAGTCCTCGCTTGCCCTTACAAAAATACATTTTGTACCTGAGTCATTGGCAAGAGCAAAGTAATATTCGGTACCCATAGGGATTATATAGCTCAGCTTATGCGTAACAGAAAGCACCGGCCCGTTTGTCAGATAATAAAAGTTACCCTCAACAGATACTCCGCTCTCTGTTATCTCAAAATCATACGAATCTACTTCCTTAGCCCCTGACAGAGATATGAGGTCGATCACTGCTGTGACCAGATAAAAGATAACAAATGCAATTAAAAGTATAAACCCGAATATTTTCGAAGCCTTACTGCCTTTTTTCATAGTGCTTTTCCCTTGACTAATTTTCACTGTTTCTAAATCATCTCTTTTTCAGAGTGATAATGTATCGCCCCTTAAGAAACTTGCAACGTCTGAACAACGTATGCAACATCCTGCAAATGATTTACGGCATAGTCATTCGGATAATACAGGTAAAGCATGCATACAAAGCCCTTTGAATCATTTTTAAACAGGAATTCCAAACGGTAATCATTGCCATCAGCAGGTCTGTAAACAGTACTACAGTAATCGTACTTGGAGCCATCAGGAAGCTTCATAGTGGTAATATCTATTTTAAAGTTGCCTGACAGATCCTGCAGGATATTATCGATTACAAGCTCCTCGATATCCTCTATGTCAAACGCATCCATATTCTTTTTAACCTTATCAAGATAAGTCTCATAAGGGAAATAGAACATATAGAAATTTTCAGGATAATTCAGGTTTTGCGGATATATCGCATTTAAGAAAAACTGATATCCGTTTACATCATTATTGGTAAGTCTGCCTTTAACATAATCATTATCCCAGGAAGAAGGCAGTTTAAACGAAACATGTCCGTCACGTGCAAGATCCGTTATCGTTATCTCATCATATGCCTTATCAGGGTAAAAAACATAAGAGAGAATCGTTGGTTCATTCTCAGGGTTAATAATCAGATGCTCTGCATCCACCTCAGACCCGTCAACCTGTCCGTATACAGTAACACGGTCGCCAAGCTTTAGCTGTCCCACCATATTTATGACGGACGCTGCGGAAGTATCAACCGTTACGCCTATATTATCACCATATACCGTGATTTCTTTATGATTGCCTGCATTAACCGAAGAATACCTTATTATCCCGGTAAAAGCAATAAACTTATCATCCCTGCCCTTAAGACTGGTCTTGCCCAGGACATCCGGGGTAAGCACGAAATACATATGATCATTTTCCAGACAGTTCCTGAGTCTGGCAGTTTTTTCAGCAGCCCCTACAGACGTACTCGAAACAAAAGTCAGGACTACCAGAAAAATTGCTATGAAATTTCTGCCGAAATTTTTAATTCGCATCTATAACCTCTCATTCAATACTTTGAACCCTATAACTTATCCCCTGCTCCTCAAGAATCTTTTTAAGCCTGTCTACCGTTTTTGCTTCAGCATAATTATCTATCAGTAAAACCTTAAGATCGGATAAGTCTGTTTGAATGGTAAAGCCTTCCGGTAAACTCATTTTTTCTCCGTTAATATAAATAACCTCGCCACTCCCCGATAAATCCTCATCTCCTGCCACAATCTTTAATTCCTGATTATCTGGATCCGTAACATCGGTAATATCATCAGGGATCGGTGTTACAGTCGGTACAGGATCGTCATCAGGAGCAGGAGTAAGTACCGCCTTTTCGTAGGCTTCATTGGCACTCCCGATCGACTCTCCGATAGAACCGAAAAGATCAATAAACGGCTTGTCTGCATTTATAAGACTGGGCATATTCCAATCCCAGAAAGCGGTAAGGAACAGTGCCATGACAAGCCCTGATATTATGATTATCTTTTTATTCCAGCCATTTTTCATCTTCTATACTATACCTTACGCCCTTTTTGTCACAAATGGCTTTAATCTCACGGAATAAAGCCGCCGTAGAGTAATCATCAACAATAGTCAGCTGTATATTGTTTTCAACTCTGTAATCAATATACTTTTCAATGGTGGCACTGTCTGCTTTCTCATTCTCAACATAAACCTCTGAGCCCGAAAGCACTATACAGTTTTCCTTAACGGTCTTAGGACCGTCATCCTCCTGTTTCTCAATACCGGCAAGCTCGCTGTTTTTTTCATTTCCGGGGTTTCCACCCGTAGCACCTGTTATAAGATAATGCGTTAGATAAACTATCGCCCCGACTATCACTATGAACAGCAGTACAAAAATACCTTTAGGCATCCTGCTGATATATATCTTAATCGAAGGAAGCAGTATCTTAAAAATACCAAAAAGGAGAAGTGCCAGTAAAACAAGTAAAATAATTGCGGTAGGTTTACTCATAGCGTCACTCTCCTTTCATTTTATCGGTCTCATCTATCTGCTGAATCTGCATTCAGATTACGCACTGTCAGATTTTTGTAGTTATTTACAAGATCCATAAACATGCTCTGTATGGACTCCTCATCCCTGTACAGCATTTTTTCGTCACTGTTTATATCAAGTGACAGGATCATAGGCAGGCTCTGATCCTTTTTGATGATCTCCTCGATATACTTTTTGCACTCTGTCCAGGCAGATGAAACATTGCTGGGATTAAGATTTATTGTTATCGGATCATCCGTGTTGACTTTAATGTATATGGTCCTCAGTTTTCTGTTTTCCGGGCTGTAAGCTGCATATACGGTCACCACGTTAAAAAACTCATTTAGCGAAGAATACGCACTCATCTGCTCCTTCAAGACACTGTTCTGCGCATCTATCTCTTCCATTTCGGCATTAACTTCGCTTACATACTTTTCTGCCTCGGCGTATTTTCTGTCCGCCTCCGTGCTGTAATTATCCTGCCCTGCAAGCACAACTATCAGGACGATGAAAATGACATCCAGGAGGGGCGTCAGATCTATAAGCAGTCTGCCGAGGGATCTCGGTTTTTTGTTCTTCATAGTCTTCTCCATCAATCCTTGGTGTCAAGCATATGCTTATCCCTAGCCATCTGATAGTTCTGTTCAAAGTTTTCGAAATACATTTCCATGGAATTAATTGTTTTGCTGACAAAAATAGCATCAACAAACTTTAAGATAACTGCAGCTATCAGGCCTAAAAATGTGGTAGACATGGAAACCGCAAGTGCTTCTCTCATCTGATCGATATGATCCAACTGCTGGATAAGACCCGCAACTGTACCCAGGATACCAAGCAAAGGGAAAATAGGAACAAACTGCTCAAAGGTTGAGTAGATCAGCTGGACCTTGTTATATTCCTCTTTATACTCCAGGGTTTCCTCCCATGTATAAGCATCGGGAGTTTTCTGGATGCCGCCCGGAGTAAACTCAGTCGAACGGTTTTTCTTATGCTTTTCATCAATAGAAGCCCTTAACTTTGTGATATTCATTACCACATAGGCAAAACCGGCTATCGTGATGATAGCAAGCGCTATGATGATACCGTTGATCGAATGACCTATAATGATCGCTAATGATTCCATATACATCCATCCTTTCTGTTACTCCTTAGGAGCATTAATACCCTTATTTTCTCTAACCGGTGCTATCAGTACCCGGCCTGTACCGCTGTAAACATTCACAAAGCCCTCTCCGGAGGCTAATGAACCCACAAGCGTACTCGTCGTTTTTTCAACCGTAAACTTTAGTGTCGACGACCAGGCAACCGCCATGCTGCCATCGATTTTCACCACATCGTCCTCTAAGTCAACCACAATAAGCTCGTCGGCAGGTACCGGACTTTCGAGTGCCACAATACCATAGCCAGCCAGCATAGTGTTCCAGATGCCCTCGCCGCCGAGGATCAGAGATGAAACATTTTTCCTTGAGGTTACCTCGATGTCCACCGTATCCTCACATGCAAGGAACATACCATCCTCGATCACCACATCCCCTTCCCACTCGTCAAGGTCCACAAGCAGGATATGGTAGAATGTAGGCTCAAGCACGAGACTTCCTTTTCCCGTATATCTCGGCTTAATGATCGTCTCGCTGGTGACACTGCTCTTAACCAGTTTCTTTAAGAAATCTCCGGCACCCTTGACATTTGTAGCAGCCTCAACATCCCCTATCATCATCTGCATCTCACCTGCCTGGGCATAAACCCCGGTTTTGGGATCAATGTCTGCGATGAGCTGCCTTTTCCTTACATTCATTTCCGATGCAAAGTAAGCCTCCTGCGCCATCTTGGGAGACACCGAAATATCCCTTAAGTATTCGACTACAGTAAACCTGCCCCGCTTTTCCACAATCTTTCTGGAATCAGTCTCTTCAAGTAAATTGGTTTTGACCATCAGGCTTCTCCATAATATAAAACAGACTTAAAATCTTTATCTACATACTAAACCAATGATAATTATACTATAAAGCCTTTTAAAAATCAATAATAACTCAATAATAGTTAAAGGCTGGGGATATTTTAACCCCCAGCCTATGCTGATGTGTTTCAAACCAGTATCAATTTAAAATCTGCAGTAAATTCCGGCAGCGGTATCCTGTATTTATCAGCGAGTGCCGGACCGCAGGAATTGGAGCCTACTCCGGCCATTTTCCAGTCAACACAGACTACATTATTTTCGTCCTTAACCAACTCAAAGTTATGTCTTGCCTCCGCAATCTTTTCTTCCGAGTATTCCATAGCCGAGAATGAAAGTATGGAGGAGTTGGTAAACAGGACATCATAGTCTGCACCCTTTAATTTCATATATCTGCAGCCGTAATGTGACGAGTTTTCCTGCGGACGGATATAATCCTCAAACATATCCTTGATCTTGGAAGTAAATCTGCCAAGATATGAAGCCTGATGTTTATCGATATAGCTCTCAACCGGGCCATAACCGAAATACTCAACTTCACTAAAGGTCTTAGGTACAAAAAGCCTGAACCCGAATCTTGGGAGCATGGTGACCTTATTGGAAGTCAGTACCTTGCTTTTAACGCTTACCGCTCCATCGACGGTAAAGGTATATATTGAATGCACTGTAGCAAAGGGCGCATACATATTCCATCCAAATGCCTGCTCAACACCGATCTTTAGGCTAGAGCCTATGTTTTCCTCCGCACCGTCCTTGCCAGGGACAGTCGAACCCGGATACAGTATTTCTATCGAATGAACCTTTGTATCATAATCATTCATATGAGAACGGAACCACTCACCCCGCATCGAATCGTTATCTATGGGGGCTCTAAAGAAATTGTATTTCATAGGTGCCTTTAACAGTTCGGTTCCGTTTTTGCTTATGCTGTCTATAAAGCCGATTCTCTTGTTAAAGGAGTAAACCGTTCCCGATGCAACAAATACAAGTTTTAAAGGAGAATCCTCAATAACTTCTATATTTTTTATATTTTCTTTATCGATACAGGACTTTATAATGCCTTTCTCTGCAAAAGCACCTAATTCGACCGGTGAAAGCTCTACCTGGTCAAAGCAGACCTCGTATCCTTTTTTCTCCCAGAGAGTGTCATTTTTTAAAGAAAATACAAAGCGTATGTAATTACCTTTATCTGCTCCCGGAACTGATATAATTGTTTCACCAAGCGGATCTACGCTGAAGTCAAAATTGCCTTCTGAAACTACTCCGCACGCATCAGTAATCTCATAATGTCCGTTAAGCAACTCTCCTGCATCGTAGAAAGCCAGGAAATTAGTCAGCTTAAAGCTTTCGGCATTTTCAGTTTTAGCCATGCGGACAGGCCTGTAAACCTGTTTAAGTTCAAGCAATCCGGTGTGAGGAGTCCTGTCGGGGTAACATAATCCGTCCATGCAGAAATTTCCGTCATTGTGTCTTTCACCGAAATCCCCGCCGTAACCGTACTTGATCTTTCCGTCTTCGGTTTTGCCGAGCGGTACCGAGTGATCACACCATTCCCAGACGAAGCCTCCCATAAAGCGGTTGCTTGAATAGAAGATATTTCTGTAGTCCTCAAGATCTCCGGGGCCGTTTCCCATAGCATGGCAGTATTCACAGAGCATGAAAGGCCTGCTGTCATTTACGATAAAGCCCCACATATCCTGAGGAGCAGTATACATACGGGATACAACATCAAAAACATCGTCCTCTATATCATCCAGCTTATGAACGCTTTCATAGTGCACGGGCCTGGTCGTATCTATTTTCTTTATCATCTTGGCTGCTTCGTAGATGTTGCTGCCTAGACCACCCTCATTACCGAGCGACCACATGATAACGCAGGATCTGTTTTTGTCACGAGCAACCAGGATCCTTTCCCTGTCGAAAATAGCCTCCTTAAATACGGGATCCTTTGCGATCATTGCGATCCCGCCGTAGCCCTTGTCCCACTTGAAGGAATTATAAACCTCCACACATCCATGGGACTCAAAGTCGCATTCATCTATCACATAGAAACCGTACCGGTCGCAAAGCTTGTAGAAAAGCGGCGCATTCGGATAATGCGAGGTACGGATGGCATTGATATTATGCCTCTTCATCTGTTTAAGATCCATTTCCATATGCTCGATATCCGCATAATATCCGGTATCGGGATAGCTGTCATGACGGTTAACGCCCCTGAACTTTGCATGACGGTGATTTATCTTAAATACACCCTCCTCGATAGAAACATCCCTTATCCCGACCTCTTCGCCGATAAGCTCATCGCCGGAGGTGATCCTTAATTTATAAAGATACGGAGTTTCAGCTGACCAGAGCATGGGATTTCCGATTATACACGAAAAAGGGACACCGTTTGTAAGATGTACGTCAAAAATCTTTTCTCCGTCAGTAGTTTCCATGCTGACATCACAATCCCAGCCGTAGGCCTTTATTTCAAAAGTACATACCGAACAGTCACTGTTCAAGCTGGTCTTTATCGCATAATCGAAAAGATGTGCCGCAGGACGTGAAAGGATATAAACATCACGGAAAATACCTGAAAGCCTGATCTTATCCTGGTCCTCGAGATATGTCCCGTCGCACCATTTAAGAACGGCTACGCAGACGGTATTAGTCCCTGAGGTGAGGTAACCTGTAATATCAAACTCGCTTGTATGATGGGATACCTCGGAAAAGCCGACAAAACTGCCGTTTATATACAGATACAGGCAGGAGTCAACACCCTCAAAGCACATAAAACGGTTCATACCATCGGGAATATATTCAAAAGTTCTCCTGTATACGCCCACCGGAATATCATCGGGCACAAAAGGCGGATCATAGGGGATGGGATAAACGACATTGGTATACTGAGGCTTATCAAACCCATGAAGCTGCCAGTTTGAAGGCACGGGAATAGTCTGTTTAAAATCTATATCTGTAAAGTTATCCTCCAGGTCTATGATACTGTCATAATAGTTAAACTCCCAGTCTCCGTTAAGCAACTGGAATCTGGAGGACTTTTCACGTGGCTGGAACGGATCTTCGTCTTTTGAAAAAGGTATAAAATAGCTATGGTCTGCCACTGTACCGATATGTAACTGGTGAGGGTCCTCATGATAGATCATGAAGCTTTTCGGGCTGCCTTTTTTTGCGATAGATGAAATGTCCATGGAACTTCTGATACCTCCTGCGTTAAAAAAGCAAAAAGGACGCTATTTCAATGTAAATGAGTTTGTCAATTAAAATGTGGAATAATCAAATAATTGCACCTACCCTTCGGATGAGGTGTACGGCCCCACACCCTCCGGATATGTGCAATATACATCACATCTTCAACATCCCCATCACCTTCATATATGAGTACGGCACACAATCCGGATCAGGATCCGCATCGGATGAAACATATCGTTAAACTTATTCTACCATAAGTGAAAATACTTTGCAATAGGCAGTATCATGTAAAGATTGGTTCCTGTCACTCTTAACTGATACTTGTCATTCTTCTATTCCCATATATTTCAAAACGGCTTGAAGTCCTATGATATCTACAGTAGTCAAACGTCCATACTGTTTACTGGTGAATCTTGACTTATCAAGCTTCAATTTCTTACTACACTGTATTACCGTTGGTTTTTCGAGACCTGCTTCCTGCCACCTATAAATCTCATACTCCCCTTCCATTTTCTTATATCTCGGTTCATGAGATGTCATCTTCAAAGATAAAGCAAATACTTCCTGATCCGACAGGATTAAAACCGGCCTAAGCTTACTCCCGTTACCCTCTTGAAACGGTACATCTGCTTCCCAAATTTCCCATCGATTCATTTCAGCCATAAATATTATCCTCCTGGCTATCCCATCCGACAGGTATCTGGGTTATTTCCGGAAGATTAATAGAATCAACATCAAATGTCTCTAATGACTTTTTTTCGAAATAGGCTTTTATCAGGTCATTACTTATTGTGTTATTTTTGCCTTTTTCATAAACCTGATGCCAAGGACTTCCCTTTTCATGCGTCATTTCCTTTAACGCCCATCCGGTATACTTTCCATACGCATTGTACACGTCGACCAGCAATTCCAGTTCATCCGTTGACAATCTACTTTCATCAAATATATCCTGCGGTTCATTTATCGGGTCTTTCCCACAACATTTAAAGGTGTGGTAAACCTCCGGAACTACAGGTCCATAGTCCCATGCCTCTATTTTTTCATCAAACAGAGGGATTCCAAATTTTGCCAATGACCAGCCCTGAGCATAATAAAGCAGTTTGTTAATTTTTAAATTATCCATAAAATCGTTCTGTATGTCATTAGCTAAACGAATATATATGTTTGCTATATCTATTGCTTTATATTTCGCTGTCATCCTTATTCCTCCAAACGTTGGTACCTGTCACTCTTAAAATTTTAAAAATCTACTAATTATCTTATTCTCCAGGAATTCCATAAACTCTTCTATGCTATCTGCTCTGGAACATATGAATAACTATGTTCATACATATATTCCGGGGCACAATCTATTTCTCCATTTTGCCAGGTAATGACTCCATGTTCAATAATTATATTTCTAAATACCTCTTCGTTTTCTAATGGTTCAAATACAACTCCTTTTAAAACAGTTGCATCAAATACGCGTTGTTCAAGATTATTAAATGTTATCAGTAATATCCTGTCCGGTAAAACCTTTACATCTGTAACTCTTTTAGTCTCACTAAGATTCTCTGTTCCGTAGACAATTCCATCTTTAATAAACATCTCTCTCATCCCCTTTTTACTGAAGCGGCTCAATTTTATTAAATGACAGGTTTCTTACAGCCTTATTCCAGGCATCATATAATTCATCTTCATGTATAGCCATCCAACCTGCCAAAATCCGGTATTGTTTAACAGGTAACCTGCCCTCCAATACTTCCCCATCCAAAGCTACAGAAGCCTCGTATTCACCATAATATACATGTATATGAGGCTTATGATGTTTATCTTCGTCATTGAATAACATCTTTATTACAATCCCATAAAATCTTGATATTTCCGGCATTTTCTTTCCTTTCTCCCCATCAGTATGTTAGTAGTTTGAGTTGGTACCTGTTACTCTTAAAATCTACTAAATATCTTGCTTTCAAACGTATCTAAATAATTGTCTTTCTTTTCAGTTCCTCATCATATTCCTCAGAGATATAATCAGGACCATTCATCCATAAGCCCGTCTCAGGTTCAAATAGATTACTATATGTTAATGATTTGCGAAATTCACGCCATACCTCTTCCTGACTTTTCTTCTCTTTTTCTGCTTTGTCTGCTACCATCATAGTTGCTAATAATTCCATAGCATGTTCTCTTGACTCTTCATTCATATCAATACTCTTTCATTGCCTATGTACGTCAGTTTTGTCATCGACTCTACTGATCTAAAACAAAATTGATCTTTTAAGTTTTCCGGTTCTAAAAAACCTATGGCTATATCATCTGCTTTTTCAGTTCCTATTGGTCCATATAAGCCATCCATATAAGCTGTAATCACGAGGTTTGTGTTGTCATTAGCTATTTTCCCGTACATTACATCATAAGTTATCCATTTTGCAATTTCGTCTTTCATCCCCAAAGTTTTTCTATGTGCAACAACACAATGGAGCCATTCTGAATCAGCATCTTTAAACTCATAAACCTTAAGATTATTCAAATTTTCTAACGTAAACGCCGAAACATACCCAAACTTAGTATCTTTAGGAACGATTCCGTTTATAATTGCTTTTCTTGTAGATGTTTTTGCAAAACTTAAAGCTTGCATTCTACTTGTAGTAACATAGAATCCCTGACCAAAATCTTTTCCTGTCTTACATTGAGAAATGTCAGGTTTTTCCACTATCATATAACTACCATGATATACTGTTATCTTTTCCTCTATGCTCATAAAACCATTCCTTTATTCTTCAAGTATTCTTCTATATCTGAAAGATTTGCATCATCACCCTGAATATGGAAGAATCCATAAACATCTCTTATATAGTCATCTATCTTATATTTATCAAATATCTCGGCACACTCCACATTGGTTTTTCCCCATTTTTTACATGCTGCGTGGAATAGCCGAACCCACATATGGAGTATTTCATTATTCATTTTTCCGTCACCTCTTCGAACCAGAATCGTACCGTACCTGTCACTCTTAACTAAATCAGGTACTGTATGCCTTTGATATATTAACTACAACATAGGTACCTGTCTCTCTTAAATACTATGCTATCTGCTCCGGAACATATGCATAACTATGCTCATACATATATTCCGGGGCGCAATCTATTTCTCCATTTTGCCAGGTAATGACTCCATGTTCAATAATTATATTTCTAAATACCTCTTCGTTTTCTAATGGTTCAAATACAACTCCTTTTAGAACAGTTGCATCAAATACACGTTGTTCAAGATTATTAAATGTTATCAGTAATATCCTGTCCGGTAAAACCTTTACATCTGTAACTCTTTTAGTTTCACTAAGATTCTCTGTTCCGTAGACAATTCCATCTTTAATAAACATTTCTCTCATCCCCTTTTACTGAAGTGGCTCAATTTTGTTAAATGACAAGCTTCTTACAGCCTTATTCCAAGCATCATATAACTCATCCTCATGTATAGCCATCCAACCTGCCAAAATCCGGTATTGTTTAACAGGTAACCTGCCCCTCCAATAAATAGTATATCGGCATTTTTATCATTTTTCTGAAGGTTGCCCGGTATATTTCGGAGTCTGTATTGTTTTAAGTATCTTGTTAATATTGCCCTCTTGTAAATAATACTCAGATAATCGTTTTTTTGAATAAGCTGCCTTTGTTCCCTTGGTTTTTCTAACAAGCAAGTCCGTAAAGAACTGTTCCCAACTGAAAAAATCACTGCTCTCAATATATTTTTCAGGCTCAGCCATAATTTCTGTAATCTCATTATCCCTGATGATTTCAGATGCTAAGATAAGCCATTCCGTTGATTCTGGAAGATAAAGTAATACTTCATCTTGATGAAGCTGCGCATATTTATAAATCTCAGCCATATTAGCGCCAAAAGCTGCTCCATCCGCTACAATTATCGTATGTTTACCCGCTATGCTTTTTACCTTTTCAAGTATCTTATCCTTGCCATTAGCAGAGAGACAAGAAATCCCATTTTTCGAAGCAATATATGAGAACAGATCATTTCCGGAGTTAGAATCCTCAGTCAAAATAACATTATAACCAGAGATTCTATTTTCTAATTGCTCTATCCTGTCATATCTGGGATACGTTCTGTTATATGTGTGTTTGAAGCGGCTGGTTGATTTTTTTAACTCTAAGATAGATGTAACGCTGTATGGAAGTTGATATAAGTTTTCACGTGTAATAAAGATATAGTAGTTATCTGTGTTTTTTATTACCCTAGCGAAATCTTCCGATGAAACAAAACTGTTTCCTTCATCAATAAAGATAAACGAATCCTTAAACCGCGATAGATCCGTTTTCCAATTCTTTCCTCTGATAACATGGCATTCTTTTGGACTTTCTATAGTTACACCACTTTGTTCGCCTAATTCTTCATAAAAAGCAATTGAATTTACCAAAGTGGTCTTACCTGTAGCGCTGGCTCCGCTTATAACAGTAATATTTCGTTCTATATTTAGTACAAAAGTCACTCTATGATTATGGACTTTGATAGTATAAGAGCCCTTCACTATATGCCTCCCCAAACATCGTTTGATCTCAATCTATTCCGATACTTTAAACATACTCATGTGCTTTAAACAGTAATTCTTCCATTCCGGTCACATCCGAATTATCATTTAAGATATGTGCTTTAAATCTTGCTTTTCCAAAATCCATAAGATGACGGAGATTTATCGTAAGATCACGCTCTCTGGCAATTTTCAGAATATATTTCGCACAGTTATCTCCACATGTTGAAGCATTAAATATCTTATCTGGCATATTTTTCATCAATAGGAGTGTCTTAGTACCTCCCGATAATCTCTCAGGTGATATGATACCCAAAACGGGACTTTTTATCGCCTGAGAATCCAAAACCTCGGATTTGTCGACTTTTTTTATGACTTCCTTTGCAAAATCATCCACAATCCACTTGTCATCATATACATTCACGAAATATACCTCTGTATTATATATTGCCTCCGGCATATCACCAAAATATATATTCAGCATATAAGCTCCTTTTTCTTGTTGTTTTCTGCTTTTTACATTGTTATACTGTAGTCGGCCAGCATTACCGGCTTTTTCTGCGTTACAAATGCCGGAACCAAAGGTGATGAACTGCCATAGTAGGCGTCATACTCCTCGGCAGCGTTGTCTGCATCCTTTGGTGCTATCTCAGTATAATGGATGCCGTTGTTTACTTCTGATTCTATCATGTTAAATAGCTTGTCAGATAGTTCTAGATCTACTTGACGCCACAACTGCTTGTCAGAAGGATATAAGAATATCGTTGTATCTATCTTTTCACCGTTTTGATAGAATATCTCAAAACGCTCACTCACCGCTTTAATCAAAACTTCTTTGTGCTCTGTCAACTCGTTGGCACCGATGCAGTATAGAATGCGTTTTCGATTTACATTTTGTACCAGATTTCCTGAATCTGCGCCCATTGTATTATCATCTTTGGAGATATGAAGTGTTGTATATGCCTTATCTGCAGCACTTAACTCTCCAAAGTATGATTTTTCTCTTACTACAATCTTGCTTTTCCAGACATCCATTGTATCTTCCCCTGCGTACTTCACAATGGCGTTAATGTAATGTTGCTTTATGTTTTCAGACTGTACTATAACCTCATCTGAGCAGATTACTCCCGGTGCAGCCGCATAGTGTTTCAGGTTGTATATGTCAGGGCCGTCCTTTTCGTTGAACTCACCTGTATCCTTAAATGGTATAAATATCAATTTTTCTGTGTACTTCCTTATATTTGAAGCATAGTACTGCGGTGGCACTGTGAGATAAGGATTTGCATCATCGTATGGATTCTGGATGTACACGATATCCGGGCAATGCTGGGATATGTCGTAACTCTGCCAGTCAGTGTATATTCTGTCGGCAGGGTATTTTTCTATACTAAGACCTGCTTTTATCAGTTCCTCTGAAACGGCTACCTGGCCCAGAGGATCTTTTGTGAGCAGAGGAAGAGGAACTACATATATGTCAGACTCTTTCTCTTGCTTAGAATATTGGCAATATGTCTTTTCAAAACCTTTCCATTCACGAGCCCCTATCGGTAAAAACAGGATTTCCTTACGAGTAAGAATGTTCTTCTCTATCTCATGGCTTACCTGATCTAACATTTCTTTCAATTTGCCATATATGGTGCCAGAGCCGAAAGCACTACCGCTATTATCACCGTCACTGCAAGAACCAATCCCTGATATACTCTGGAAACATTGGAAGATGACCTCACAATAGCTTTCAAGTGCGCCAACTACAGCTTTTGTACATTCTCTCTCCTCGCCCTTAACCTGCTCTATCAAGGTTCCAAGGTCTATAGCGAGCTGCTGGCTGATAGTAAGGTTATCTTCAATGAGATTAGCATTTTCTACATATAATGCAGACAACTCCATATACAACCTCTTAAGTTCCTGCAGGCACTCATCGGCTACCACTTTCAGGGAATTGCTTCTATCCACTTCCGGTCTTTCAAGCAGTTTTCTGTCAAATACCTTTCCCGGTAATGGTGCTCCGTTTATTTTTTCAAGGTCTGCTTTCTGACCTTCAAAGAACGGATACATATGCCCGTCCCAGACTTTATGAATCTCGTTATAATTTCCATACCTTGAAGCAAGCACGGTGTTATAACAAGCTGGCACGGGTATGGTGGTATCTTCAAAAGGAAGCCTTATTGTCTTCTCATAATATGCCTTAGGCTGGCCCTTGCCACCCTTAAGTATCCACGGGAATATCTGGCCCACTGTATCTGTCTCTTCAGGTTTTACCCTTGACATTTCTTTTTCTGCCAGACGATACAGGGCCACACAAAGATCCCTGGTACGACCAATATCCGGGAGGCTGGTATGATATTTCTCCTTAATTTTCTGAAGATGGTAAAGAGAAGTATTCCTGTTAAATGTGCCTTCACGGATGCCGTCAGCAAGCGTGATCAAGAACATTACTTCCTTATCGCGTTCTTTTTCCTTCTCCTCGTCCATGTACAGATAGTCCTTGACGAAGATATCCACTGTTGCAAGCCATGGAAAATTGTAATGTTTAGCCATGTAATCTTCTTCAAAGCAAATGCTAGCATTACTTACAACACGGGACAGAAAGAGCCAATGATCTTCTTTTCGTTCATAGTCATGGATTACATAATGCTTTGGCAGTTCCTTGTCGCAAACCTTGCGGAACTTTGTGTAATCATCACGGAGCATGCAGATGTCAAGATCATCATCCCATGGCACAAAACCACCATGCCTTACAGCACCCAGAAATGAGCCCCAATCAGCAAAGTACTTGATGCCGTACTTTGTACAGACTCTGTCCACTTCTTTCAGGACATCAAGACAAGATGCCCACGCCTGCTTGACAGCCGTGGGTACATAGAACCCGTTTCGTACTTCATCCCTGAAAAAATCTATGCTGTGTGACATATGCTGCAACTCCCTGCTAAAGCTAAATTATGTATCAATTTCTAAAGCTGTTAAAGCATTCTTTAACTTACTACCATTTTTAAAATATTTCCATTTGTTATTGTTAGATATTTTACCAAATTTTCAGTAATTAGTCAATGATTTTGAAAATATAAAACTCAAATTCAAAAAGGCGAACCTTTATCGATCCGCCCTAAAAACTACTTTTCCCTTTCATACTATGTTAGCACTTCCGCTTGCTACTTTTCTTGCTCATGTTTCTTTCATGAATTTCCCCAACTGCTTAATTAAGCAAGAACAATTCCCAAGGACTTAGCCAACTCTTTAACCTTTAGTTCCGATAATTCACATACTCTTGCAATTTTCTTAACATTATCACCTTCTCGTAAAAGATTTTCAG
>JAFYYN010000130.1 GCA_017557525.1 Lachnospiraceae bacterium
GAATCCTCAAGCTCTTCCCTGTGCTCGTAATCACTGCCTTTAAGAATAGCAACAAATTCATCCCCGCCCACTCTGAATACCGGGCTGTGAGTAAACTGCGTGCATATAAGCCTGCTGGCACTCTTAATGTATTCATCGCCCGCTTCGTGTCCTAAAGTGTCGTTTATGGTCTTGAGGCCGTTAAGGTCAAAGACAACAACACCATAATTTTTCACTGTGCCGTTTTCAAGACTGATCTCCAGATCTGCAAGTTCTTCCAAATATGCAAGTTTGTTTTTAACTCCGGTAAGACCGTCCTTGTATGCTTTCTTATTAGCAGCTTCAATACTGAGCCTGTATTCAATGTCTTTGTCTTTATATACGAAAGCATGAATTATGCATGTCCCGAAAAGACAGCCCAGTGAATAGAAAGGCATTAGCGGATACAGCATCTGTAAAATGATAAATATCGCCATTACAACAGCAGAAGCACTAACTGTTCTGTAATGCCTCTTATTTTTATCATCAAAACGAGAGGAGAAAGCAAAAGCATAAATTGCAGTTGCCAGGAACAGTACCATCTGCATTAATAATGCAATGTGTCTAGCAGGAAGCGCCTGATATTCTTTTTCAGAATTGAACGAAAAAACTATAGGCCAGAACAGATTTGCAACAAGTATACCCGCCTGGAATGCAAAGATAGACCAGCCGCAAGCGACAAGGATCTTTCCGTATTTGCTGGCATTTCCTGTAAAAGCTACAACAGCTATGGTCCATAAAAGAACCGAAAAGGCCATCGACAAAAAGAACACACAGGTGTCAATATATGTCAGGATTACCCATTTCTGTTCATTAAAGACTCCCCAAATTGCATCTGCTATGTAGAAAACTATCAATGCGATCAAATAGTTACGGAATTTAAGGCGCAATGAATTGTCACTCGTTTTCTCGACTTTCCTGAGCGCTACATTATTAATGATTATGTGAACGATCAACGCTATTATTGCTACACTCGAATAATACATTGACGCACCTCTTGTTTCTCACTGTGAATTATTTGGTTTGTTAAATTAATTTTATAATAAAAGGAAAAGAATGCCGTAAATACGATGTTACGATTTTATAAATTCGATGAAATTATTGAAGCCTGCGAATCATTTTTCGCAGGCTTATTAGTTAGTTATATTCAGGATTTACTATACTTACTCATATATTGTCTTATGTCAGTTTTTCAGAATCGGGAGATACCTCAACTTTAATAACAGGGCCGAATTTCTCCTCAACTTCTTTTTGTGTCATATTTGAATCCTCTACTTGCGAACGAGAAAAGATCATTACGGTCTGATTATCTTTTCTGATTTCTGCTGTACTAACAGTCCCTTTTCCAAATTCAGGCCTGTCGACAATTATAGAATCAGCTTCAATTGCAGTCTTATATACCGATCCGTCATAAACTACAACATACAGTATCCCGGATTTTATTACCAGTTTTACTGCAGATACATACTCTTCAACATCAGCATCAGAGATATCTACAATTGTCTGTTCACTTGCAAGTGCTACCGTAGTAGTGCTTTCTGAAGTCTGAGTCTGATTTGCCTCTGTAGTTTTTGTGTCTTTAGTTGTGTCTTTCCTGCCGCAAGATGCAAATGATAAAAGCATCGCCGTAGTTAAAACCAATGCGCATATTTTTGTCATAACAAAAACTCCCATAAATGTAGGTTGCTATTACCCCGCGATTTTGGCCGCTTTCAGCAAGATTTTCAATAAATTCAGCGAGATCCCAAAAAAATGATTTGCTTTCAATAGCGATCATTTCCCGAAATTAGTGCGTTTTTCTGTTTATTTTCCCGACTAAGGGATCACTCCCTCAGACAAGATAATTATATCATCCAGGTTAAGTTCTCTTGATAACTTTTTATGCTGCAGATCCATCAATTAAATATGGTTCTGCTACTGTCTCCAAAATATATGAGTTCAAAATTTGGGGGCTTTTTGTGGGCTTAAAAAAACGAAATGCCCTATTTTAGGGCATTTCCAGCGTTTTGAGACTATTCGAGTTCGGCAAAGTAGTCGCTATATGGTGGCCGGTAATTTCTTACGCCACAAGATGTTGTGCTAATAATATCAAAATCAGGGCACTTTCTCAACATTATTTCCTTTTTAGTAGCGATTCATTATTGTGCCGATAACGATAATGCGGTTATGTCGACAATCACAAAGATTAATCATCTTTTTTTCTTCCAATCGTATACATATGTAAATAAATGGTCACATCAAGAATAAATCGAATTCAAATATCTTAATGCTTCATCCATATCAAATAAAAGACCTAATTGTTTAAATGGAATTCTCTCTTCTCTTATCTCGATTAAGAATCTTTTCACAGCCTCACTCACTAGACCTGATGTTTCAATCTTCTTCTCCGGTTCAACTATTTGAAGAAGTCTGAATACATCATACTTGTGCTTTTTTAAATCTCCTTCGTTAACGTGTTCACCACGATATTTTCTATCTTTTAAATCCAGCCATGCATACATCTTAAAAGGAATAAGATATTCTGCTCCAAGGACACTAGCACCAAGAATCATTCTGCGACCTTCTAACATAAAATTATAAAAATCTTCATTCAAAAGGATTGCTGAAAGACTTGATGTCTCATCATCAATATGAAGCGGAACAATTCCAGAAGGAATATCTTTAATATAATCCGGCTCTTTCGAGAAAAGTTCGATCATTGAAGGATAACCGGATTTTGGTTCAGTAAACCTGTAAAAATGTACTTCATCGCTGTTCTTCCAACCAAAACGGTATCCGCCTTCAAGAATATAATCCCACAGAACCTTAGTAAATTCTTTATACCGAGCTTCCATAATAACGATCATATCGATATCTTTGGTCGCTCTGAAATCAATATCCGCTTCATTCATCAATATATCACAGGCTGCACCGCCAATGATGGTATAGCAGTCTGTGAAATCTTTGAATTTCTCGATAAAAACATCGATTCCTACTACCATTCATATCCCTCCAAATATTCCTTTATAGATGCTTCGATCCTTTCGTCAACGTTTTCTGTAAAAGACATTGCTAAAGAGACAGGATCTACAACGCCGCGCTTCTCAAACAGTCTTGGATCATATTTCCATAATTCTATGCATACCGCATTATTATCTGTTGACCACCTGGCATCGATTTCAGATATTTTCTTTACATCAACGTCTGATTTAAATACTGCCCTAACCGGAATCTTGGGTTCATTAAGCATAGAGCATATAGCTAGTGCCGATTCACCTGAAAGCGGATAAGAATCAAAATCATCATTAGATATAATTACGTTTTGCACTGGGTTTATGAGATAGGGTTTTGCCTTTACAAATAAATCCATGCCCCTTTCCGCCGGAATCATATAACATTCTTTTCCAATATTTTCCTGAATAATTAATTCCATAGATAAGAGCTGATCACTCGCCCTCGTTATTGAAGTTCTTGTCACTCCAATATGCTCAGCAGCATCCTTTTTTAGCATAGGTATATTGTTGCCGTTATAGAGTAAGTGCAAAAATAGAGCTTGGGTAACCGGCATCATCTTCTCTGCATTGACCTGTTTTTGGTGGACGAACCGATCATTAAACATCATTCCCAAAAACGGAAGATATAATTGCCCAGTATCAGATATAAAGGAGATATTCTTTTCAATCAGGCTATCCCTTTGTCTTGCGCTTATATTTGAAAAACTAAATGCGACGGGTTTTTCAAACCTGGCTTCGAGTAATGCACGTTGTTTTTCAAGTGCAATAACACCAAACTTTTCGTCGTCTGGAATTGTCACAAGGATAAACTCCATACCAGAGAATGAATATACCCAAAACGAACGGCCTGCCTTCAAATATATAGGAAGCCCCGCTGGATTCACTCTTTTAACATCGAAATTAATACCAAATAGTTTTCTCTGATGTAAGATCATTGTTTTGCCTCAATAACATATTTTTAGTATAATAACATTTATTATGTTATTGTACAATATTTATATAATCTATCAACAAATCAAATGATATATCAAGAATAATATATTATATAACATATCTCTTTTGATTATCTATTTTTCATTCGTAAAGTCAAAAACATGATCGGCAATCATTCATCCTCATCTCAAGATATGAGGTCGGCTTTCCGTGTTTTTCTGCATATACAAGACAAGCATTATAATATCCAAATGCTATTCTCCAGTCCTCTCGTTCATATGCATATTCAGCTTGTTCAAATTTACCATTGTAATCGCTTTCAAATTCAATATGTGTATTCCGCTATCGAATATTCCGGTTCAGCTATCAAGATCGTTTATTACATACCGATCAACAGCTTCAATGTGGTCACTTCGATGGTTGATGATTGGAGAAACTAAGCTGATGATAAAAATCTTTGTAAGCGCTGCTGTGTTCTGTAATTTCCATATTCTTATCCCTTAAGCATCAATAGTTCTTATATGTTCATATCCATGCATTTTTACCATCGGTACTGAGCTTCAAAATGATACATCGCGGTCAACAGCCGTACCGATAAATTCAGCAAAATACTGCTTTTTATCGGTCTCCTCCACCAAAAAGCCACTTTTTATCAATTGCCTTTCCTAAAGAGCCCCCTCTTCTCATTCAGGGCAGGATCATAGCCCTTCGTGACCAGCTTGTGGTCTTTTCCGAAGCACATCTTGTAAAGCTTGCGCCAGTAAGCGTCAAACAAAGTATTTACGCTGTTTCTGGCACGCGAGGAGTAATGAATATACCTTCCTTCGGAATCAATGACATAGACAGTATACGAATACTTCAGGTCGTGATATTTGTTGCCGTCATCCGGACCGACATTCTTTATAAGGTCCTCCTGAATGCTCTTCAGAGCATCTTCCTTAAGCTCCACGCACTTTTCAGCTTCACGGTAAAAACTGACATTCGCATTGTAATAGACCTTGTTGTGCCTAAAGTCAAAGAGCATGTTCTCGACCTTTGTCTTATCGCTTTTCGGCACCGGGAATTCGAATTCGAAGAATATCAGCCTGGCGTTCTTGATGAACTCCTCTTCAGGTATGGTAACGTCCTTCACAGACAGGATTTCCCATAAAGAATATCCGAGCATGTAATACGTGCCGTTGGTAACAATCTCTACCAGCTTTTCCCCGTGCTCTTCATTAGAAAGATCGTATCTGGTGATATGGTATTTTTCGATGTATGCTTCTATGAGTTCATCTTCGATCTTGCTGTCGATCGAATAGAATTCCCTGAATTCCTTAGCACTGACAAGATCCACGCTGAAAAAATCATTCAGATCAGAGTCCGGAACATAAGGGTTATCTGACAGGACGATGAATTTACCTGAACGATCAACAAACACGCGGAACTCAAACGTCTCCATCATGCCTTCGGGACCGTTGTGCGTCTCCTCTTTAATGATCACCCGTCCGTCATCGTCCTTCACGAAATCGAGAGAGGTGTTGTATTTAAAGATCTCTTCAAAGAACTCCTGCACATTCTCATACCGGGCGACATAGAATTTGTTCCTCCTGAAAACAAGATCAACATACTGATGATCCTCGTATTCCCGGTAGAACGTATTGTCGTCTTTTCTCGCCTGTGTCAGCGCTTTCAGCTCTTCAAAAGTTGAAGGGACCGGCTTAATGTCAATATACTTCCTGAGTAAAAATCCGTAGTCAGGCGCTTCTTTCTTAGTCGAAGTCCTCGTTGTTGTGTAATCAGGACTCGGACCCCTCGTAGGGGTCTCAACAGGAGTCGGAGGGCACGCACAAAGCAGAACACAGGTTGCGCATGCCATTAACACTATCAATAATCTCTTTGCTTTCATGCTGCCTCCACAAATTCAGAAGCACCGTTGTCGAATTTCGCATCATCGATCTCACCGGTGCGGGCGTTCACCTTTATGGTGCTGTAACAGTTAAGGGTGAATTCATAGTACAGGTAGTCTTTGGTGTCGATATATTTAAGCAGGTAAGTTCCGTAGATCGTGTTTCCTCTGTCCATCAGCATAGACCCTCTGTTTTGGCGGGCAAGCTCTGCCACTTTAGGCAATACCGTCTCCGGATCGACTGCCATAGACAAGATAATTATACCATCCGGGTTAAGTTCTCTTGATAACTTTTTGGTGTTGCAAATCTAATCCACCTATGACTACAAGAGGACTACTAAAAAGCACATATCGCTGATTTTGGTTGGCTTTTTGTTGGCTTAAAAAACTGAAATGCCCTATTTTAGGGCGTTTCGAGGGTTCATATACTATTCGAGTTCCTTTGCAGTACTTTGCTAATATCTTGAAAACATTATGTTTTTCAGCATTTAGAACATATGCTCTGTACTCGCTGAACTCATTTCTATGTGTTTTTGAGTTCAAGTGAACTCATTTTGAACTCACGAATGTACTCAATGTTTCGATTGGATTCATTTCAATCGTAAAAGAATATGAATGGTTTTTCGATTGATATCAATCGCAATCTGTTATTTCACTTACGACTTCGACTTACGACTTATTTATAATCGTAAGCATTTACAAATCTCTGTTTAATAACGCCTTAAAATCTATAATAAATAAACATTTTCCGTTTACAAATTATAAAAATTGTATAAAATATAAACAGGAGGCGTAAATAATATGTTTGGAAAGAATTTAAAATACTATCGTCTTAAAAACAACATGACCAAGAAAGCTTTATCAGAAGCAATTGGTGTTACGCCTATGGCCATCACTAATTATGAGAATGATGAGCGCCAACCCAATATGGACACTATAAAAAGATTAGCAGAAGCCCTGAATATTAGGGTTGCTGATTTTCTGGAAAACAACGGAAGTGAACTCGAGTTCACTCATGGTAAATTCAGAAAAGGTTCCAAACTGGGAGCTATGAACCAAGAATATATAAAAGAATCCGTTGAGGAATACTTTGGCCGATTCTTTCAGGTACTTTCCTTTTTAGGTGGAAAAAAAGTATTAGAGCCTATTCCTTCACTCAAAACCATTCCGTGGACTGAAGATCCTGAACAAGCCGCTCAAAAACTGCGAAAATATCTGGAGCTCCCAGCCAGTGGTCCGGTCAACAAGCTCGTTGAATTACTTGAGAATAGAGGAATCCTGGTTTTCATTATCGATCTTGATACTCAGTATTTTTCCGGAATGAACGGTACAGTAAATGGTATACCTTATGTTGTAATCAACGGTTCCATGAGCCCTGCCAGAAAAAGATCCACCATAATTCACGAGATTGCACACTTCGCATTCAACTGGCCTGACGATCTGTCTGAAGACAAGGAAGAAGAAATTGCTACCGCAATTAGCGGTGCTTTCCTCTTTCCCAGAGAAGATGCCTTTAGAGAACTGGGATACAAAAGAATTAGTATTTCTAAATCGATGACTATGACTTGCAAAGAGTATGGAATAAGCATGTTTA
>JAFYYN010000131.1 GCA_017557525.1 Lachnospiraceae bacterium
ATTTTACCACTGGCCTGGAAGAAAAACAACACAGGTCTTTTTGCCTTGTGTTTTTCTGACAAAATTGATATAATCAAATCGAGAATATATAAGCTTTTATTTCTTTAACGTCTTAATTTGACGTTATTTATACCACATTGGTGTCTGGCCTTTAATCCTGTTTTCCACACAATCTGACAGTTTCCAGCTACCTTTCCCTCAACTACACAGACAAGCATAGCCTCGTTTTCAGACGCATTAACCCTGTCGAAAAGAGCTTTTTCACCTTCCGGTGTATATTTACCGCATTCCTCGGGATATCTGAGAATAAACTCTGTTTCCCCTGCTGAAATATAAAGATATTCCAGCATCCCCTGAATATCCTCATCCTTTGGGCTCCGGATCACTGCTTTCCTGCCATCTTTCAATGTAAATTCAAACTCCTTAACTACCATCCTTCTCTCTCCTTATATAACAATTTCCACCTAGAATATAATGCTTGACTCATAGTATAGCAAATAGCAGATTTTTCGTCAAATTTCGAAAAATTTATAAATTCTTTATTGAAACCTGACAGTAAATTGACTATAATACTATTATACAATACTTCATGATATCATTCAACCTCCAAGTGTCGGAATGTGCACTCCGGCACATCATAAGTATCTCCTTTCTACAAACGGGAAAACTCCAGGTCACTGTTCAATGACCTGGAGTTTCTCGTTATTACAAAATTATTTTAATAAAACACTTCATATGAATCATAATCAACATCTAGCGTATAAAAATCCATGACGGATTCTTTTACATAGTATGCTCCGAAATTATCTAATACGGAAACAACCTTCCCGTTCTTATACAGCACCACATACGCCTCCTTGGTCAAGGTCCCACCACCTTTTACCGTTATGGAAATATGTCCGGGGGTCTCCTCAACATTTGTAATTTCCGAAGCTTCTATTCCCTGATAACTGGCGAAAGCACTCCAGTTGATATTATATACTATATCTTTCAGATCGGTGTCGGGATTGATATAAAAAGTTACCGGGATTAAACCTGCTTTACCCTTTGGAATGGAGAATTTTGAACTGTTTACCGTCCCGTATGAAGCGTTGATTCCATTATTTACCATTTCGACACTCAGCTCCACCGTTACCTCGTCCATTTTGGGATATACCTTGAAATACAGTGTTCTCTCATAAGGAGACGTATACTCTATAATTTCAGGATCAATTTTTACGATGCCATCCTCGAGCCAGTTTTTATTATCTATTGTCAAGACGCCATATGTCGGATCCTGTTTTGAATAATCGATATTGGGGTTCGTATAGTCATATTCTTTAGACACTGGATTTGTCTGAGATATCTCGTCATATATTCTGCTCTGCATAGCCCGTTTGCTTGCAAATGACAGACAAGCGGTAATTATACATAAAATGCTTATAATGACAACAAGAAGTACCCTTGCGTCTCTTTTCTTTTTCTCCTGAAGATCTTTCCGTAATCTCTCTTCCTCATAATAAAATCTGTTAGGGTCACGATTTTGTGTCCCGGAAAAATATTCATTTTCAAATATTTTTTCCTCATCGAATTTCTCATAACCGGTAGATTTGCGGTTTTCTTTCGGAGACCCGGAGGTATTTGTATTTTTCTGCTTATCAGATTCCGTTAAGTCTAAGGGGTTTTCAATTCCCTGAATGGGTGTTAACTCTATCGGCGATAAAAGCTCCACCGTCTCAAAGGACTTGAAATCATTATCTTTCACCTGTTTTCTCCTTCTGCTTTATGGCAACTTACATTACTTTTTATTTCAGCAGGCCAAATATACCATATAATATGACTATAATAAAGTCATATAAGTGCAAAATACAGATATCTTTTTTGTTAATGGCTCCCCTCATCACATGTTAATCTTAACTGATCTTCTGTGTATTTTTCTCTTATCCTTCGGATTTCATCATTCATGATTGAATTGATCGTAGTACTGTCAAGTTCCATATCCATCCTTGCCGCGCTGGATTCATCCGCAAATGTGTTAAACTCTTCCTGTTTTTCCCAAAGTATCTGCATTATGCGCTCTTCTACCGTATTTTCGCACAAAAGCCTGTGAACCATAACGTTTCTTGTCTGCCCCATCCTGTATGCTCTTGAGATAGCCTGCATCTCGGTAGAAGGCTTATACTGAGGTTCACAGATAATTACAACACTGGCGCTCTGTATATTTAATCCCGTTCCACCGGACTGTATCTGTGCTGCAAGCACACTCCCTGCAGGTGCGGAGTCAAAACTGTCAATGATTTCCTGCCTTCTTGCGGGAGGAACTGAGCCGTTGATTATACCCGAACAGCGGGAACCAAATATTGCTGAAATCTTATCCAGCGTATCTAGGAAAAACGAGAAAATAAGGATCTTCCGGCCATCGGCACTCGCTTCTTCCACTATTTCTTTTAGACGCTGCACCTTGGAAGAAGAATTAAGGTAATCCTGGTTTCTCCATGAAACTCTTCTGACATCCATGAAATTCCCGCCTACTACATCCCTTATATACTGATCCTCATCCTCACGTGTCATTTCACACCATTCCTGAACCTGGATCAGCTCCGGCAGCTCAGCAAGTACATCTTCCCTTTTCCTGCGGTAATAAACAGGAGATATCCTTTCCTTAAAATACTCCGCATACGCTGTTGTACTCGTGCCCTTTGCCTTCTTGGCCACTTCGGGCTGCAGGTATCCTAAAAGCCTTACCATCTCATCTACATTATTTTCAATGGGAGTACCTGTCATAAAAAGTATCCTGTCAGTATGCGTGCAAACTTCCTTAACATTTCTGCTACGCCTGGTTTCGGTATTTTTCACATAATGTGCCTCGTCGACAACAACCATGGATATCCTGAAACCTTCCTCAAGTACAAATGAACTTGCAAGCGACTCATAATTAGTAACGGCTACGCCGCCATTCTCTTTCCAATACCTAAGGGCAAGTTCCTTTCCTGTAGAATGTATCTTTATCGCCTTTAGGTCGCTCTTCGCTTCTATCTCCCTACACCAGTTGATTATTACACTAGCCGGACAAATGACAAGAAAATGAGTCTCCCCCTTGTTTCTTAACGAGACCATTGAAGCTAATGCCTGTATGGTCTTTCCAAGTCCC
>JAFYYN010000132.1 GCA_017557525.1 Lachnospiraceae bacterium
CATGAGCTGACTACTTCCGCCTATAATGACAGGCGCCGCGAAAGCGAGGAAGCATTAAGGCTTTTGCAGACCGTTACTGACATTAAAACCCTGGGCGACCTTGACGAGGAAACCTTTAATAAGTATTCCTATGTATTAAAGAATGATGTGATCCTGCGCCGTGCGCGCCACGCCGTAACCGAAAACCAGCGTACGATCAAGGCAGTCAAAGCCTTAAATGATAATGATCTGGTTTTATTCGGCCGTCTTATGAATGAATCCCACATCTCTCTCGACAGGGATTATGAGGTTACCTGCGAAGAGCTTAACATCATGGCTGAAGCGCAATGGAGATTTGAAGGTGTGCTCGGTGCACGTATGACAGGCGGTGGTTTCGGCGGCTGTACTGTTGCTCTGGTTGATGAAAAGGTTATTGGTCCCTTAATTGCCGAGGTAGGCGGAAGATATGCCACCCTCACAGGGATTGAGCCTGCATTTTATATAGTAGATATCGGGGATGGCCCCCGCGAAATAATGTAACTGTCGGATTAAGTGTGAAACGCTATTTCTCATACTTACGGTTTGCGCCGCAGGCAACACAAACCGCAGCACCAAAGCCTGCGGCATGGTACGTTAAAAATGAGTAACCAAGCAAAGAAACAAACTTCAGTAAGTTCGGGACGTTTCAATGGATTTATAATCCCGATGATAGTGATCTTAACCATCATCCCGCTTATAATCCACTTGAAACTTTACGATACACATCTTGAGGATAAGGCTTACTTTTTGGAGGAAACCTACCCCGATATATTCCTGTATTACAAGTCCCTGTTTTTTATAATCATCTGTACGATCATGCTTGTACTTACAATAGCACAGGCAGTCATAAAGCACGACAGGCTCAAATTTTCGAGAGTTTTTATACCTCTTGCAATATATGCTGTCCTGTCATTTCTCTCAGCAGTATGCTCAGAGTACGGTGCTTTCCCGTTTACAGGTATTTACGAACAGTTTGAGTCCGTGTGGGTACTTTTAGGATACGCAATGACGGTTTACTACTGCTTCATCTTTATTTCATCGGCTAAAGATGTAAATGTCTTAATGAATGCATTGCTTATCGGAACCGTTATAATGCTCCTGATCGGTCTCTCACAGGCTTTCCGAAAGGATATTTTCCGTACAGAGCTCGGCAGAAAGATCATCCTCCCGATGGAATACTGGTCAAACAAGGATGCAAAGCTTTCGTTCCAGTTCCCATTGGGCAGAGTTTATCTGACATTATATAATCCCAACTACGTAGGTTCGTATGTGGCTCTGATCTCACCGGTATTTCTTCTGCTTGCATTTGCCAAAAAGAAGATCTGGTACGCAGTCATCTGCATCGCCGCATTTGTCGGTCTCCTGCTCTGTATCTTAGGTTCAGGTTCAAGAGCCGGTTTCGCAGGCGTTGCACTTTCACTGTTCTTACTGGTGCTCATCTTTAACAAGAGACTCGTCAAGTTCCTGCCGGAAGCATTGATAGTCATCGTCCTGATCGTCGGTGTTGTTTATACCTATAACAACTACACCAATGACCAGCTGTTATCAAAGGTTAGACAAGCTCTTTCCATAGAGGAAAGTGAATATACCTTAAAACAGATCGATACAAATGATGAGAATGTTGTCATCCATTATAACGAAAATGAGCTTAAGCTTTCTGTTAATGTTGATCTGTTAAACGGTACCGTTAACATCGATGATAATAATATTCTTGATGAAAATAATCTTCCCGTCAGCCACGAGGCTAATCCTGATGCGGATGGCAACTATAATTTCAAGATAACTGATGACCGTTTTGCAAGCATCAGCTTTAAGTTTGAGGTTGTCGAAGGCTTCCCTACATTCAGGACCATGATTGACGGAAAGAGCTGGGATTTTGTTTATTCAGTAAATGATGAAACATACTATTATGTAACAAACAAGGGAAAGCTTGACAAGACACATAACGCGCCTTATGTTGAGTCACTGAGCAACAAGGCGAGAGCATTCTCGGGCCGTGGATTTATCTGGTCAAGGACTCTTCCGATACTCACTGAAAGCGCTCATAATTTCATTTTAGGTACAGGTCCGGATACATTCCTCCTTGCCTTCCCGAATGATGATTATGTTGCTATGGCAAACGGCGGATATGCTACCGAGCTTATCACCAAGCCCCACAATATGTACCTGCAGATAGCAGTACAGACCGGTGTGCCTTCGCTCATCTGCTTCCTGGTATTCTACTTCTGGTATTTCTTCGCATCACTGAGACTTTACCGCAAAGCTGATAAGACTAAGTACCTGCCCCTTGTCGGCATAGGAATACTCTGTGGTACCTTTGGCTACATGGTAGTTGGTATCATAAACGATGCAATGGTAGTTATCACTCCTATCTACTGGACCATGATAGGTATCGGACTTGCTATCAACTTCATGATAAAGAGAGATAACATATTCCCGGTAGTGACCGTAGTTACGGATGATAAAAAATCCAAGAAAAAGAAAGCCAGTGTAAATTCAGATGCCTCAGAGGCTACTGAAACTTCTGAAGCTACTGATACCTCTGCAAATGCAAATTCAGAAACTGAAAACGATCTGGTTGCAGACAGTTTAAATGGCAATGACAGCAAAGATGACACAGAAGCTGCTGATGTGAGCATTTCGCAAAGCACAGATTCAACAGATAGTAATACAAATATCACAGGCCAGTCAAAACCCGAGATTTCTCGCAATAAGAAAAAGAAACACAGGTAATTTGAAATTTAAATATCTACAACATTTGATTTAATAGTATCAAAGATACCAAAAGGTTTATAGAATATTACGATAGTACAATAGGTAATTGCGAAACTGTTCAGTAGAAAATGTGCATAACTCAGTACGAGCAGAAAATGCTATTTTAAAAAAATTGGTGCATAGAACTGCTTTTGGCGTACTTTAATAAGCCTATTATCACCATAATGTTGATAAGTCCTA
>JAFYYN010000014.1 GCA_017557525.1 Lachnospiraceae bacterium
AGATATTTTAACTAGACTTTCGCTCTTCTGCAGCTCCTAAAAGGTCGAGTTAACTTCTTCACTTTACAAATTAAATTGCGTTTTTTCTATATACCCTTCTCTACAACAATATTATTTCCCTGTCACATTTATTATACAATACTCTGAAACAGTTCCGGTTTTGAATTTTATGGCCCAGTCAGCTATCCCGCTGGTAACTATAAAGGAGGTATTGTTTCGTTTTTCAATTCCATATGTCCTGTCATTGGCTTTCATCAGTTCAGATGCGATCATCATCTCCAGCATCTGTCCGCCATGCGTATGTCCCGATACCACAAGGTCCACCCTTGATTCTGCTTCTGCAGCATAATCTGTAGGCTGATGATCCAGGACTACCATAAACTTTGATTGATCCAGGTCCTCCACTATGTCATTTATATCTTCTCGTCCCTGAACCGAAAAATCCTGTCTTCCTATTACATAGAATTTATCATCCACAAGGAATGCCTCATCTTCCAGTAACATAACACCGGCTTTCTCCAGCTCGCTCACCAGTTCATCAACAGTAAAGTTCCTATACTGGTAATAGCCTTTATCATGATTCCCGTATACCATGAACTTGCCGTATCTACATTCAAAATCCTTTAATGCATGACAGGCTGCTATCATATCTTCTTTTGTTGTATCATCATCCACGTAATCTCCCGGAATAAGAAGTATGTCGGGATTTTCCCTTTGGATATCCTTAATCCTTTCTGCAAACCCTTCCCCATCAAACAGTGCGCCCACGTGTGAGTCGGCAAACATTGCAATTTTGAGGTTGTCTATGCCAAGCGTTTTTTCTGTCAGTACCGTATACTCTGTTTTCCATACATGATGTGCCTGATACCATCCTACCGAAAAATAGCATACCTCAAAGCAGAGTACGATGATGCCGATCCAGTATGGTCTGAACTTCCCGGAATCGGTATCTTCACTATCTTCATAAGTTTTTGATCGTCCTCTAACCTTTTTTACTATTTTACCGATCATTTCCGCTATCAGCCAGTATACGCTCATATGTATCATGACTATAGCCGTATTGACAACATTCATCCACACAAAAATTCCGAGCATAGCAATAGGGATAAGCCCGATGATCCTGCGTATTTTCTTTCTGTCTCCCGATACTTTTTTGACTATTCCGAACTTACAAAATCTGGACCACAAAAAGAATATGCTCGCCACAGCTCCCAGTATCGCCCCGCCAAAAATGATGGCCCATCTTAAATCCATTCGCTGCCACTCCTTATTTCTACCTATATTCTAATGAAAAACGTACTGTCACACTCCCATCTCCCAAGACTTCCAGAAGCTCTTTTTTAGACGTCTCCCTTATCTTTGCCAACTTGGTAAAGCTCCAACTGTTTTCGTCATAATATATGGTTATCTGGTTACCCTGGTATAGGATAACATCTCCCGGTTCCGTAGTGATATTTTTATCATTCCTTTCTATCGTCCAGGATAGCGCCCCTACCTTTTCAAAGCTTCCATAATCATGCATATCCACTTCTATACTACCTGATTCAAGCTTCGACGAAAAGGCTTTTGCGGAAGAGTTATCTTCAAAATCAGCATAAAAGACATTTTCATTGCACTCGATTACAAGTACAGCCTTCGTTTTTTCCATATCTGCCTCATCATTTCCTGCAGTACCTGCTCCGGTACATCCTGTCAGCATCAGCAACATTGCTAGTATCGCATCAATAATATATCTGATCATAAGTTTTTCCTCACTTGAGGTACTCTTTCATAAAGCTTTCAATCTTATCGAAAGGGATGATATCCATCTGATCATAGAGGTCTGTGTGGCTTGCTCCCGGAATGATCATCAGCTCCTTGTTGGACGTATATCTGCTGTTTTTCACCATGTCATTATATGCGTCTTTTGACATATAGCATGAATGCGCCTTCTCACCATGGATCATAAGAACAGCACTTCTGATCTCGTTAGAGTATGCGAACAGCCTGGTATTCATTAGCGATGTTCCGGCTGTTACATTCCAGCCTCTGTTTGAGTTGAGGCTTCTCGGATGATATCCTCTCGGGGTTTTATAATATGCATGATAATCCTTTACAAAATATGGCGCGTCCTCCGGCAGAGGATCAACAACGCCTCCCGCATGAGCATATTCACCGGCCTTGTAATCTGCTGTTCTCCGGCTGTTTATAGCCACACGCATCTCAAATCTTGCTTCCTCGTTGTCAGAAGAATCAAAATAACCGTTTCCGGCAACTCTTGACATGTCATACATGGTAGAAGTGACAGTTGCCTTTATCCTCGTATCAAGGCAAGCCGTCTGCAATGCCATTCCTCCCCAGCCGCATATGCCGATTACACCTATGCGTTCCGGGTCAACCCTCTCACTGGCAGAAAGGAAATCAACGGCTGCCTGATAATCCTCAACATCTATATCAGGGCTGTGCATGTCTCTCGGAAATCCTCCCGATTCGCCTGTAAAAGATGGATCAAAGGCTATCGTAAGGAATCCTCTTTCCGCCATAGTCTGCGCATAAAGCCCGGATGACTGTTCCTTACATGCCCCAAAAGGTCCGGATACAGCAATTGCGGGCAACTTACCATTTGCATTCTTTGGGATATACATATCGGCGGCCAAAGTGATTCCAAAATGATTTACAAATGTAACCTTGCAGTGATCCGCCTTATCACTCCTCAAAAAAGTCTTATCCCACTCCTGTGTCAGCTTCAATTCTTCTGTCTTCATCATCTTAAAGTGCTCCTTTCACATTCTCAGTCTGCTTTATTTCTTTCTCCATGATGCGTATAAGAAAGTCTATCCGGTCTATCTTCCTTCCATTTTCATGAAGTTCATCCATTAGCCTGCAGCGGTCTTTACGTGTCTTATGCAACGCTTCTTTAATTTCTCCGCATCCATATGCCTTTATGATACTTTCCACCTCTTCCTTATGGCACCCTGTATCAGAAAGAATTTTTTTCAATTTATCCTGATCCATAGAACTCCTTGCAAAACAGTTTTATCTTTACATTAACTATAATAACAGCTTGCAAAAAATAGTGCTAATGGTTATAATGAATATCGTGATATTCTATTTAGGAATATCATAAACGAATTTGAAAGGAATGTCTTCATGGAAATACGAACCCTCAGATATTTCCTTGCGGTTGCAAGGGAAGAAAACATGACACGTGCCGCAGAGATTCTGCATGTGACACAGCCCACATTGTCCAAACAGTTGAAAGCCCTTGAAGATGAACTTGGTAAAAAGCTGTTTACGCGCCATAGTTTCAGTATACGCCTTACTGACGAAGGCATTCTTCTAAGGAACCGTGCTGAAGATCTGATCAGTATGGCAGACAAGATTGAGCAGGAATTCGTCTCACTCGATGACATCACCGGAGGCGAACTCTATCTCGGTCTCGCGGAATCCTATCAGATTAAGTATCTCGCCAGAGCTATAAAGGATTTTAAGGCACATTTTCCTAACCTTCACTATCACATCACAAGCGGAGATACCGAGCAGATTGCCGACAAACTCGATAAGGGTCTTTTAGACTTTCTCGTACTTGCAGAACATCCGGACATGAACAAATATGAATACATAGAGTTCCCTGAAAGTGACAAATGGGGATTAGTGTTGCCAATGAATGATCCGCTGGCAAAGAAAAAAACAATCCACGCAAAAGACCTGATCGGGCTTCCCCTGTTCTGTTCCGAGCAGGCATGGAATAATGAGATAAAGGAATGGGCCGGAACATTCTTTCCCGAAATGAAACTGGAAGGTTCATTCCGTTTATCCTACAACGGCTCCATTTTTGCAAAGGAAGGTCTTGGATATCTTCTTACTTTCGATCATCTTATCGATACTTCTGAAGACAGCGGTCTTGTATTCCGTCCGCTGGTTCCAAAAGCAGAGACCAGGCTCTATTTAGCCTGGAACCGCTATCAGACCTTCACTCCTATTGCAGAAAGATTTCTAGAGCATCTGCAGTTATCATTTGTAGATAATCACTAACATCAAAAGGTCAGCAACAGCTGACCTTTTAACTTCTCCCTATTCTGCCCTATCATGGTCACTAATCGCAGTCCGTATACAAAAAATACTCTCCACAATGCAAACATTTTAATAAATATCCCTGCATTCCCCCTCCGTTAAAGAGGTTTTCTCTGTCATATAGTCAGTTCTATCTGATTACCTTCGATTGCCACAATACAGGACTCATAATAGCCATCACCTGTCGTTCTGGGATCACTTATGACTACGTACCCTGCGTTCCGGATTCGTTCCGTCAGTTCATCAACCCGTTCCTTGCTTCCGGTCGAAAAAGCTATATGCGCATACCCGGTACGGTTCAGTC
Organism: Lachnospiraceae bacterium; assembly: GCA_017557525.1. Taxonomy (GTDB): domain Bacteria; phylum Bacillota; class Clostridia; order Lachnospirales; family Lachnospiraceae; genus RUG11977. Next base: position 4,358 of record JAFYYN010000014.1, read on the forward strand.
CCTTATTATCATCCGTCATATCCGGCTTATTCATAACTTCAATCCTTGAACCACCATCAAAGGAAACAAAGTACGATCGGAAGCCGGTTTTCTTATTATGGTACCCGTCGTTGGACTTTCCGTCCAGAAAGTCAACAAAAAAGTCTCTTGTCTTTTCAAGGTCATTTACATACATCGCGACATGCTCAATAACCATATTCTCACGCTCCCTGTTTCTTCAATACAACGTAGGTTCTTTCAAGTAATCCAATGTTCATAAACGCAAAAACCAAAAGATATACAGGCATAATCCCAATACCGATATGTTGCTGCAGATTTCCAAATACCATCGGCATAAATGTACTTCCAACATAGGCCGAAGCCATTTGTAGTCCGATGACTGCCGCGCTGTACTTCTTTCCGAAGTTTGCAGGAGCCATATGCTGGATTGCAGGATAGACAGGTCCCATGCCTGTTCCTATGACCACAAAACCGATCGCCGCCAGTAAATAATGACTGATAGGCAGCATGACCATCACAATTCCGGTTATTTCAACGATAATGCCTATTCTTATGAGAAGTCTATCGCCCAACTTATCCGAGATAAAGCCCGATATCAACCTTCCAAGCATCAGGCCTCCGAATATCAGAGATCCGAAAGAAGCAATCAGTCCATCGGAAAGGCCTTCTTTTACCCCTGCAAAATAACTAGAAGTCCACAGAAAACATGTCGCTTCACCTGAACAGTATGCAAAGAAAGCGATCAGAGTCAGGATTACCCCCGGAACCTTTAGTGCTTCTCTTATACCGGCTCCTGCCTCTTCCTCAGCTTCTGCACTTCTCTCATTTTTCTTCCAAAGCGACAGAGACAAAATACAGACAAACAGAATCCCAATCTGGATATATGCGGTCCATCTGTATCCCTCGTTCCATCTTGCCTTACTTAACGCCAGTGCCATAATATTCGGACTGATTACTGCACCTACTCCATAGAAGCAGTGAAGGAAATTCATCACTGAACCGGAGTAGTTATTTGCTACATAATGATTCACAGAAGCATCTATCGCACCGGCTCCCAAACCATACGGGATTACGAACAAAAACAACATCGCATATGATGTCGAGAATGAAAAACCAAGAAGTCCAAACACAGTCAGCAGTATGGATACGATCACGATCCACTTTGTATGGAACCTCTTGATCATCCAGGGACTTATTAAGGCAGATATTATCGTCATAAACGATATAGCCATTGAAACATACCCCGCATACGAAGAGGGTACTCCGAATGTCACTTGCATAGTAGGCCAACCCGAGCCCAACAATGAATCCGGC
>JAFYYN010000015.1 GCA_017557525.1 Lachnospiraceae bacterium
GATATGATAGTTGTTATCGTATATGTAATGCTTGATAACAGACTTCTTTTTCTTATCCTTCGGATTGATATTTTTACGAAGATAACCCTTGTCGAAAAGTTCGCTTCTAATCTGATTCAAATCCGAAGAGTTTTCGGATATCGAAATATATAAAAGCATCTCTTCGAGGTATTTGGTCTCAGCCCGTGTCTGAAGGAGAAGTTCGTTAAGCTTTTCTTCTCTTCTTTTAGCCTTGGAATAATCGTTAAAATACTTGTTCGAATTCGCAATAATGCTCTTGTTCTCATCTAGCGGAATAATAATATTTTCGTTTGTATAATAATCAAGAACTTCGGCTTCCTTACCCTGCGATAAATTATGACAGTAAGCTTTTAGAAGTTCGCCGTATTTCTTAAGGGTTTCCTTATTCTCGCATTCTAAGAGTTCCTTATTCCACTCAGCCATCTTGTTCTTATTCTTCTGAATATGAGAATTCAATACATTGATGATGTCGTTACTCTTTTGTAAAATAACGCCCTCATCATGCTTGGCACTGTAAAAATCGTTTAGGAATTCGCTGATATAAGCATCCTTGTATTCTTTGGAATCAATGCCATCGCTCATAAAAGATTCATACAGGAAAGTAGAATAATCATAGAGCGAGTTTTTCTTTGAATAAGCATAAAACGAAGCATTCTCTTCAGCTTCTTTTATGGTTTTGGCAAAAGCTTCGCATAGAGTATTTATCTTTTCCGAATCTAAATCACTTACAGAAATATCATTTTCAAATCCCGCTCTTTTAATGACTTCTTTTGCAAATGCTTTAGAAACGCCTTCAAAGTTTGAATAAAGCAGCGCTGAAGTTTTTAACTTTTCGTCATCGTTTTTGGAAATTATTCTGTTTAATTCTTTTATGATATCGCAGTCATAAGGGTTTATTTTTGTAAGATCCGAAGGGAAGAAATATTCCTTTTTAGGAAGTACTTCTCTGACAGAACTGGTTAAAGCTGATATTCTCTTGATACTGTCTAAAATAATATCTTTCTCGTCGGTAAGAATGATATTGCTGTGCTTGCCCATAAGCTCGAAAATAAGCTTCTTAACAGAACGGTCGCCCATTTCGTCAAGATGCTCTATTTCAAACGTTATAATGCGCTCATTGCCCTTTTGCTTAACACTTAGTATTTTTCCGTTGGCAATGTATTTACGCAAAACCATGCAGAAATTAAGCGCATTCTGAGGCGCCTCACCTTTATCTTTTACGAGATATGTATACGACATCGAGGGATTGGCAGAAACAAAAAGATTGTATGTGTCTTTCTCTTTTTTGATGACCAGAATAATATCATAATTATTCGGCTGAATAATCTTCGATACCCTTCCGTCAGTAAACAGTTCGCTGTATTCTTTTGTAATTCTTTTTATGCAAAATCCGTCAAATGCCATAATAATATCCTTTTCGAGCCAGAAGAACCGTCCCTTTGGCTCACTTTTACTATAATAACATAAAAATGTGCCAAAGGAACCGTCCCTCCGGCACATTTTTTACAATTAATTTAATACTTAAAACTATCCAATCAGCCAGTCGTACATTTCCTGGTATTTGTTAGCGGAAACCTGCCATGAGAAGTCAACTGCCATAGCTCTGTCGATCATCTTATTCCATTCGCGTTTTCTGTCGTAGTAAATCTTCTCTGCATAACGAATTGTATTAAGCATTTCGTGAGCATTGTAATTTACGAAACTGAAACCGGTTCCCTTTGACTCGTACTCGTTGTAAGGTTCTACAGTGTCCTTAAGGCCGCCTGTTTCTCTTACAATGGGAATTGTACCGTATCTTAATGCCATAAGCTGACTTAAGCCACAGGGCTCAAAGAGTGAAGGCATGAGGAATGCATCACAGGAAGCATAAATCTTATGGCTCATGGACTCTGAATAGTAAATGTTTGCGGAAACCTTGTTGTTGTATTTCCAGTCAAAATGTCTGAACATATTCTCGTACTGC
>JAFYYN010000016.1 GCA_017557525.1 Lachnospiraceae bacterium
ATCCTAAAAACAAAGATGTAATCTATTTGAAATTAACTACTGATTGGCTTGATGATAAAGTAGTAATATTCGATAAGATTAAGTAGTTGATCGTGCGTTATCGCTTATTAAATGGGTCAGTGGTGCTGAGGGAATCCCTGGCTCAAGTCCCGTATGCTGCATTGGTTGAGAAATGTATGATGCTTTATGGCATCACCATAAGAGATGCTAAAGGAAAAAGCAAAAAGAATAGGAATGTTCGATCCATGTAAAAGGTGTATGAGTTTGACTTGCACACTTTTTTCATGATCAGTAATTGAGACTTTTGCAGGTGTGTGCTGCAAACTTTATCTATATATAATCGTATGTTTATCGGTATTTTATAAGATTATGATATAATTATCGTGCGATTCTATATCCAATTGAAATAAAATATCAGTCTACTCAGAACCAATAGAAAGGTGCTACTTTGATAGAGAAAGGCGCTCTCCGTAAAAGAATAATAACTTCGTTATGTTTGCTGGCTATTCTGTGCTGCTGGGTCATTAGCAGCACTGTTTCTAATGCGGAATCAGATGAATATCTCATTGTCGGAGTGCCTACAGATCGTTGTCCTATGTTTTACTTTGACGAAGACGCAGGAATGATTACCGGAATAGGTGCAGATCTTATGACAGCTGCAGCAAAAGATGCTGGTTATACAGCTGTTTTCAGAGCAATGGAAGAGGGAAATCTTAAGGATGCCCTTGATAACCCTGAATATGATGTGGTCATGCCATTTGGAAGTGCTATTCCGAGTTCGTCAGGAAAGCAGTCTGTTGTTTCTGAAAATCTTATACAAACTCCATTTACTCTTGTAACTGTTAACCATAATGATCTTCCGGATATGCATGAGCTACGCGTCGGAATGCTGAGCTCATTAAGAGGTGCAGCTGAAACCGTCAAACAACTGTACCCTGGCATAGAGATCACGCTTTATGACTCAATGCCTGAATGTGTAAAGGCTCTTCGCGCTGGTAAGGTCGATGCACTTTTGCATAATTCATATGTATGGAGTTATGTTCTGCAGAAACCTACTTATGATGATCTCAAAGTCCAGCCTGCTGCAATGTTTTCCATGGATTTTAGAGCTGGCGCTCTGGATACGGAGAAAGGCCGTGAGATTATTGAACGTCTTAATACGGGTATAGATACACTATCAGATACCAAGAAACAGGCGGTCGTTCTTGATCACACGTCACGTAAGTTATACAAATATGATTTAGAAGATTATATTCATGAGTATGGTCTGTTTATACTCGTGGGAATTCTTATATTAGTTCTTTTTAACGTGATTGTCATAATGAAACAGAAAGCCCTGCATGCTAAGCATGAAGAAACGGTAAAACAGCTTATTGACAGAGACCCTTTGACCGGCGTACTCAGCATGAACGGATTTAGAAAACGTGTAGAGGAATTGTTGACGCAGCATCCGGATATCCCATATATGCTTTCGTATACCAACATCAGAGACTTCAAGTATATAAATGATAATATGGGAAAAGAAGCCGGTGATGAGCTATTGAAGTTCTGGGCGACAAAGTCTTTAGAAGTAATGAGTGATGAAGAGGCAATAGGACGAATTGAAGGCGATCATTTTGTTGTGCTCCGAAGCATCGGGGGTAATGAGAAGATGAAAGCCGACGAGACAAAGGTTTTTGACCAAGTACGTAATTACTTCATTGACAGAGGAAAAGAAGTCAGGGTTCAGATGTGCAGCGGTGTCTATGTAGTGATGCCTGAAGATTACAAGAATCCTGATGTTGATCATATGCTTGATTTTGCTCGTGTAGCAGAAAGGAAGGTTCGGGATACAGTTAAGGATGGATATCAGTTCTATAATCCAAGCCAATGGGAAAAAGGAAAATGGATCTCTGATGTAGTCGGTCATTTGAGATTTGCAATAAGAGAAGGTGAGCTTCAGGTGTGGTATCAGCCTCAGGTGGATTTTGAAACCGGAGAAGTTACTGGGGCAGAAGCGCTCTGTCGATGGAATCATACTAAGCTTGGCTGGATTCCTCCTTCAGAGTTTATCCCTGCTTTGGAGGATGCTGGTTCGATATATGAGCTCGACTGCTATGTTTGGGAAAGAGTCTGTCAGGACCTGCGCAGATGGAATGAGCAGGGAATACACAGATCTGTATCTGTAAATG
>JAFYYN010000133.1 GCA_017557525.1 Lachnospiraceae bacterium
ACCTGAAATAAAAATCAACACAGGTCTTTTTGTCTTGTTTTTTTCCGGCCAAGCTGATATAATCAAGTCATAAATTTATAAGCTATTATTTCTTGGATGTCTTAATTTGACGCTATTTATACCACATTGGGGTCTGACCCCCCCCCGTGTCTATCTTTTAAAAATATAACATTATTTGTTTAGGCTGTCAACTCAAAGGGGGACAGACCCCTATACCATTCCATCCATCACTGATGCAAGATCCTGTGGAAGTACAGGATCTATAGAACCAAGAAACGAAAGAACCGTTTTAAGTGCCGTTCTAGCCGCAATATCAAGTTCTTTTTTCCCCCAAGTTTCAGTCCCCCTATCAAGCGCATTCTCCTGAACTTCAATCAAAATACGTACTACAATCTCAGCAATCCCTCTGCTCCACTCGAACAAGACATTATCAAGTTCAATACTTTTTTTAGGTGGCTGTTTAACAAGCTGCTCACTCCAGAGAACATCAATAAACCTTTCCCATTCATCATCCTGAGAATAAGGAGTATATATAAGATCATTGGCAGAAGAAAAAACCATTGCCCTTCCTGGTGTATTTGATACCGCCTCTGCCAGCTTTTCCCCACATATGATACAGACAGAAACGCCTGCTTCCCTGATAATACCCTGTAGCAGCCTAAATACACGCTCACTATCTTTTCCGGTCAAATCTGAATCTTCAAGAGTTTCCAGAACAATGCATCCAACGTTAAGCTCTCTTAATACACCAAATAATATATCTATAACAGAGCTGCCTTTATCATAATGAATATTGAACGATCCAATCCTCCCGGTTTTTCCCATCTCCCCATTTTTTCCCTGGCCAACGTTTTTTCCCTGCTCCCCGCTCTTTTCTCGCAAAACACCTAGAAGCTGCCTACACAAGCCGGAAACGCTAACATCCTGTGGCATTTTAGCATATAATACAGGAATCTGCATTGAATAAAACAACTTCCCATCATATTCATGATGAAATATCACATCCGGATATAAACTTACAAGCTTGCGCATCAAAGTTCTTTTTCCAATACCATAAACTCCTGAAAACAAAAAGCCTTGCGCATTGATATTATCCGGATTATCATCCCGGAACGGGTTTCTACTCCTATATGCACACCTTATCAAAGAGTCAAGTCTCCAAGCGATCCTTTGCATTTTCCGCCTATAGAGAAATGTTTTTCTCATATCCTGAAGCTGCTTAATTCTTTCCTCAACGCCTGCACTTCTGTTTTCCTCTGAAGCTGACCACAACTCTTCTAAACCCTTTATCATTTCTTCGTTGATCTTAAATGGAAGTGCATCTATAAGCGGATTACCGCTTTCCCCCGTATATACCGCATTTTCCCATCTCATATGACTTTACCCTCAACCATACCCGGAGTCATAAATTCCAGCATGAATTTTCCTTCCCTTTCAATCTCGCCATCCCTATGATCAGAGGAAATATCTTTTCTTACTCTTCCCGCTCTTTTCTTATCTTTATTTGCTATTTTTTCAGAATTCTTAAACATTTTTTTACACCTTTTCTCAGCCGGTTTATTCCGGTCTGATATTTTACCTGCTGTTTTTTCTTTGCAGCATTTGTTTTTTCATCATAAATGATCATTTCTTCAAAAAATACCTTGTCGGCTATATAACTTTCATAATCACACAATTCAAAAACCATATACTCCCTTGAACAAGGATCGTAATAATATAACCGACCAACATCATCTTCACGATAATGAATCCGAAGCTTCTGTTTTTTCAAATGCCGGTTACTACGTTCTCTAGCCTCAGTAAACCATCCTTTTTCCAACGCATCCTGATTATAATAATGCCTGCCTTTAAAAAAAGGAGAACCGTGACAGTCCTCCTCCGTGATTGATAGTATTTTTATGGCATCATATGCCGGATAACTTATCTGGATTCTGATAACCACATGGACTTGAAAAGTACTCTTGGACTTGTGGGCGGATTTCTTATCAAGATCTACGATAACCACAAGTGTGATAATCCCGGCGCATATTTATTCGTCATCGTGCAAAATGTGTTATAACCCCCATCTTATTATGATTTGTTTTTCAAGGGGTTATCCAACAAACTTCTCAGGTACTCTTCGACATTTAGGTATTCAATATCTCCGTCCCGCATGTCTTCGCCACGGTATATAACAGCTTTACGAGTTATATCTCCAAACCTGAATTCCGTTGCCTCACACTTTTCATCATTAATCAGATTTTTGTACTGTTCAGGTACAGGTTCTTTACTGTGTTTGATTTCGTAAATCTCGCAAGTTACCGAAGCTGGATCAACAACAACCATATCAAATTCGCCGACAGCAAATTGAAGCCTGAAAACTTCCTTTTCGGGATATGCCGCTTTTGTCTCCAGAAGGATAATATCCTCCATCATCCTTCCTTTAATCTCATTCATGATCCGTTCCAGTACATACTTCCTGTCTTTAGCGGAAATATTCTGGAATTCCTTATCCAGCAGCAGCTGTCGCACCAGAGCTTCCGCCTGTGAATATCTCATACCCGGCTGAGCAACGGCCGTCCTGTACATCTTTTCATTTCTGACCGGGATAAACTCTGTCGCAATATCAACGGTAAGATCCAACAAATCCAGATATTCCTTTATCTCAATCCTATGCGTATCCGTAATCTGAACACTCTGTTCCTCTTTGTTCAGAATATCCAGCATCCTGCGAAGTCCATTTGTAAAAGCTTCTTTATCAATACGGTCAAGTATATCTGTCGGATTCTCCCTGTCCTTTCGCAGATTTCTCCGGGATATGCCGAGATCATGGGAAACAAAATCATTAGTCAAAACTTCTATCGTAAATCTGTGGTTAATATCTTCTACCACACGATTGATAGCACTCGTCAGCTCATTTTTATCATATAGCTGAGCAAGATGCCTGAAATGGCCTCCATCCTGATAAAAAGCAAGTGAATGCTGAATATTTCTGGCAATGGCGCTGTCAATATACTCATCTGTACTCGCCTTGGTTTTGAATGTCACAGTTTCATTATAGTGCTTACCTCCAAGGCTCATAGTTCCGCCGTATCGGATGTATTCATCAATTCCTGTAATCCCGAGCACACGCTCAAATTCTCTGTAGGGAATGAATGTGGTATGAAGCATGATGCACCGGTCATACAGTTCCTCACTCTCAGAAAAAATGAAGCCCAGCGAATCAGTTCCCGAAAGGATGATCTTCATTCCCGAAGCGGCATAAATATCCGATAACAATGCAGCTCCTTCTATGAAATCCTCTGCAAATGTAACTTCATCGATAAATACATTTCTGTATCCATTTCCCGAAAGCAATTTTAAATCTGTATTTATATCCCCTAGCGTATCTCCCTTTTTCACCTGAATAAAAGCAGTTTTGTCCAGGTCGCCAACCGAAAGTGATGCTATGGCCTGTTTTATAAGTGTGGTCTTTCCGGTTCTTCTGAGACCATATAGAATGAAAACCTTCCCAGGATTACGCCGTTCAAGGTATTCCTCTATCACATTAAAGCAATCTCTTTGCTCTAATCCTCTCACCGGATCCACAAAGAGTTTCAGGTCTTTCCCACATAGGACGTTTGTCTTAAAATGCAGCTTTCCTACAAGACCACTTTTTACAGATTTGGGGAGAGTCTTTTTAAGCTTTCTTACCTCATCCTGCAATAAACGACGCCTTTCAATAAGCCCTTCAAGTTCCGCAGCACTATCTTCATCGATGTACTTACTCTTCTTTTTCCCATCCTCAGTCCATTGATGATATTTTTTTATACTGCCCTTAATATTCTTCTTAGAGATATATCCTCTTGGCAAGGTTGCTATCTCAGCTTCCAGCTTTTGAATTCTATCAATGCCTTTCTCCATGCTAATGCCCCCTTTGTGATTATATATAACCCCTTTTGCGGTTTTTGTCAAGGGGTTATCGAGGGGTTATCCGGAATCTGTGTTTTCTTTACGGTGCCGTAACACAGAATTTGTCCGTCTCCAAACTCTCGGTAATCATGCGGCGCAGTCTTAGCACAATTGCATCATAAAACTTAGCTGTTATGACCATCGCATCCTTATATGTCATCTCCGATTCATCCTCCGCAACCATAGCAAAGGTTTTTCTGAGATGTTCTTTTTGCCGGTGCGGGAGCTGGTCTATTTGACCGGAGCGAAGCACTACTGCCGTCTCCTCCATCCTTTGCAGGATATTTTCAAAATCTTCTTTCGTGTAAAAGTTCGGATGCAGGTCCCATGCAAAGCCATAAATAGGAACCCCTTCCGGCACATAATCAGTGGAATACCGATGTGAATTTATCGAAAGATCCGGATCAATACCATCAACAAAAAAATCCGTGAGCAGCCAGTCAAAATAGTTATCAGGTATGGATATTTCAAGTTCCATGAACTCTTTGATATTCTCAATCCTGTCAGCGTCTTCAACCTTTACCGGATATATCCAGTATGCGGCACCGGGATCGTGACCTTCGGTAAAATACGGCTTAAAATCTTCATGCCTTAACAATTCTTCTACGACTTTATCAAGATCCTCTGCACTGTGTACTCTTCCGTTCTTCACATCTTCCAGGCTCTTATCTATTTTGTCCCAAAACCACTCCCGGCTTTTCAGCTTGAATTCCTCTTCATCATAAGCTTTCAGTTCTTCAAACAAATACGACTGAAACCCAAATCTTGAAGGCACTTCCTTCAGAAATACCATCTCCCCATACGACTCAGCCCGACCGTGAATGAAGGTGTAGAGTCTGCCGACTTCCAGGTCTTCTTCTACAAATGTCGTACCATCGCCCAGATAATCATGTTCCCTGGCAATGCATCGTATCTCACGCTGCTCTTGATTAAAAATATTTACTGATTTCGTCAATTTCATAGTATCTGTATTTGTATCTTTATTTCTATTATTCTTTTTATGTTGCAAGATGATGCAAGTAAAAACAGTAATACATATAAAGAAACATAAGAATAATAATCACCGAAAAAACCTGCCCCATCCTGCCCCTGTGATATTACAAAGCCTTCTCCACAAATTCCAGCAGGCTTGAAACCGTCATATCCTGACCGAAATCACCATCACCAATAAGTGTGGTCTTGCATCCAGCGGCCTTACCGGCTTTGATATCATTCTCTCCGTCACCGACCATCCAGCTGTTTTCAAGGTCGATATTGAAATCTTCTGCTGCTTTTAAGAGCATACCCGGCTTCGGCTTGCGGCATTCGCAATTAAACTTAAGCTCAGGTATCTCGCCTTCAAACCCTTTATCCGGATGGTGCGGACAGTAATATAATCCGTCAAGATAAGCGCCCTGCTTTCCGAGGAGCGTTTCCATCTTATTGTGGATTTCCTGAAGCTGAGGAACCGTCACTTCCCCTCTGGCAATAACCGGCTGATTGGTAACAACTATCGCAAGATAACCGCTGGCATTGATCTTCGTAACTGCCTCAGCTACACCGTCGATAAGCTCGAAATCATCTATGTTTCTTAGGAAACCTACGTACTTATTGAGCGTGCCATCCCTGTCGAGGAATATCGCCTTCTGTTTGTTCTTAAGATTCTTTCCTTGAACCATACCGGCTTTGAAATCCCGGCATACCTGCTCAAAACGCTCCGGTGTACCCATGTCTTTTACATATTCCGGGCTCTGATAACAGAACATCTTTCCGGTGCCGCACAGTGGTTTCAATATCTGTCTGTCCAGATCCACCTTCACGCGCTTGCCGTCAACTTCGGTTCCGATTTTTTCAACATCGATAGCCTTATGACCATCAATAACCGCATCAGCAGCAATATCAAGCGCCTTTGGATCGATCACATGCAGACCAGCATTAACACAGTTTGCATACCATTCCGGACGAACGTCCTCTTTTGTAAGCCATCTGTCCACGCTTCCATCTTCGGCTGTGATCAATACACCGCTGTCATAAGGATGGTTATTTGGATGTGTGAATAACGTGACAAGACCGCCATGCGACTTATGAAAGCCAACAAAGCGGTTGAAATCAATCTCAAATACGGCATCCGCATTAAGAAGCAGGAACGGTTCGGCACCAAGCTTATCACGCATCTTATATAATGCACCCGCATTTCCCAGTGGTTGTTCCTCTACAAAATATTCGATATGGACACCTAACTTACTTCCATCCCCGAAATGATCTATGATCTTATCTGCCATATGTGATACGGTCAGAATCATATCCTTAAAGCCCTGGTCTCGGAGAGAGCATATCTCCCACTCCAGGACAGGCTTACCCTCTATCGGTATAAGCGGCTTAGGAATATCCGGGAACAATGCTGATATTCGCGTCCCTTTACCGCCAGCCATGATTATTGTTTTCATTGTGTCTCACACCTCCACAGTTTTTATTCGGATAACCCCTTTATGATGATACTAAGAGGGGTTATCCAGGGGGTTATATCCTACTGACTATCTTTCTTTCTGCGTATTGTGGCCAGAATGTCATCAACATTATCTGTGTTTGTAACCCCTGGATATTCTTCCTGGAATTGCAAAAGAATTTCCTTGTTCTCTATCTCCATCTGCCTAACACGCATGTATGTTTCCTTGTAGTTTCCCTCTTCTATGACTTTCTCAATAAATACTCTTGAATCCTTAGGTAAAGAATCGTAAGAATCATAGAGTTTCACTGACGCATCCCTGATCTTATCCAATGTTATCGGATTTCCTTTTTCCTCCTGTTCCCATAGAACACCGATCACATCAGATAAATCGTATTTGTATTTTCTGCTCGCCATCAATTTCATTGCTAACAGATATTCTCCGGCAACAGTCCTGAAAGTGACTATATTTGAAAATGTCTTATAATACTGAGAATATTGCACTATTCTGGGCGTATATGAAGCTGTCTTCATAAAATCGGCATTCATCCATCCATTGGGTAGTTCATACTTATCGCCCACATGGTTGATAGCATCCTTCATGGATGACGTAGCATTGATAATAGCGTCCATATCATATGTCATTTCACGAAATCCGTAATTTATCACGACCGAAGCCCCACCAATAAGGATGATTTCAACTGGCATGGATTTTCTATTGTTCTTTCGGTATTCCTTAGCAAGTTCCTTAAGATACAGATCAAGGTTCTCTTTCGTAAAACCCTTATCAGACAACATTTCTTACCTCGCTTTCTATGATATTGAACCTTCGAAACTCGGGGATAGCATCCTCTTCAGCCTTTTTTATCGGCTCATCAGATTTCAACACCTCGCTTGTAAGAAGAACTCCTATTGGAAAAACCGGTCTCTCCAGTTTCTGAACACGAATATCGTTGTATTTGGTGCAGACAGGTACATCGTTTTCCCTACAAAGATAATCCAACATCGCCAGAAGATATAATGCTTCAGGGTACCAGTGTTTATTGTATAGCTTACGTACTTTGTCAGACTCCAACACATCTACAATAAAATCAAGATCACCCATATCTTTCACATAATGACACGTATTGCTCTTGAAAGTTTCAAAATCACTTCTATAATCTTCCCGGACAGACTCAAGTATATTTTCCACAGTCAGTCCCAATACCTTTGCAAGTCTGTAAAGGGTGCCTGCGGAGCACTTCTCAAGTTCAGCCTTCCCGCTGCATATATCATTTATTGTTGCCTGTGGTACACCGCTTTCTTTACTAAGTCGATACTTCGTCATATTCTGTCTGTTCAATTCATCATTGATTAACATGGCGCATACCTCCCATCTTGCTAAATATTATAACGGTTTACCGAAGTATTTTCAAGTACTTTTTTCAAGTGAGAGGCAAACACTTCATGAAATACTCAAAATTATGGATTCCATGTTTCTTCTAGCTCTTCTGCGCCAGCCCTTATCCTCGCATAGAAAATAACCATATTTGACAGCTCATAAATATATTCCAGACTTTGTCTTGCTTTAGGACTCTTAACTTTAGGTAAAAAAATCTGATGAATCACATCAGTTTCTTTTTCTTCTGCAAACGTCTTCACAGCCTGATTCCTCGTAAAAATGTAAAAACACTTATTTTTCTCTTCAGATTTCACTATTTCTGCATTTGAGTGTAGATTTTATCCGTATTTTTGAAAAAATTGCGAAACCCTCATTTGATTAAGTCTAAAAATAGTATCTCCTTTACCACGTCTTATTCACAATCCAAAACAAATCCCGGATATCATCTGAGCAAATATCCATCCGCTTATCTGTGGAGGATGCAGCAAACTTATTCTCCACAAGATCCACATACATGGTAAACTCGCCCTCTCCGCCCATATAAAACCGGTCCCAGAAATAAGCAGATAGCTTGCTCCTCAAATCCAGCTGCTTTATTGCAAGATTATCAAATGAGACCGATCTGAAATGATCCGACAGGCTAGCAACATGATCAGCAACCCATCGGATCTTTCCATCTACATCTGTATTTTGTCGGTAATAATGGATGCCGCGGCCATAATCCTTATAACCCAGGATTAAAAGGTTCAGATCATTATCCGCCAAAACTCTGTACGAATCCTCATCGTTTATACCTGCAATCGTGTGGACGACAAGATTTGGAAAACCACAGAGCAATTCTGTCTGCACCGGCTGATTTCCTATCGATACACCTATGCCATGGAGCAGCCCATCTTCCTGCCACAGTCGCAGCATTTCATACTCTTTTACAAACTGATTCCAATGGACGGTGAGATTGCAGATTACTTTACGATCACGCATCCGTTGCAAAAAATCATATAATCCCGGATGGGACAGTGGGTTACCTCCGCCTATTGCCAGCTCAGTATATGGCTGAATCGTCTTGAGCAAAGGTTGGTTAAAGTTCCCGTGAATACCATCCTTCCCGGCATTCTCATGGCACATGGGGCAGTTTTCTTCACAATACCCTGTTATCTTAAGATCAATGGATTCCGGGAACTCCGGAGCAGAGTCAACGCCATCCGGTGTATATCTGAGCTTTGTTCCATCAGCGCAGATAGCCACAAGGATATTTCCATTTTTGTAACTATTCGTCCTCGTCATCCGTGATCCTATCATCGTTTTCCTCGTCCTTATCCCATCTGTACCATTGATCTGCCGATTCGATTCCTTCGATAGCTTCCTTGTCGAAAAACTCCTGTTCCGTAAGTGTTTTAAAATACTGTAATTCATCACCATCGATAACTACCACATATCTGTCGTTAAAAACGAATTCCTCGAGTGATAAATGGTATTTTTCAAGCATCCCTTCCAGAAGACCGTGGGACTGGTGATCGACATAACCGTAATATTCCTTTCCCTTATCAGCCCCATGCCCTACAAGAGAAAAGTCAAATCCCTTAAAACCTTCTAATCTGCGGCTGCATATCTCTTCAAGTTCATCTACAGTCTTTTTATTGTTAAATGACGCAACCGTATAACAAAGTCGGTCATACCAGTCCACAAGGAAATGAAACGGAGATCTTTCAAACTCCAGATCATCCCAATAAAAAGTGAGCTTTCCGTTCTTTGGATCATTCTCATCCTTTTTGCGGATCCGCCACTCCGCATTTACCTTTTCACTAAGTGGAAGATTCTTCTTTTTGATAATTATCGAATGTGACGATGAAGAATTGGTTTCAAATACACCCTGTCTTACCTGCAGCATTATTCTTTCCCCACTTTCTTATGAAATCCTGTAATCCTCTATCAGTCTTCCAATGGCCGAATCCGGCATTCCGCTTATGATTTCCGCAGTCGTCATATTATTACCGATTGCTTTAAAGCAGAAAGTCTGTAACGGTTCAACCTTCAGATATCCTGCTAAGGCCTTTCTGTCGTGTTCCAACTCCTCATACATGGCACGGGCTTTGGCTACAGCAATGCCAATATCTTTCTTCAGTTCAGCATACCGCCACTGATAATACCGCACATATACTTCAGAATCCGATGCGGTCTGTATCAGTTCTTCCAGGCCTCCATCGTTTGCCCTGACCATCGGCAGAAGTCTTTTCTTCGTGAACACATGGCAGGACGCGACTCTGTGGGCATAAACATATTCCGGAGATTTCACCTTTATTCGGTGCCATTCTGCGTCAACCACAACAAAGCCTTCGTGCTCAACACTTCCCTCCTGCTGATTCAGAACTTCCGCTGCCTTAATGCACTCCTGTAGAGAATGTAATGAGTATTCCGCCGGCTTTTTGATACCGATATCATCATTGGATTCCTGCCCTGTGATATTGCTTCTTGTTCCGATGTGATACAGATACGGAAAATCATATCGGATAACAATCTTATGCTCCGGTGCGACAAGCTCAAAAATATACGTCTTATCAGGATCAAGATTATCAAATGGGATATCCTTATAATTCTCCGCCCGGAGGATGAGATCCATAAACGATACTCCGCTATCCATCACATTGGCTTCTGCTGCATCGATTACGCTGTTTGTGGACCATTGCCATCTCCCGTTCTTATGGTCATACCACAGTTTTACGATACTCCCGTCTATCTTCTCCTGCACCCTGGCGGTATTCCAGTCGATAGTATCCGCATATCCTTCGCCATAATTTCCAAACTTCCTGAAAGGCCAGCAGACAACATCCAGGCTTTCCATATCTATGATAATGCCCCGCGATTCCTGTACCACAGGGTCGGCGAAATCACATTCGATCCCATAGTTCATGATCGCAAGGCCGTTGTTTTCTTTTATGCTTATATTCTTACCGGCGAGTAGTTCTCTCCAGTTATCATTTTCCGATACAAACCTGCATATGCAGGAATACTGATTCATATGTATCACCGTCCTCTTGTGTTATACTTCAGACACCTCCATACTTGCCGGTTCCGCCTTGATCCGCTGTACAGCCTCTTTCTGCTTTTCTGTAAGATCCTCATATGGGATTTTCTTCAGCATAAGTGCTGCCCAAGCCGTATCCATCATCGGGCAATCCGGGCAGGTTCTTGGGGACACGATTCCGTAAGCACCCATAAAAGGCGGATAGTCCCAGCCAGCCTGATATGCCTCATCCGATGTCAGTATCTCTGTCTTTCCACATACTTCGCATGTATATTTGAACTTCTGGTTATTATCATCCATCTCCGTCACCATCACTCTGCAGGCATCAACAACCTCTCCACATAGTCCCGACCGCTTTCTTTTAAGATGGGCATATCAAGATCAAGGAACCAGCCGTCTTCCCTCTTGTAACAAGCCGCACCGCGCTTCTCTGGAACAGTAAAGTTATTCCAGTTGATATCGTGCTGTGTCAGAAGCATATCCTGTATATCATTTCCGCTTTTCCCCTGCAGCTCTTTCTGGCAGAAATAGCACTGTCCCACCATCTGTACAGAGTTTCTGCTGGCATCATTCTGTCGGCCAAGGAAGTAATTCGTCACCTCATCAACAGGCACATTAAAGCAACGGGCATCGAACATGCCTCCGGTCTCTGCCGCTTTAAGTCTTGCTTTATGCTCTGCACTTCCATCAGCAGACTTTGCTACCTCCTCCGAAAAATGCTTATTAAAATACAGCGTACACATGGATGCAGAGACTGAGCATATTTTTTGTACTTCATTATCAAACCAGGCACACGAATCCAGATTCTGATAGTCAATAAGCAGCAGAGATATCTCATCTGATTGTGTATATCCAAGGACTGTTCCCTGAATATTCCGGCATAAATCCAACATCGTCTTCTGCATAGCTGTCATCAACACATAATCAAACGGACGTACAAAACCTTTCGTAAAGCTGTGAAACGCTTTCCCATCAAGTCTGATGATCACAGGTGTACGCCTTGTCATTTTGAATCTATACGGAAATTCATAGTTTTCTTTCATCCTTGTGGATATTGCATCAAATCTCGCCATTGTTATTCTCCTTCATATTCATTTTTCTCTTTCTCTTCTCAGTAGCTCTGTCAATCGTTTGGCGATGGATACTGTCAATATCCGACAGAACGCCGTCCTTAATAATTTTTCCCAGGTTAAGCGGAGTATAACCACATACGTTAGCAGCCAGATTAATGTGCTTACAATCTTCACGATATGCTTCCGTACCATTATGATCATGCCCATGAATATTTAAACACCAAGACAGACCATACACCGGCTCATGCGAAAGCAGGATCTTATCCGATATAAACAGCGGGCCTGCATAGACTTCGCTGAACAGATCCTTATATGTGCCTCTCGCATCATGATTACCCAGAAGAAGGATCTTTTTCACTGCTTTGATCATCGGCACATACTTTGGATCACCTACATCACCCAAGCACACAAAAGTATCATTCTTAAAGACCGTATTGTTGATAATCTCTATCTGCTCATCCGGAGTTATCCAGTTCGGATCCATCAATTTGCAATCACTATCTTCAAAATGCAGATCCGACAAAATATATACACTTCCGCCTTCCGACCAATGACGGAAAGGCTCATACAATGTTGAAATCATTTGCTGCCATCTTTCCTAACCTTTCTAACTGTAATAACCGCATCTTCTTATCACTCATTCTTGGAGTGCCTCTTTCATGTGATGAGCTAATCACTCCTTCACGATTCTTCGCTCCACACGCCGTCCGGACGCATTCTGGATAAAGCGATTAGCTGGTAAAGCGGTCTGATAGCATTCGCTGCTGTCTCTTCCCAATAACTACCGCCATCGCTGCCTTCATCCATCTCATAGGGTTCTGAGCACTCTTCGTATTTTTCGTCGAATATCCTTGCCGCCTCTTCATCAGAACCTGCGTTCTTCTTTATATTAAGAAAAGCAATCAAGGGTATAAAACCTTTGCCTTCTCTCTGCCCGGTTTCCCGGTTTATAAAATATGTCCTTTCCCTTTTTGAGATTATCCAATTTCCGTTCGGATTTTTATATTTTTCTTCAATACGACGTATCATTTCCTCAAGAACAGGAATAGCTTCTGCCCCGGATAACCCATTCAACACGCGTATTCCTCCCCAAACATAGCCAATACCATATTTTTTGCAGTCATCGTCATGCTGCCTGGATTTTTCCTCATCCCCACTGTCCGGGAATGCTTCATAATAATATCGTCCATAGTTGTACGTTATGTTCAGATATGCTTCCGTGGTCGTTGTAGGAATCAACTTACCATCAATATAATCACATTTGATATTGCCGCCATACATCATATGACCGGGAACCTGCAGTTTTTCTTTTGACACCGGATCCCGTAAATAAAGGTCGTAACTCATTCTTTTGTCATTTCCCTTCCTGTAATAATGTATTTTCAAATCTCATCCCTACACATCTTTTTCATAAAAGAATCCTGTGAAAGTCCTGTGTGTTCTATCACGTTCTTATGAATCCCACATTCATATGAGCCTGCTAGGTAGAATATCTTTTCAACACATATCTCACGTACGCCTCCATCTGTGTCCACACGCAAAATATCTCCAGGAATAACGGCAGGATCGAGCTCATAGAACCAAACGTCTCTTTCATCAGTAGCTTTAAAACCATTTTCAATCCTATTTACAAATCTTCCCCTGACTGCTTTCTTAAAAATCTGGCCTGATCTGACCATCACAATGTTTGCTCTTCTGCCGTTATTATTATCATCTTTGCCTTCAAAATAACCACTTTAGCACTTTAGTGTGTCAGATGGGTCTGACCCCATTCTGCATTTTGTATATCTTTCCACTCTTGTAAATATACATTCCCAGAAACAAACCGTTTTTCAACATTTTCGGCTTACTTTTAACAGTTTTTCCAATCCTTAAATCTTTAGGCACAAGAAAATCATCAACACTAACTTCAAGTATCCTGCTCAATATATACAGATTTTCAATATCCGGAATAGAATGTCCATGGCGCCATTTATTGATAGCTTGTACGGAAATGTTCATTTTTTCCGCAAGTTCCTTATCATGTAACTCGCTTTTATCAATCAGGCATCCAATGTGTTTACATGTTGCAGTCACATCCAACCCGTTATATATTTTCCCTATGTCAGCAATTCCGGTCATGATTGTTTTTCATTTTACTCCTTCTGTTATCATTCATTTTTCTATATAAGACTCCCAACTGTAAAAGAATGAATTATTCAATCAGAAACTATAATCTCTTTTATATTTTTAACAGCTGATGCAATTACCCCTTCTCCATCATCAGTTTTATAATTTACATCGATAGTTGCCCCCCGTCGGTCCATCCACCAAATTAATTGAAAAAACATTTTCTCTTATTTCATCATTACTCCACTCATCTTCATACCTGATTATCACTCTTTGAGGCTTAGTGAAAAGCATTTCCGTGATTTTAACACCAAAATGCTTTGCTAATTCTTTGGGTATTTTCATCGATTACCTTCTTTCTATATTTCTATACTAGGAGGCTGACTAGGCGTGAACACGGCAAATCTTACATTCGGGGCGCGCGATGACAAGTCTAGTCTTGACTCAGCTTCCGTTTCCTTTCGGGACCACTCCGGCAGGTGTGACCTGCTACTCGCATTCTTTTATTGCTCAGAATTATAGCATAGAGAAAAATATTTGTCATTTAACGCGTAGTTGAAAGGTACATGGCGTCTATCTGCCCCTTTAGCACTTTAGTGTGTCAGAGGGGTCTGACCCCAATGGTAACCACATGTCATCTTCCTTCATGTCCTTCCGGATCATTTGCTCATGTTCTGTGTGTGATATCCTTCCCTCAACAAATGCACGATAATGTTTTGAGCTTTTATCTGGAAAATAATTAAGCACATGAGACGTGGTAATAAGATCACCGATCATTGACTGACTCTTGCTAAAACCGTTCTCCCTATGTTGATCAATATCGTTTTCCATTCCCATATACGAAGAGTAGCTACTGTATTCATAATCCGCCGGGGCAATAACCATACCTGCTTTCACCGGATTTAGATGGATATAACGACTCACTTCCATAAAATAATACTCGTCTTCTATGATTTTTGAAGTATAACGTCCTTCAAACAAATGCCCTGTAAAATCATACTTGTGGTTAAAATGTTCCGCATAGATGCTTAACAACTTCTGCATTATCTTCCACAGTTCATCCGAACCTGTTTTAAGCAGCATATGGAAATGATTTGTCATAAGGCAGATCGCATGCAGGTCAAACGGATATTTTTCTTTTATAATCTTCAGGCATTTCAGAAAATGTAAATAATCAGCACGTTCCTGAAATATCGAAATTCTTCTGTTTCCTCTACTCATAATGTGATATGTTGCACCCGGATACCATATTCTTTTTGGTCTTGGCATAAAACCTCCAAACGGGGTCAGACCCCTTTAGTCCTTTAGCGTAGTAAAGCAAGTTAGAAAGAAATATGTTGTTGATTATCGTTTTACAGTTTATTTGCATGGAATCATCACCCTGCATGGCTCAACATATCTTCTATCATCTTAAGCATCTTAAGTGCTAATATACCATTTTCTTTTACCTGTGGGGGCAAAGGTTTATCAAGATGATAGCGCATATACAGAATGTTTGCCATTCCGATCATCATTTCATTTACAACGCTTTCCGGCAACTTAGGTAAAAGTTTCCTTGTATGTTCAGATATTTCAAAAACAATACCCTGCCAGATGAAAAACCAGTCTTCGCTCTCCTCCAGATTAAATTCTCCCATCCATTCCCGTGGAGTATGTGTTTCATCACGGTCTCCACATTCGGTTGGCTGCAGAATATAAAAAATCTCGGTCTTGCCATCCTTTTTTGATGCACTACGTCCAAGTGGAAACAATGCACACACTGCCGGTTTGCTCGAATGGATCCCACACTTGTTATCTTCCCTTAAAAAATGACATTTTCCATTATCATCCCGCATCTTAAGCGAAATCAGAGGGACCTTACTCGTATCTCCCACATACAGATGGCCATAATCCGACAATACCTCAGAAATAGTTTTATCCAGGGCCTTAGCTATCCGGCACAGATCAAACGGAGACAAAAGAATATCATTACGATCCCTGCAACAGCCACCGCATTGTTTGCACCTAAACTTAAATACATCATCGGGACCAAGAGGATGCTTCAACAGTTCTTCTATCATTTTCAGCCTTTCATCCATTTTTTCTCACTATCCTTTCCTGCCCTTTTCTCTATTTCACGGTCACATTGCAGTTACTCTGTTTTGTTGCCAAATCTCCCCTGAGAACGGTCATGAGCATATAAATACCTTGCTCGGTGAATGCATAAGGTAAATACCTTGATCCACCACCTTGTCCCTTAAACAACGTATCAATCCGTGAGGTGAAATTTTTGCACCTCACCAAATCTTCAACATCCTGACGAGTCAATTGAAACATAAAATCCTCACCCTCGAATCTCCCAGCATTGTTTTTTACCTGTCGATTGAAATTTTTAGTCTCATATCCGTATAACTCTGCCAAATCAAAGTCGAGCATAACACGGACTCCTCTTATAAAATATATCTTGTCACGGATTATATTCTCATCCATTATAGGCAACCCGCCATCCTGTTTATCCAGATTATCGCTTATTCCTTTACTCATTTTTCTCATCCTTCATACTCGTATTCTTTTATAGTCAAGGATTATACCTGATGTTATATTTATATATCTTTTCAGTATTTTTTCTAATTTACGGACTATGCTTATAAAAAATATAGTTGTTCATATTCCTTAGGCACTTGTGTATCGTGTATCACAGGGGTAAAACCCCTTTAGCACTTTAGCGTGTCAGAGGGCAGCCATTGACCCCAGCCATTGCCTCAACATATCCCATTATTTTGCTGCGGGTTTCTTTGTTAAGATTTTTATACTGTTCCACAAGATCCCATAACTCAGTATTTTTATCAATAATTACGAAATCCGTTCCGGCCTTGCTTTTTCTCGCACCTGCCCGATCAACACCCGAAAGCAGCCATTCCGGAGATACATTAAGTGCTTTACAGATGGGTATAATTTTTTCCGAAGAAGGATTCGTGTGTTTTTTTCTCCACTCACTTATTGTACTCTGCTGCAATCCTGCCTCCTCTGCAAAACGCTTCTGAGTCATTCCAATTGATGATAGTCTTTCAAATATTCTGTCGCTTATTGTCATTTTAAACCTTTCTCTAGTAGGATTTCGAAAAGCCTTGCCCGGACACCACTTACGCTTCTTTTCGACCTTTTCTTAGAATTAATCTTATTATACGGATTTGATGTGTAAAAAAGAAGAAACTCAATTCTTCTTCTCTTCCTGCATTTTCTTTAATCCCATAGCATACCCCAAAAGATGTGCCTGGGACGACTGGTCCAAGGAATTGTAGCACTCTATAAGGAGACCCGTATCAGTCTGTAGATCCACAACCTGCTTCTTCGGTGCTTTGCCACGCTTGCCCTGTGGCTCTATACCAGATAAAAGCCACTCCGGAGTTACCTTCAGCACCTCGCACACAATCATGATCTTCTCGGCGGTAGGATTAGTCCTCTTCTTTCGCCAGTCACTTACAGTTGACTGCGGTATACCGGTCAACTCAGAAAAAGTCTTCTGAGTCATGTTCATCTTATCAAGTCTGTCAAAAATACGGTCTCGGATAAGCATCATAATACCTCCGTTCATCATTCTTTCGCTATATAAATACTCGGTTATTAAGCTAATAGCCACTCATTATTGTGTCTCTCAAAAACACACAAATCCCGTACCCATTTCGATTTTACCCTAATAATATACTCTTTCATGCAATATATGTCAATAGGTATTTCATTAAATTATACTATTTTACGTATTAATGCGGGGTAGACCCCTTTAGCACTTTAGTGTGCCAGAGGGGTCTGACCCCATTACACCGCA
The DNA here is from genome assembly GCA_017557525.1 of Lachnospiraceae bacterium. Classification (GTDB taxonomy): domain Bacteria; phylum Bacillota; class Clostridia; order Lachnospirales; family Lachnospiraceae; genus RUG11977. The sequence goes on from JAFYYN010000133.1 coordinate 17,746, forward strand.
TAATGAAGCCTATTTTCTTCCGCTCTCCTAATAATTATAGAAAGCAACCTTTTTGCTAAAAGTTTTTCCTTTTTCTTTTTGGCCCTATCATAATAATATGCATAATCCAATGTAACATCTTCCGGATTAATATACATTTCACCTGTCATTGAATTAAACTTAACCGCTTCGGGCATAAAAGAAACCTCACCAGAATATTTTCCCTGTCTGTCATACAGTTCCGCTTTCTTTTCTTCATCATTAAATAAATCCGTGCTAAAACGCCTGTTAGTCAGGATGGTTCCATCCTCAAATCTCAATATGATCTCATACTGTTCATTTTTAATATTTATGATATTCAAATCTCCTATTGCTTCCTGGAAAGTAAGGCCGAGATTAAGCTCAAAGGCTATAGCTCTTAAGCAATCATAATTTAATGCAACCCGATTTGAAAAACTGACCACATTTTCTATCTCTTCTTTTGCAAACTCACAAAGCTTATCATTAAGATACTCCTTAATGTCATCCGCAGTTGGATAATTAAATCTAAAATGATAATGAAAACGCCCCGGTCTGTTAACAAGGAAACTATTTAATCCTCTCAACTCATTACATGTTACAACAAACAGCTTTTTCCCTTGTGACACACCGTCAAAAAGCGATAACATCGCAGCTTGAGGATCTACTTCTGTATCACCACCTTTAACAAACGTCTTATCAAATTCGTCAAATAAAATCATCACCTCCTGATCTATCCGGTCTATAAAACTTCCCACACCATCTACAAATGCATCAACAATTATAACAGGAATACCTCCCGCAACCGCTTCTTTCCCAAGCAATCTGGCAAACAGTGATTTACCTATCCCTTTATCTCCGCTAAGAATCACCCCAAGATTACGGTTAAAAACTTTATATGATGACAATGTAACTATTCAGCACCCCTAAGCTAAAATTGCCATAGGGTTGCCAGTAAGCGCATTCAAAATTGACTTAAATGCGTTGATTCCATGTTTTTTAGCAGTACCGATATATGACATGATCGTAAGGTAGGCACTTGCTCCTTC
>JAFYYN010000134.1 GCA_017557525.1 Lachnospiraceae bacterium
ATTACAGACAATGGCGATACTTTTTTATCCGTAAATTTGTAATTCGCATTCGGAAGTTTAAACATTTATTCACCCACTGTCTTATTTTGCGCCGTATTCCTCGTAGTACTTGTCGATTGCGGCTTTTATGGTGTCGTCGATAATTACTTCGCCGTTAACCTCTTTGTTGTACAAAGCTTCTGTTACATCTGCCATGGATACGATGGCTGCTGTAGGAATGCCGTATGTTTCCTTGATTTCATCAAGTGCACATTTATCTGTATTAAGACCTTTCTCCATTCTGTTAAGGCTTACAATCAGACCCACGATTGTTACATCAGCCTGAGCCTTGATGATGGGGAAAGTTTCCTCTATTGACTTGCCCGATGTGGTTACGTCTTCGATAATAACCACTCTGTCACCGTCTTTAAGCTTTGATCCTAAAAGAATCCCTGTGTCACCGTGATCCTTTATTTCTTTTCTGTTGGAACAGTATCTTACTTCTTTTCCGTACAGTTCGCTGTATGCGATTGCTGTTGTTACCGACAAAGGAATGCCCTTGTATGCCGGTCCGAAGAGTACATCGAAATCGTCTCCGTACACATCGTGAATAGCCTTAGCGTAATATTCGCCGAGCTTCTTTAACTGATAACCGGTTACATATGCTCCGGCATTCATAAAGAAAGGTGATTTTCTTCCGCTCTTTAAGGTAAAATCACCGAATTTGAGCACTTTGCAGTTTACCATAAAATCAATAAATTCTTTTTTGTAAGCGTCCATCGAAACCTCCAAAATTTCATTTCAAACATAAAGATTTTACCATAAAACCGATTTGTTTAAAAGACGGAAATATAGTATAATGTGTTTAAGTATGGTGTTTTACCCCATATTTTGCGAAACATACGTAAAAGCTAAATTATGAAGAGGACTAAAAATGAGCGACAAATCACAGTTTAATGAACTGCAACCTAAAAAAAAGAAAAAGAAAAGCGTAATCGGATATGTTATAGCGATAGTATTCTTAAGCCTTATCACTCTCGCTTCTTTAGGAGTTGCATATCAGTCTGTAAAATTATATAAAGACGAAGTAAAAAAGAACGAAGAAACCGTAGTTGAAGTTACATATACTCAGGACGAAGTAGACGAGATGATACAACTTGCCAGAGAAGATGCTGCAGAGCAGGCTACGGCAGGTTTTTACGCAGAACTTAAGGATACAGCAGAAAACAGCAACGGTATTGTTTCCATGCTTAGAAAAATGTATCCCGAATACTTCGTATACTACAACAACAATCACTACGAATTCGTCGAAATAGACCATACCATTCCTCAGGCTAACTTCGAGAATGAAAACATCATTGCAAGCGAAGGTTTCCTTGAGTATAAGGTTGACGGTGAGACACAGTCCGTAAAAGGTATCGACGTGTCCAAATTCCAGGGCGATATCGACTGGGAAAAGGTTGCTGCTTCAGGCGTTAAATATGCCATGATAAGACTTGGACTTCGCGGTTATGAAACCGGCAAACTTGTTACAGACGAAAACTTTAAGGCAAATGTTGAAGGTGCTACCGCTGCAGGTATCGATGTGGGAGTTTATTTCTTCACACAGGCTATAAATCCTGCTGAAGCAAGAGAAGAAGCCGAATATGTTTTAAATGAAATTGACGGATACAATATCACTTATCCTATTGCTATAGACGTTGAGGATCTTTATAACGACAAGGCCAGAAGCTACAACCAGTCAAAAGAATCACGTACAGAGTGCGCTATTGCTTTTATGGATGCTATTAAGGCTGCAGGTTACAATCCAGCCATCTACGGCAATCTTAATACATTTACCAAGCTTGTTGAGGTAAACAAGCTCGGCGAATATGACAAGTGGTTTGCACTTTACGATACACAGATTTACTTCCCTTACGAAATCACCGTATGGCAGTATTCCGACAAGGGC
>JAFYYN010000135.1 GCA_017557525.1 Lachnospiraceae bacterium
AACGGACCTATGGGCGTATTTGAGAATCCTACTCTTGCAAAGGGAACTATCGCTGTAGCTAAGGCTCTTGCTGAGACAGATGCAACCACTATCATCGGTGGCGGTGATTCTGCAGCAGCTTGCAACCAGTTAGGTTTCGCTGACAAGATGAGCCACATCTCAACAGGTGGCGGAGCTTCTCTTGAATTCCTTGAGGGCAAGGAGCTTCCCGGCGTATACGCAGCTGACGACAAATGATATGATACCGAGTGAGAAAGTCTATAAGTCTTGCATGCTTGCACGCAAAGACTTAAGGACTTTCGAGCGAACAAACACCGAGAAGAAGCGATTTTTGTAGAAAATCGCGGAATTCGAGGTGATTGCAGGATTGCGAGAGTTGTATACAACGGAGCAATCCGTGGTATCAAAAGATTAATAAGGAGACCATAAAAATGGCAAGACGTAAAATAATCGCAGGCAACTGGAAGATGAACATGACACCTTCACAGGCAGTTGCACTTTGCGCAGAGTTAAAGGATCTGGTTAAGTCAGATTCAGTAGATGTAGTTTACTGTGTACCTGCTATTGACATCGTACCCGTTGTTGAGGCAGTTAAGGGCACAAACGTACAGGTTGGCGCTGAGAACCTTTACATAGAGGACAAGGGCGCTTACACAGGCGAGATTTCAGCTCCCATGCTTGTTGATGCAGGCGTTAAGTACGTTATTATCGGACATTCAGAGAGACGTGAGTACTTCAAAGAGGATGATGCTTTCCTAAATAAGAAGGTTAAGAAGGCATTTGAGGCTGGTCTTACTCCCATCCTTTGCTGTGGCGAGACTCTTGAGCAGAGAGAAATGGGCGTTACCATGGACTGGATCCGTCTTCAGATTAAGTCTGACCTTGTAGGCATTACTGCAGACCAGGTTAAGAAGATGGTTATCGCTTATGAGCCTATCTGGGCTATCGGAACAGGCAAGACTGCTACAACAGAGCAGGCTGAGGAAGTTTGCAAGGGTATCCGTGAGTGCATAGCTGAAATTTACGATCAGGCTACAGCTGATGAAGTACGTATCCAGTACGGCGGATCAGTTAACGCAGGAAACGCAGCTGAGCTTTTCGCACAGCCCGACATCGATGGCGGACTTGTTGGCGGAGCTTCACTTAAGGCTGACTTCGGAAAGATCGTTAACTACTAATTAATAAAATTTTTGGGGGAGGAGAACATTATATATCATATAAAATGTTTCCTCCCCTGTTTTTCCTGATATGATGTTGACAGTCAAGAGCTTAAAAGGGGTTTTGAGCTTTTGGTTTGGGGTATCATATGCAACAATTACGTAGTAATTGTTGCAGTCGGTCCGCGCGACGCTTGGCGCGGTCCAATCAATAAAACCTTGAGCGTAGCGAAAGGTTTTTCCATCTTTACGGAGAAAGGGGTACATTTGTATGAAAAAAGCTTTATTTGTTTTTACATTAATTGCTGCACTTGTAATCGGGGGATTTACACCTGCTTCGGCTAAAGCAAAGAAGAATAAGAATATACCTGACGGTGCACTTTCGTATAACGGACATTATTATTACTACTTTGAGGGAAGTCTCACATGGGAGGAAGCAGAGGCTGAATGTGAGAAGCTCGGCGGATATTTAGTTGTATTTGCTAATGAAAACGAAGAAAAAGCAGTTTGGGATTATATAAAGGATAAGGGTACACCTGCCTGGATAGGAGTTTATAACGCCGGTTCAATAGACAGAATTTATCAGACTGTAGATGATGACTGGAAGACATCAAATGGTTCGAAACTGAAATACACTAACTGGGTAAATGACCAGCCGGATCATCAGAACCATTTTGTCCAAAACACATATGATATGTGGGCAGCTATAGGTAAGCCTGAAGAAGTAGGTTTTCAAATTTTGGATGATGAAAAGAGCCTACCATGTTTATGGGGTGACTTTGATGATAATTATTTTGTAAATAACGGTACTATTAAGGGTTATATCTGCGAGTGGCCTGTTTACGAGATCAAGGTTGAAACCAAAGAAATTACCGTTAAAAAGGGTAAGAAAACTACCATAAGCTATACTATCATTGATAAAGCCGGAAATACAAAGGTTAAAGATGCAAAGGCATCACTTAAGTCTTCAAATAAAAAGATCGCAAAGGCTTTAAAATCTGGGAATATAAAGGGCGTTGCCGAAGGTAACTGCACTATAACCCTGAAATATAAAGGAGCTACCGCAAAGGTAAAGGTAACGGTGACTCCCAAGAAGAAAAAATAGGAAATAATTTGTTTTAAGGGAGGAAATAAATCATGGCTAAAAAGCCCACAGTACTATTAATACTCGATGGTTACGGCTTAAATGACAAGACAGAAGGTAATGCCGTAGCTATGGCCAAGACACCTGTTATGGACAGGCTCATGAAGGAGTATCCTTTTGTAAAGGGTAACGCATCCGGAATGTTCGTAGGACTTCCTGACGGACAGATGGGTAACTCAGAGGTCGGACACCTCAATATGGGTGCAGGACGTATCGTATACCAGGATCTTACACGTATCACCAAGGAAATCCAGGATGGTGATTTCTTTAAGAATCCCGAGCTCTTAAGAGCAGTTGAGAATTGCAAGAAGAACGATTCATCACTTCATCTTTACGGTCTTGTATCAGACGGCGGCGTTCACAGCCACATTACTCATATTTACGGACTCTTAGAGCTTGCAAAGCGTAACGGACTTTCAAAGGTTTATGTTCACTGCTTCCTTGACGGACGTGACACACCCCCTGCATCAGGCAAGGATTATGTGGCACAGCTCGAGGCAGAGATGGCTAAGATAGGTGTTGGTGAGGTTGCCAGCGTACAGGGCCGTTACTATGTAATGGACCGTGATAAAAACTGGGACAGAGTAGAAAAGGGCTATGCAGCACTTGTATACGGCGAGGGCAATGAGGCTGATTCTGCTACAGGCGGTATCCAGGCTTCATATGACGCAGGCGTTACCGATGAGTTCGTTGTTCCTTTCGTAGTAAAGAAGAATGGAGCTCCTGTTGCAACAATAAAGGCTAATGACTCAGTTATATTCTTCAACTTCCGTCCCGACCGTGCAAGAGAGATCACTCATGCTATGTGTGACGAGCAGTTTGATGGATTTGAGAGAAGAAACGGATTCCTTCCGCTTACATATGTCTGCTTTACAGAGTATGATGTAACCATCAAGAATAAGACCGTTGCATTTGAAAAGGTTCAGCTTACAAATACCTTTGGCGAGTATATCTCCAAGTTAGGCTTAAAGCAGGCTCGTATCGCTGAGACAGAGAAATATGCACACGTTACATTCTTCTTTAACGGCGGCGTTGAGGCTCCTAACCCTAATGAAGACAGAATTTTAGTAGATTCACCTAAATATGTACCCACATATGATAAGAAGCCTAGAATGAGTGCTTACACAGTATGTGATAAGTTAAGCCAGGCAATTACCAAGAAGGATGAAGACGGAAATGCATATTATGATGTTATTATCTGCAACTTCGCAAATCCTGATATGGTTGGACATACAGGAGTTATCCCTTCGGCAGTAAAGGCTATTGAAGTAATCGACGAGTGTCTCGGAGAGCTTGAGACCTTTATCAAGGAAGTAGACGGAACAATGTTCATCTGTGCTGACCATGGTAACGCAGAGCAGCTCATCGATTATGAGACAGGTGCACCTTTCACAGCACATACCACCAATCCTGTTCCTTTCATACTTGTAAACTATAAGGACGGCGTTAAGCTCCGTGAGGGTGGAAAGCTTGCTGATATCATCCCCACCTTACTCGAGATCATGGAAATCGAGAAGCCTAAGGAGATGACAGGAGAGTCATTGCTTGTTAAATAAATCCAAATAAAAATTTTAGGGGATGGTTTGAAAGCCATCCCCTTTTGTTTATTTTGTCTGATGTGATATCATTTTTTGGTTTTTATTTAGTTATATATTTTCAAAAACGAAAATGAAAATCGTTTTCAAAAGTATTGACAACAAATGATGACGGATGTATAATTGGGAACGGTTATCGAATTTGCAGTTATTTAACAGATACGTATTTAACTTCAGGATATAATGCGTTTGTATATGAGAAAGGGTAGTATATGAATAAGAAGGAAACAGATAATATACAAAACGATAAAAGCAATCAGGGTGCACGCAGTCAGTATAAGACTAAGCAGAAGGAAAGCCTGCTCGAATATTTTTCTGAGAACGAGGGTAAGCACATTACGGCAAGTGATGTATGTGATCACTTTAAGGGTATGGGGCTTCCTATAGGGCAGTCAACAGTATACAGACAGATGGAAAGACTGGTTGATGAGGGTATCCTAAATAAGTATATTATAGATGCCAACAGCCCTGCGTGCTTTGAGTATATGTCTTCGTCAAGTCATGGTTCCGGGGATGTATGCTTCCATGCAAAATGTGAAAAATGTGGAAAGCTTATACATTTGCACTGTGAGGAGATAAAAGAGATCAGCAAGCATCTGCTCGATCATCACGCATTTACACTGGATCCTAAGAGGACAGTATTATATGGGCTGTGTGAGAGCTGTACAAAATCGTGAGCAATAATCAGTATAATACAGCATTATAACGAAAAAAATTATCAGGTGGAAAATGTATATAACGGTAAAAAATCTTAGTGTAGGCTACGAGGGTGAAGTAGTAGTCGGAAACATAAATTTCACTGTAAATAAGGGTGATTACCTCTGTATAGTAGGTGAAAACGGCTCAGGTAAGACCACACTGATGAAAACACTTCTGGGCTTAAGAAAACCCATGAGCGGTGAAATCATAATGGGAGATGACCTTAAGAGAAATGAGATAGGTTATCTTCCGCAGCAGACAGTGGTCCAAAAGGATTTTCCGGCATCTGTAAGGGAAATAGTTATGTCAGGCTTTCAGGGCAGATGCGGTCTGCGTCCTTTCTATAAAAAGGAAGAAAAAGAAGAAGCTCTTATGAATATGGAGCGTATGGGCATAAAGGACCTGGCTGATAAGTGTTACAGAGATCTTTCGGGAGGTCAGCAGCAAAGAGTACTTTTAGCTAGAGCCTTATGTGCAACAAGAAAGGTCTTGCTGCTTGATGAACCGGTATCAGGACTGGACCCCAAGGTTACTGTCGAGATGTATCAGCTTATAAAAGAGCTTAACAATGAGGGAGTAACGATCATTATGATATCACATGATATGGAGGCTGCATCAAAGTATGCAAGCCACATACTTCATATAGGTGATAAACTTTTCTTTGGTTCAAGGAAAGGAGATGAAGAGGCGTGGATAAACTTTTTACATATTTAGCATTGCCTATGGTGCAATATGCGCTTATAGTAGGAGTCCTCATAGCTCTCTGCTCATCTCTTTTAGGAGTAACATTAGTTCTTAAGCGTTTTTCTTTTATAGGGGACGGCCTGTCACATGTGGCTTTTGGAGCAGTAGCGATCGCTTCAGTCATAAATCTTACAAACAAGATGGTACTGGTACTCCCGATAACCATAATAAGCGCGATACTCCTTTTGTGGACGGGACAGAACAAAAAGATCAAGGGTGATGCCGCTATAGCAATGATCTCTGTGGGTGCGCTTGCTTTTGGATACCTTTTGATCAATCAATTCGGTACCTCGGCAAACCTTTCGGGGGACGTATGCAGCACTTTGTTCGGTTCGACATCTATCATAACCTTAAAATCCTCTGAGGTATGGCTCTGCCTGATCCTATCGATTATAGTTATCATAATATTTATATTATTTTACAATAAGATCTTTGCAGTCACATTTGATGAAAATTTTGCAAGAGCCACAGGGACAAGAGCATCTGCCTACAATCTGCTGATAGCAGTGATAATCGCGGTAATAATAGTGCTAGCCATGAATCTTGTAGGATCGCTACTCATCTCAGCACTTGTTATATTCCCGGCGTTATCTGCCATGAGGATATTTAAAAACTTTAAGCAGGTAACCATCAGCTCCTGTATTATTTCTGTGGTCTGTGCATTTTTAGGCATAATAATTTCCATTATTGCCGGGACTCCTGTGGGCTCAACGATAGTAGTTGCCGATGTTGTGGGCTTTCTTATCTGTTCTGCAGTGGGAATGATATTAAAAAGATAAAAAAAACATTTGACTAGAATATACTAATATGATATAAGAATATTTTAATGAGGTAAAAAGAAAAACGAAGGAAAGAATAGTGTTGGGGGACAATATATTTCCTGTCGGAGGACTTAGAAAATGAGTGAGAATGAAAAAAAGTACAAATTACTGATCATTAATCCGGGCTCAACCTCTACAAAGGTGAGCCTTTTTGAAAATGAGAAATCTCTGTTTGAGCACAGCCTTTTCCATGATGCACCTGTGCTGCTTAAATATCCTCATGTAAATGATCAGATGCCTTTCAGATACCAGGTTATAATGGATATGTTAAAGGATGAGGGAGTTGACCCTAAGGATATCGACGTATTTGTGGGACGTGGCGGCAGTGCATGTACTCAGCCCGGCGGAGTGACAACCGTTGATGAAAAGCTCTATGACGATACAGTAGCTGCAGTTGGTGGTAGTGAGCATCCCGCAAAGCTTGGTGTTATGCTTGCATGGCAATTCTCAAAGGAATTTGGAAAGCCTGCATATACCCTTAACCCTACAAATGTTGATGAGTACTGTGATTATGCACGCCTTACAGGTATAAAGGGAGTTTACCGAGTATCGCATTCCCATGTTTTAAATCAGAAAGCAGTAGCCGCTGAGCACGCAAAGAAGCTTGGGAAACGTTATGAGGACTGCAACTTTATAGTTGCCCATATAGATGGCGGTATCACTGTAAGTGCACATGAAAAGGGCCGCATGGTTGACGGAAACATGGGCGCAGACGGAGAGGGAGCATTTACCCCCACACGTATCGGCTCGGTACCTGTACTGGCTATGCTTGATTATCTGGATACTCATTCGATAAAGGATGCAAAGCTTTTATGTGCTAGATCGGGCGGTTTTGTAAGTCTGTTTGGTACCTCTGATTCCGATAAGATCCATGCTCTTGTAGATGCAGGAGATAAAAAGGCTACACTTATCTGGAACACAATGATCTACCAGATCTGTAAGATGATAGGTGAGATGAGTGCGGTACTCTGCGGTAAGGTTGACGGCATACTGCTTACAGGCGGTCTTATGAGATTTGACGATGTAAGAGCCGGTATAGAGAAACGCTGTGGGTTTATAGCACCAGTAAGTGTTTACCCAGGAGAGCTGGAGCAGGAAGCCCTGGCTTATGCAGTGCTTGATGTATTAAGAGGCGAGGCAAGTGCTAGAAAATACTCAGGTAAGAATGTCTGGGATGGTTTCGAAGGACTTGACCTGTAAAATACCTTTTAGATTACAAGATATGTTAATCTTTGATAAATCAAAAGAATGAAAGGACGGACAATATTATGAGCATGGTTGAAGATATCAGGAAAAAGGCTAAAAGTAAAGTCATGACTATAGTGCTCCCCGAGGGAGACGAGCCCCGTACAGTCCAGGCCGCAAAGATCATAAAGGATGAGGGTCTTGCTAAGCCTGTTTTACTTGGGAAAAAGGAAGCAATTGAAAAAACTGCCAAGGATACAAATACTGATATCAGTGGAATAGAGATCATAGATCCTGTAAACAGCCCCAAGTCCCTTGATTACGCAAAGGAGCTTTTTGAGCTTCGTAAAAATAAGGGAATAACCAAAGAGGATGCGGTAAAGCTGGTACTTGACGTTATGTACTACGGTATCATGATGGTAAAGACAGGGGATGCCGACGGACTTGTATCAGGTGCCGTACATACAACAGGCGATATGCTTAGACCTGCACTTCAGCTGATAAAGACAAAACCCGGCATCAAGGTAGTTTCATCAAGCTTCCTTATGGACTGTCCCAATAAAAATCTGGGACATAACGGTCTTTTAGTATATGCTGACTGCGTTGTAATGCCCAATCCCACAGCCGATGAGCTGGCAGAGATCGGTATTTCTGCTGCAGATACCGCAAAGAGACTCTGCGGTATTGAGGAGCCCAAGGTTGCATTCCTTTCATTCTCCACAAAGGGCAGCGCAAAGCATGAGCTGGTAACAAAGGTACAGCAGGCAGTAGCAAAGGCTCATGAGCTGGCTCCGGACCTTTGTCTTGACGGTGAGATGCAGTTTGATGCCGCACTTGTACCTGAGATTGGAGCATCCAAGGCACCCGGCAGTCCCGTGGCAGGACATGCAAACGTACTTATATTCCCTGATCTTCAGGCAGGTAACATCGGCTACAAGATTACCCAGAGGATAGGCGGAGCAGAGTGCTTTGCAGTACTTCAGGGACTTGCTAAGCCCTGTAACGATCTTTCGAGAGGCTGCTCGGTAGAGGATATAGTAAATACTGTAGCATTTACAGCTGTTCAGGCACAGTAAATTAATAACGAAAATTTGGACGGTTCTTGACTGAAAGTAACATTTTGTATATAATTATAATGTTACGGACAGGTGAGACCGTCCTTTTGTATTTAAAGCTTACGGTGTTGAGGCGCAGGTACTTCGGACCGTTACCAGTATGCCTGCAGAATGATATAAGGTATGAAAAGAAACTGGAAAAACCTGGTTGTTATACTTACCATTACATTTGTCCTGATGGCCATAATGGTAGTATTTACTTCCAGAGTTATATACAAAACTTCAAATTCCTATATAAAAGAGCTTGGAAATGACAAAACTGCAGCAATCACGGCGGATCTGGAAAACTACCTTGAAACTGCCAAAAGTGCAATTTACGTTGTTGCTGACAGTGTGGACCATATGGTTCAAAAGGGAGCCAGTATCGAGGAGATTGTTGAATATATTACCAGAGAGTCTGAAAATACGACTTCTTATTTTGATTCCACGTTTACCGGTATATATGGTGTCATAAACGGTACTTATGTAGACGGTGTAGGCTGGGTGCCTCCTGAAGGATATGATCCTACCTTAAGGGACTGGTATAATACACTGGTTAACGGAAACGGTGAAGTTATGATCGTTTCACCCTATGTTGATGCACAGACGGGAAAAGTAATACTTTCTGTAGGAAAGAGTTTAAGTAATAAAAGAAATACGCTTGCACTGGACCTTACTCTAAACAATGTTCAGGAGATAACGGACAATATCCAGATAAACGGGTGTGGGTACGGGTTTATACTAAATTATGATGGTTTTGTAATTGCACACAAAAATAGTGATGAGATCGGTAAGGATTACAGTACCGAAGAAAAGCAGAAAGATCTTTACAACAAGATTGTAAGTACCGGCAAAGGCAATTTCGACATGGAAATTGCCGGTGAGGACTGTACCGTATTTGTTGATAACGTTATGGGACAGTGGCACCTGGTAATAATAACTGCCAAAAAGGATATCTTTAAATCACAAAGACAGCAGCTGGGGTTAAGTATCCTGGTCAGCGCGGTTGTATTTGCACTGATATCGGCTTTTTATATTTTCGGTTACAGAAGAGAAAGAATAGCAAATCTCCGTATGGAGGAAATGAAGGTTAATGAGCAGAAAAAGGATTATGAGGCAAAGGTACTGAAACTTGAAAAGGCGAGTGCTGACGCCGCGAATAAAGCAAAAAGTAATTTCCTGGCCGATATGTCCCATGAAATAAGGACACCTATCAATGCCGTGCTTGGAATGAACGAGATGATCTTAAGAAAATCCAGGGACGAGGAAATACTTGATTATTCGGCTAATATAAAATCTGCCGGCAATACTTTGCTTTCAATAATTAACTCCATACTTGATTTCTCTAAGATAGAAGACGGAAAGATGGAGCTCGTGCCGGTTGAGTTTGATCTTAATGAACTGACTCACAGCCTAGTTAATTCCATAAGTGAAAGAGCAAAGGCAAAGAAACTCGAGTTTAATGTGGATATAGATGAAAAGATGCCTTCAAAGCTTTTCGGTGATGATGTAAGGATAAGCCAGGTTATCATGAACCTGCTTACCAACGCTGTAAAGTATACAGAACAGGGCACAGTCACATTAAGCATTAAGAAAAAAGAGATAAAGGGTGAAAATATCACCTTTAAGGTTTCTGTAAAGGATACAGGTATCGGTATCCGTAAAGAGGATATTGATAAGCTTGCGGTTTCCTTTGAGAGACTTGAGGAAAAGAGAAACAGGCATATTGAAGGGACAGGTCTGGGTATTTCCATAGTTACAAGGCTGTTAGAGATGATGAACAGCAGGCTGAGAGTGGAAAGTGAATATGGAAAGGGCTCTACATTCTCATTTGAACTTACATTAAAGATTGCCGATGCTACGCCTATAGGGAAATATCAGGACAGACGTGCTGCAGGCCTGAGAGTTTCCGATGATGCTGAGAGACTCACTGCTCCCAAAGCCAGAATACTTATTACAGATGACAATGAAATGAACCTTAAGGTGGCATCAAACTTTATGAAGCTTTTTGGCATTAATCCGACCCTGTGTACATCGGGAGAGGATACAATAAAGCTGATGCGTAAGAACAGATTTGACATACTGTTCCTTGATCATATGATGCCCAAGATGGATGGTATTGAGACCCTTGACATATTGTTAAAGGAAAATCTTGTGCCAAAGGAAACCATAGTCATTGCTCTTACCGCAAATGCAGTGGTTGGTGCAAAGGAACAGTATCTAAGCATAGGCTTTAATGATTATCTCTCAAAGCCCGTTGAATTAAAGGATCTTGAAAAGATGCTCAAAAAATATCTGCCAAAGGATCTGTGGATAAAAGAGGGTGCAGCAGAAGAGCAGGTAGATGAAGCCAAAAACAGCAGTGACCCTTTGAAAGCTCTTGAACTTATTGGCCTTGATACTGCTGAAGGTCTTACTTACTGCGGCAATGAGAAAAGCTTTTATCTTGAGATAGTAGGAGATTATGCTAAAGCGGCTGATGAAAACATAAATAAATTAAACAGTTTTAGGGAGCAGGGAAATATGCAGGAATATAAGGTCCTGGTACATGCTGTTAAGAGTGCATCTAAAACCATAGGCTCCAAGGAATTGTTTAATGCTGCATTTGAGCTCGAAAAAGCATCGGAAAGCGGAAATAAGGACTTTGTTGACAAAAACCACGAGGATTTTATTAAGAAATACAGAGAGCTTGTGGCAAATATTGGAAAGCTTTAAGTAATAACGTATGATAAAAGTACAAGGAGTATCCTAAAATATGAAAGGTATGGAGCTGTCAAAACAATATTTTAAAGAGTATGGACTCTCCATGCTGGAAGAAAAGTTTCCGGATTTAATGCCAATGCTGGCAGCAGGTCTTACCGGGAGCGGCTCTGAGTGCTTTGGGTTTGATGACGAAATATCACAGGATCATGATTTTGAGCCCGGTTTTTGCATTTTCCTGCCGGGTGAGATTTCGAAAGATGTTACACACTTTGTAAAGAGTGATGATAAACTAAAAGTATCTATAGATTTAGAAAAGAATTATAAAAAACTTAAATTTCAGTTACAAAGGGAATATGATAAGCTTCCCGCTGAGTATATGGGTTTTAAAAGACCAAAGCTGCAGCCCGTAGGTGGTAACCGCAGAGGAGTTATGCATATAGAGGACTTCTTTAAAGGTAAGTGCGGTAGCCCTGATGGTAACCTCGATGTTTACGGATGGCTTTCTGTACCGGAATATTCCCTGGCAGAGGCTGTAAACGGTGAGATTTTCTTAGATAATCTCGGCTTAGTTACATCAATAAGGGAAAAACTGTCAGCTTACCCTCATGACATAAGGCTTAAGAAGCTTGCGGGATATCTGCTGATCATGGCTCAGGCCGGTCAGTATAATTACGGCAGATGCGTTGACAGGGGAGAAAGTGCTGCAGCACAGATGTCTGTATATAAGTTTGTCGAGGCCGGGATGCATGTGATATTCCTGCTTAACAGAAAATATATGCCGTACTATAAATGGTCATTTAAGGCGTTGAAAACGCTTGACAGACTTGGGAATATGTATGATTCGCTGGAGTTTCTCATCTCCTCTGATAATGATGGTAAAAGGGCGAATACTAAACTTGAAATGATTGAGGATATGGCAGCCCTTATAATCCGTGAACTAAAGGCTGACGGGGTTACGGATGCGGTTTGTAATGACTTGGAAAAGCATGCATATTCCGTAAATGATCATATTAAGGATGGAAATTTAAGAAATCTTGATATTTTTTCCGGAGTATAGGATTATCGGTTTATGATAGAGATAAAAAGGATATTAACCAAGTTTGACAGCCTTATGGGAAATAAGGATTTTGATGAGGCTGAAAGACTGCTCACATACTGGATAGAGGAATGTGAAGCAAAAGGAGATTTGAGAAACAGATTTACTCTCCTTAATGAGCTTGTCGGCTTTTACAGGATGAGGAATGACAGAGCCTCAGGGGTAAAGGCTTGTAAGACTTTGCTTGAAAACGTCGAAAGTATGGATTTAGCTGATAAAGTGAGCGGGGCTACAGCATACATAAATGTGGCTACGGCATATAAAAGCTTTGGATACGTGGAAAATTCAATCCCGCTTTATGAAAAGGCAAAGGCAATCTATGAACGTGATCTTGAGGAAAAGGATGACAGATTACCTGCACTCTATAACAATATGGCGTTAGCGTTGATGGAATATTCTCTGATTACTCCGGAAATTAATGCTAGTGGTAAGCAGAAGGATAATGATTTAATCGGGAAATCGGGAAGCGAAGTTAATATCATAAGTGCTCAGGAATATTTTGAAAAAGCCTTAAATCTTCTTAAACGAATGGAGTCAGCTGAGAACGAGCAGGCAATAACATACCTAAATATGTCGGATCTTGCATACGCTAAGCTGGGACCTGAAGCTTCAGAAAGCATTATTGAGGAATATGTTGAGAAAGCCTTTAAGCTTTTAGAAAAAAGCCATGCGGACAAAAACCCGGATTTTAGGATGACAGCAGAGAAGTGTATCCCAGTTATAAGGCATTATGGGTATTTTGCAATGGCAAATGACCTGCAGGAAATGATCAAAGTAAATATGTAATGTTGAAATATTGGAATATTGAAATACTGAAATACTGAAATACTGAAATATTGTAATACTGAAATAAAAAATGTGTTTTAATAATAGAGAGATAGTAATTATGAGTGAAATAACCTTAAAAAAATCAGATTTTTATTATGAACTACCAGAGGAGCTGATAGCACAGGATCCTTTGGAGGACAGGTCGTCATCAAGGCTTTTGCTGCTTGATAAAAATACAGGAAAATTTAAGCACGAGCATTTCGCAAATATAATAAATTATCTTCACAAGGGTGACTGCCTTGTTATAAACAATACTAAAGTAATACCTGCGAGGCTGATAGGTGAGAGGATAGTGGATGAAACTGCTCCGAGAAAGGGCTGTGAGGCTCCTAAACCGGGAGCAGCCATCGAGGTTTTTTTGCTTAAGAGACTTGAGGCAGATCTCTGGGAGACTATAGTTAAGCCGGGTAAGAAGCTGAAAGAGGGCTCAAAGGTTAGCTTTGGAAACGGAGACCTTACAGGCGTTATAGAAACAGTAAAGCCCGATGGTAACAGGCTTGTCAGGTTTAAGTTTGACGGGATATTCGAAGAGGTGCTTGACCGTTTAGGAGAAATGCCTCTGCCACCTTATATAACACATGAGCTTAAGGACAGAAACAGGTATCAGACGGTATATGCAAAGCATGAGGGCTCTGTTGCGGCTCCTACCGCGGGTCTGCATTTTACAAAAGAGCTGCTGGAAAAGATAAAGCTTATGGGAGTTGATATTGCAGAGGTTACTCTGCATGTCGGACTTGGTACCTTCCGCCCAGTAAAAGAAGATAATATACTTGATCATCACATGCACAGCGAGTTTTACATTGTTGATCAGGAGGCAGCGGATAAGATAAACAACTGTAAGATAAACGGCGGCAGGGTAATATGTGTCGGTACAACCTCATGCCGTACCATAGAATCGGCTGCCGATGAAAATGGTGTTGTACATCCGGGCAGTGCCGATACCGAGATATTTATTTATCCGGGTTATAATTTCAAGGTGCTCGACTGCCTGATCACTAATTTCCATCTGCCGGAATCCACTTTGATAATGCTGGTCAGCGCGCTTGCAGGCAGGGAGCATGTGCTTGCAGCATATGAGGAAGCAGTTAAGGAAAGGTACAGGTTCTTTTCATTCGGTGACGCTATGTTTATTACTGATAATATTGATATTTTTAATTGAAAAAATAAGAAAACGGTTAGTCGTGCATCCGCATTTTGTTGTTTGTTATACTCGTTAAATGTAGAAATATATAAAAGATATGAAAAAAGCAGGAAGATCAAAACTTAATATCGTTATGATTGTAGGCTTGTTCAGCCTGCTTTTTTGTATTTTGCTTTCCGGTAAAGAGGCGAAAGCTGCAACGGATATCAGAGTAGGCCTAAAATCCACATATTTCGGGAAAAGTATTATCACTATATACAATACCGAGATAAAGATGGGTTATTGCATAAATGATTCGTATAAGGCTGATATAGAATTAAAATCTAAAGGTGGTTTCAGCTTTGAAGCTGATAATGATCAGTATTATACAGATGAAACTGCATATACCAGATACTCTGATGCCTTAAAAAAGGCAGGTGATTTTAGTGAAGCCTTTGTCTGTTATGCAGGCAGAAAAAAGTGGCTTGTGTACGTTAAAAAATTTGATAACTCCGGCAGTGATACCGGTTCGGTAAAGTCGGGCTACAATAAGGTCTCATCGAACGACATTGTTAAAATTACCTTCGGGCAAAATATCTTGCTAATCGACGGCAAGGTGTCGGACGGATATCCCCAGTTTACGGCTGCAGGTAAGGAAAAAACTATATCGCTTGGCAGCCGTAAATACAGGGGCAGGATTGAGATAGGAAGATACGGAGCTGGATCGCTTAATGCTATAAACATAATTAACATTGAAAGCTATCTGCTTGGAGTTGTTTCCTGCGAGATGAACTCAACCTGGCACAGTGAGGCGCAGAAGGCGCAGGCTGTTGCAGCAAGGAGCTATTGTCTCGCAAACACCGGCTTTAAGGCGGACTCCTATCTTAACAAGGGCTATGTGATCGTTGATACCGATGAGTCACAGGTTTACGGCGGTGTTAATAAAGAAACAGAAATTTCCAGATATGCCGTAAAGGCAACTTTAAAGCAGGTATTAAGGAGTAACGGTAAGATAGTACCGGCCTACTTCTTTTCAACGAGCGGCGGAGCCACTGAGTTTAGTTCGGATATATGGGGCGGAAACAGCTCTGTTTTCATAGGTGTTTTTGATGAATATGAGACGAGCCCTGAACGTGGTCCCTGGGTTGTAAAAACAACATTTGCTGAGCTTGAGAGTAAACTAAAAAATAAGGGCTACAGTGTTAACGGGATAACAGATATTTATCCCGAAATACTGTCTGATTCCGGCAGGGTAAGCAGTGTTAAGGTAAAATATAAGGGCGGCAGTACATCCATAAAGGGTTCGGTCATAAAAACAATGTACGGCATGCACAGTACCAAGTTTAAGATCATCACGAAAAACAGTGATGACTACTCAGTATATGTTAAGATATTTGACAAGGACGAACAAACCTCGTCAAAAAGCACTCAAAAAGGTGAGACGGAAGAGGTTGAAACCTCGGATTTATACGTGATATCAGGAAAGGGATCGGTATCCAAGGTTGCTGACAATACAGACCAGCTAGTGGTTATATCCTCTGACAACATGACAAACTTTCCACTTAGCGTCCCGGATGATAACGAAATATGGTTTCTCGGCATGGGCTGGGGCCACGGTATAGGTATGAGCCAGTCGGGTGCTTACGGCCTTGCGCTAAAGGGCTATACATATGATAAGATATTAAAATATTATTATAATAACACTGAGCTTTCAACTTATTGAAAGATATTTATTGTATTGGTAAAGCATATTGTAAATCAATGGGTTTTATGGTATAACATAATTTAAAGAAAGGGAAGGAATCAGCATGAAATAATGTTTTGGTATTCACGGGAAGGAGGTAGTTGCATGACGGACTTTACGACGTACTATGAAAACTATACTCCTGCTGCGGATATTATGACGATGGCATGCTGTTTTATGTTTATTTTCCTGATAAAGGTAGCCTATATCAGCAAAACCAAGGCATTTCATTTCTTAAAGCATATGATCATCATGCTTATATGGTCAGCGGTATCGGATCTGCTGTTCCATATATCAATGAATTATATTGACGATATTCCCTCTATAGTTATTGTAGGATTAAGGGGACTTTATCATTTTGGCCTGTTTTCGATTTTGTGGCTGTCGGTACTGTATCTAAAGGAAACGTTACAGATAGGACGTAAGTATTATAAAGTATATTATTTTCTTGCAGCCGGGGGCTTTATACTCCTGGTCATTTACGAGCTGCTTTCCACGTTCTTAAAGTTCGGTTTCTATATAGATGATGATAAATCCATACATACGGGTTACCCGATATTCCCATTTGCCTACATATATTTTCTGGCGCTCATCATCATTATGGTGTGCATACATGGAAGGAAAATCTACAAATGGGTATATATGGGCATGTTTTTATCTATCGGGCTGTCGGTACTCATTATGATCGTGCAGGAGATACACAACCAGAGCTCATTTACTGCCGCTTCATTTATCTTCCCAATATTTGCAAGGCTGTACCTGATCCATTCTAATCCCTATGATCTGAATATGGGCGCAGTCAGTGAAAAGTCCTTCGAGGACCTTGTAGGTTACAATTACTATATGAAGAGTCCGCTGTATATCATGAGCCTTTATATGCATGATTTCGACGGAAAGGGAAGAAAATATCCCGCAATGATACAGAAGGTTATCCGTCAGTTTTCAGCCCAGTTTTTTAACAGCGCTACACTGTTCCATATTTCAGGCGGTCATCTGATCCTGGCGGTAACGAAGAAGAATAATCCTGAATATGCAAAAAGCGCACAGCGTATGCTTGATGAATTTAACAGAGTATACGCAAAATACAAGATTGATTATAAGATCGTTTTTACCGATTCCTTTGACGAGATAAGCAAAGAAAACGATTATATCAATTTCCTACGTTTTATCCATGACAGGATATCTGAAAATACCATGGTATATGCAAGCGAAAACGATGTTATCGATTACCTGAATTATAAATTCATTTCCTCGGAACTTGCAGATATCAATAAGTGCAATGATGTAAACGATGAGAGAGTGGTAGTTTACTGTCAGCCGGTTTATGACCTGAAAAAGGACTGCTTTGATACGGCAGAAGCACTGATGAGGCTTAAGCTTCCAATGCTTGGAATTATTCCTCCCGATATGTTTATACCGATTGCTGAAAAAGAGCATTATATAACGACTCTTACGAGGATCATCCTTTATAAGACCTGCAAGGCCATCAAAAAGCTGAGTGATGATGGCTTTAAGGTACAGCGTATATCTGTTAATTTTTCGATATATGATCTTAGATCTGACGAATTTTGCGGTTCGATAGAAAACATTATCAGGGGAAACGGTATCGAGCCGAGCCAGATAGCGATTGAAATCACAGAATCTCAAAGCGAGAGGGATTTTGAACTCTTTAAGGCAAGAGTTGAACAGCTAAAGGACAGCGGTATCAAGTTTTATCTTGATGATTTCGGGACGGGATATTCCAATTTTGAGCGTATCATGGAGCTGCCATTTGATATTGTTAAGTTTGACAGGTCGCTTGTTATTGCATCGGGAAACAGCGTAAAGTACCGTACCATGGTTTCACACCTTGCCGAAATGTTTAATAACATGCAGTATGATGTACTCTATGAGGGTGTTGAAAACTATGATGACGAGGTTCGCTGTGTAAATATGAAAGCGAACTATCTGCAGGGCTATAAGTATTCAAGACCCATACCGATAGAGGCATTGAGCGAGTATTTTGAAAGAAAAGCACAATAGGAAATAAGAAGAGATGAATTATTCTTGTACAGCCCTTGTGGCATTGGTTATCCTGCTGATAATCAATTATGACATACTGCTAAAAAAGAATAAAGAGAACCGGAATCTTATCCCGGCACAGAAATCCTACCGCAGGTTCCTGCTTTCGGTAGTTATTTTCTATGCCTGTGATACTCTATGGGGCTTTTTCTATGATCTACAGTTCCTAACCATTACGTATATAGACACAATGGTATTCTTTGCGGTTATGGCATATTCCGTATTCTTATGGACAAGGTATGTTATATCTTATCTAAAGGTTAAAAATGTATTTACTACCGTCTTAAACTATTGCGGATGGTTTTTCCTGCTTTTCGAATGGATAGTGGTCTTAATAAACCTGTTTTTCCCAGTATTGTTTTATTTTGACGAGAACGGAACATACGTTGCAGGATCGCAAAGGTATGTAAACCTTGGAATTCAGTTGATCATGTTCCTTATGACTACAATATGTATGCTTTATGTTTCAGCCAAGAACAGCGGAAAGGTACGTTTCAGGCATTTGTCTATCGGATTATTCGGAATAGTTATGACTGTATTTGTATTTTTACAGATGCTGTTTCCGTTCCTTGCACTGTATTCGGTTGGCTACATGATAGGAACCTGTCTGCTGCATACATTTGTAATGGAGGATATTAAAGCGGATAAGTTAAAGGAACTAAAAGAGCTTGTGGACAGGGAACGGACTCACAAAGAGCAACTTGGTTCTGCGATACAGATGGCACATACGGATTCCCTTACGGGCGTAAGGAACAAACTTGCATACGAGGAAATGGCAAGGTCTTATGATGAGAAGATTGCATCCGGCAAGCTGAAAGAGCTTGCGGTGATCGTATTTGATCTTAACGGCCTAAAGAAAATAAACGATTCAAAAGGCCACGATGAGGGAGACAGGTACATAAAGGAAGGAAGCCGCCTTATCTGCAGGTGGTTCAAGCATAGTCCGGTTTTCCGTATAGGTGGGGATGAATTTGTTGCTCTTCTTGTCGAACAGGATTTCGCCAAAAGAGCCACTCTCTTAAATGGATTCAATAGGCTGATAGAAAATAATATCTCAAATGAAAATGTTGTTATTTCAACCGGTATGGATGAATATATTTCAAAGCAGGATAAGAATGTCGAAGAAGTTTTTGTCAGGGCTGACAAAAAGATGTATGAGAGAAAAAGTTATCTTAAGAGTATCGGTTCAATATAAGGGTTAAAAGAAAATAAAAAAATTGTTGACAAATGATACTTAAATGATTATAATCCAATCTAACGTCTTGCTTGACGGCAAGGCAATCAGATTAAATGTAAAATCTTAAGGAAGGTTTTAGACTATGATGAAGAGTTATAATTCTAACATCATTATAGGCATCATTATTAGCTTTATTATACGCAAGTATGATAGGGTTGATTTGTGATGCGGTCTGACTAAGAAAAAATAGTTATGATATGCGGCACAGGTTGACCCTGATGCCGCTTTTATTTTTGATATGATTATCCTTTATGAGTCTGTGATGGCTTATGATGGATTCATATATAAAATTACAACTGCAAAAGGCAGAATATTTAGGAAGGAAAAGGTACAAACAATGGCAACAGAAACTTCATTAAAAGACGTAGCTTCACGCGTACGCGAAATGAGGGAGCTTTCCGGGATATCGATACATGAGATGTCAGAGAGCACTCATATGTCAGTAGAAGACTACATGGCGCTTGAAGATGGTAAGGTTGACTTTTCATTCTCGTTTATCAGCAAGTGTGCTGAGAAATTCGGAGTGGATATCGCAGATATCATGCAGGGATCATCACCTAAGCTTTCTTCATTTTCACTGGTAAGACGGGGTAAGGGTGTACCGATCGCACGTAACGAGAACGAAAATGCTCTTTATGCAAGCATGGCTCCTAACTTTAAGAATAAAATAGGCGAGCCCTTCTTCTGCAGGCTTCCCTATAATCCGGATATAGTTGATAAGCCCATGCAGCTGCACTATCACAGCGGACATGAGGTTAGTATTATCACAAAGGGCATCATGAAGCATCAGTTCGGAAACCGTATAGAGCTTCTTTATCCCGGTGATGTTATATATTTTGACAGCCGTACACCACATGCCGAGATGGCAGTGAACGGTCAGGACTGCGAATTCTTTACTGTTATCATGGGCAGTGAGGAAAAGGATGATGTGGATGATATCAAGCATCAGGATAATTCCTTAGCACCTGAGAATATCATAATGGATGAGCCTGAAACAGGCGTTGTAAGTGAAAAATTCATCAAGACTAAGATTGACGGAAACGGTCTGCTTAAAGAAATTAAATTTAAGCATGAAAATTCCTTTAACTTTGGTTATGACTGCGTAGATGCACTAGCTCAAAAGGATCCTAATAAGCTTGCTATGATCTATGTGGATGAGAATAAGAAAGACAGATTTTTCACCTTTGGTGAAATGAGCAAGCTTACTTCACAGGCAGCCAATTACTTTAGATCCCTCGGTATACAGAAGGGTGACAGGGTTATGCTTGTACTTAAGCGTCACTACCAGTTCTGGGTATCGATAGTAGCGCTTCATAAATTAGGTGCTATAGCTATCCCTGCTACCAGCCAGCTTGTACAGCATGACTTTGAATACAGATTCAATGCTGCCGGAGTTGAGGCTATCGTATGTACGCCTGAGGACAATGTTCCTTACAATGTAGAGCTTGCGTTACCTAACAGCCCTACTGTACAGACAAAGATCATTGTAAACAGAACAGCTGATAACTGGGATTTCGACAAAAAGGAAGGCTGGCATTACTTTGATGAGGATATCAAGAACTTCCCCGATACCTTTGCAAGACCTCAGGGCAGTGCAGGCTCAAGCGGAGATGACCTGATGCTCATGTTCTTTACATCGGGTACTACAGGATATCCCAAGATTGCAACACACAGCCATAAATATGCACTCGGACACTTTATCACTGCCAAGTACTGGCATGATGTACATCCTGACGGGGTACATTTGACAGTTTCAGACACCGGCTGGGGTAAGGCTCTTTGGGGTAAGCTTTACGGCGCATGGCTTAATGAATCCGCAGTATTTGTATATGACTTTAACAGATTCAATGCTGCCGATCTGCTGCCTATGTTTGCAAAATACAATATCACTACATTCTGTGCACCGCCTACAATATTCAGATTCCTTATAAGAGAGGATCTGTCAAATTATGATCTGAGCTCTATCAAATATGCAACTGTTGCAGGTGAAGCACTTAATGAGGAAGTATACAATAAGTTCCTTGAGGCTACAGGTATTGAGCTTAAGGAAGGCTTTGGACAGACAGAGACCACTCTTACGGTTGCTAACCTTAAGGGCATGAAGGTTAAGCCCGGTTCGATGGGTAAGCCTTCACCGATGTATGATGTTGATATCCAGCTTCCTGACGGAACCAGCGCTGGTGTCGGTGAAGTAGGCGAGATCGTAGTTAAGACTGATAAGAAGGTTCCCTGTGGTCTGTTTAGAGGCTACTACCGTGACGATGAGAAGACTCTTGAGGTATGGCATGACGGTGCATACCATACAGGTGATACTGCTTACCGTGATGAGGAAGGATATTTCTGGTATGTTGGACGTACCGATGACCTGATTAAGTCCAGCGGTTACCGTATCGGACCGTTTGAGATTGAGTCGGTACTTATGGAGCTGCCTTATGTACTCGAGTGTGCGGTTACTGCAGCACCCGATCCCGTAAGAGGACAGGTTGTTAAGGCAACTATCGTACTTACAAAGGGTAAGGAAGGTTCTGACGAGCTCAAGAAAGAGATCCAGACATATGTTAAGGAGCATACCGCACCTTACAAGTATCCTCGTATCGTTGAGTTTGTCGATGATCTTCCCAAGACCATCAGTGGTAAGATCCGCAGGAATGTACTGAGGGAGAACTCCAAGTAATTTAAAAATTTTGCCTTCCCCTATGTCGTAGGAGGTCCTCACGATTTGCTCCGCAGATCGGGCCCCTTCCTGCGACGGACCTCGAGGGGAAGGCTTTTTGTTTTAAAGATTAGTAAAATTATAGTTGTATTAGAAAAGACCTTGTTGTATAATACGACACTGTAAAGGAAAAAAATTTAGTAAACGTCCTGCGGATATGCGGGGCACGAACAATTTTACGAGGTGAAGTTAGATGAAGAAAATTTGTGCTTTATTGATGGTGTTTATCATGGTTATGTCTCTTGCAGCCTGCTCAAGTGCTGATATTGACAACCTGGTAGACAAGTTTACCGGTACAACCGATGCTCCTAAGGAGGATGAAGGCAATAAGGCTACAGAGGCTGTTACTCCTGTGGCGACCGCTACTCCTGAGCCTACTTTGGTGCCTACCAGTACACCCACTCCGGTACCTACTGAGGAGGTTACTGCAACTCCTGAGCCCACAGTTACCGAAGAGCCCGAGCCTACTTTAGAGCCGGTATCAACAGTTGACGTAATTACCGAGGGTGCTGATAAGGAGCTGCTTACACAGGTATTTGAGGCATACAGAGATTATGTTCATAATTATATTGACGAGACCGATTATGAGGATTTTGATACACTTCGTTACGGACTTGCATTTATTGACAAAGACAATATACCTGAGCTGCTGATAGCTAACAATACTTACCATGCAGCCGGTGTCAGAGTTGTTTTCTATAATGGCGGAGATTTAAAGGAAGTAGGCGAGTTTGGTGAGTACGGCGGATTTGCTTACGGAAAATACGATAACAGGATATTAAGCTATTATATGGGTATGGGCATTGAGTGTCTGACTGTAGCCCATGTTGATGAAAATGCGAACCTGGTACAGGATATGTATATGGAAGGCGATATCAACGATAATACATATTTCAAGGTAAATGAAAAGGATGTTTTGGCAGATGAATTTGATGAGCTTTACAGCGAGCAGTTTTCAGGCTATGCTGATCATCCTGTTATCTGGGCTACCTATGATACATTGCTGAGCTTTTACCCTAATCTCTGTCAGGGCAAGGAAACAGACATTTTCTTTGATTATTATGAGAAAATGTTAGACCCTGCTTTTGAAAGATACATGGGCTTTACAGATCCCAAGATGATCCCGTTAAAGGGATACTGGGGCTTTAAGACTGCAGATGTACATATAGCTAACCCTGATCTTAATTTCTACTACAATGGTGATGATATAGATGATGGTGAGTACCAGAGTGATTATTATTTATATGGAGAGGCAATAATTGATGAGGTTGCTGGCTTCTGGCTCTCAGGCTATGACAAAGACGGAAATGAAGTTGAGGACCTGACATTAACATCATACGCTATGCCTATGACATATTTTGACGGCGGTATCTCAGAGGGTGTTGATTACGGTTGGTGCGTAATCTGTGAGCCACAGGACGGTCTTGAGTGGGAATGCGATATGTGCCTTGATGATGAAGATCATCTGATCATTGTCCTTTGGAGAGAGAACGGGGAAACCTTCGAGATGGATGGATATGAGTATCCTTCATCGGATTCTATCGTCCTCACATTTGATAGAGTTTTCAATGACTATGATTATAATACAGTAACAGCTACAATTACCAGATGTCCAGAAAAGGATGTGGAAGGCAAGTACGCTTTTAAGGCTGAGGAGTACATTTTTGTAGGTTCATGGGATACCGAGCTTATTAATGAGTTAGGTCTTCCTGAGGATCTTGACGGATATGATTATGATATTGTAAAGTCTGAGAAGGATCCTTATATTTTCTATATTGATAAATATACCATCATTAAGGTGATCAATTGGGAAACATATAATTTTGATCTTGTTTCACCCGAGGAGTTTGCTGAAAACCGTTTGTATAATGAATATACCATATACTTTGACGGTGTAAATGATGAAGGTGAAAATGACGGCCTTACAGCAGTAGCACTTTATCAGGATTATATTGGATAAAAACTAATAAACGATGCTTTAAGCATCAAAAAAATGATAGCAGATGAAACGTTTCATCTGCTATTTTTATATTGACAGAAGTTCATTAAAAGAATAAAATAAATAATAATAGTCAAGTAATTTAAAGAAAGGGGTTTAATCATGGATTTATCATCAATTTTCGGAACATTAATGAGTAATGAAGGTATAAGCGGCATAGCTGAAAAGACCGGTGCATCCTCACTGGATATAAAAAACGTGCTTTCTTCAGCACTTCCTCAGCTTATAAGCGGAGCAGACAAGCAGAACACGGATTCAAGCACTTCACAGGGCTTTGTTAATGCTCTGTCCCAGCATGCATCAAATGACAGCTCAAATCTTTCAAGTTTTTTCGGAAAGGTTGATCTGGCTGACGGCGCAAAGATAATCGGACATCTTTTAGGAAAAGACGGTTCAAATAATGTAGCAGCACAGACAGGAGTTAACAGTGCAAATACTTCCAATATTCTTTCATCTGCAGCTCCTCTGTTTATGAACCTGCTCGGAAAGCAGTTTAACAAGGAGAAGAGAAGCATGGGATCACATATTACCGAAGATGATGAACCTAAGAATGTAAAGACTGTAGTTAAGGGTGAGAGAAAAAAAGTCCAGGCAACAAAAACTGCAGTATCCGGTGCAATTAAGCCTGCTACACTCAACTGGAAAGCCCAGATGAAGGAGAAGAGCAAGGCAAAGAAGGACCAGGCTTAAAACATAAAGATTTAAGGAGTTTACATGGCTAAGTTAAAACAGATAAATCTAAAACCTGCTAAATGTGCGGTTGACCTTTCTGACGGAAGTGAGAGAGGCTTTTATGTGGATCAGGATTATATCTTAAGAAAGCTTGGAAGACCTCACAGGGCTGTTAATATAATGTATTGCTACTATCCCAATGACAAGGCGTGGCCTAAACGTGCTCAGGATGCTTATGCCGATATGGATGTAGGGTTTGCATGGGATTATCCTTATGATAACTATTTCCCGTATTTAGGCGGTGTGGGCGGCAATACTAAAGGTGAGCCTTTCACCTGTATGAGGGATATCCGCCGTCACGGACAGGATGTAATACTTACACTTACATGTGATCCTAAGATCACCGACAAGCAGATAATCGGGATAGCTAAGGATTTAAGACCTTTTGGCAGGATGATGCTCCGAATGAACCATGAGTGTACCGGTAACTGGTTCTCGTTTAACAAAAGGGCAACTTATCAGGAGATAGCGGATTTCTATGTACGTTTCCATAAGATTATCCGTAAATATGCGCCTAATGTAAGCATGATCCTCTGTGCCGGCGCGGTTATGGGAAAGAAAGACATTAAAGCCGAGAGAGAGGATGAGTTCCTTGAGGCTATAAAGGAAACAGAGATCTGGTCCATAGATAAATATATAGCACTTAACTGGGGCTGGCCTTATGAGGTGGCAGAGAAGGATAACCACAGTCACAGCAGGGATACAGCAAAGAACACCTATAATGTGGCAAAAAGGACATTCTTAAGGTTTAAAGAGATTACCGGAAAGACAAAGCCAATGGTAATGTCCGAGCTTAATGCGGACGGTGATGTAACTGGGCCTTACGATCAGGTTAAGATCATGAAGAGCTTTGCAAAGCTCATAAAGGATGATCCTGAAAGATGGTTTTCTGCATTCTGTTTCTATCAGTTCAGGGATGACGGAAGACTTGGATTAGAGATTACGGACCCTAACAATGCTAATGTTGGTGTGGAGCAACCCATACTTGGTGCCTACAGGGATATTATCGAGGATGATTTCTTTAAGCCTGAGATTAAGAGCGGAAAGACTGCCAAGCTGCCGATAATGCTACGCTGGGGCAGCTCGGAGGATGCTGAAGGTATATCGATGGAGCTTGATTTTGAAAGTGATCCTGTATTTGCCGAGGCAAACTTTGAGGGAAGCTTAGTAGATGCAAATCTTATGATGGAGCTTAACGGTATGTGGTTTTATAAGGCTCCGGGAGTAAAATTTGTGGACTTTATGCCAGCATTCTTTAAGAAGAGGCTAAAGGGAGAAACAAAGCTTAAGCTCAATATTTTTGCTCCTCCTGCTACAGGAGAGAACGACCCGACCCAGGGTGAAAACTGGGATACGGATTATTATTATGAGCTAAAGGAACTGCCTAAGATAAGGCTTAGGTTTGAGCCGATATGTAAGTAGATAAGACTTCTTCAAGGTCAATGTAACTAAATAATTTGGGGTGACAAGAGGGTGACAGTAGAACCGTCCCTCTGTCACCCAATCCCCCGTTATTTTACAGATTTATAAAATGGAAGCTCTTGCTACCGTCACAGTACGGAGCAACTAAGTGACCTTCACCGGTCATCTTGTATTTGTAGGTAACTAAGCCTTCGAGGCCTACCGGGCCTCTGGGAGGCATTTTACCGGTACTGATGCCTACTTCGGCACCAAAGCCGTACCTGTAACCATCCGCAAATCTGGTAGAGCAGTTGCAATATACATTTGCGGAATCAACCATATTAAAGAAATAATCTTTAGCATTATCATCAGAGGTTATGATACAGTCGGTATGATGCGAGCCGTAACTGTTAATATGTTCTATAGCCTCATCTATTGAATCAACAACTTTCAGAGATATTTCTTTGTCAAGATATTCTTTTTTAAATCCATTTTCATCAATTTCATTGCAGCCGATAAGCTGAGCAACTTTTGAGTCGCCATTCATCCTGACTCCGGCATCTTTTAACCTTTCGGAAAGAAGGGGCAGGAATGTGTCAGCGATCTCAGAGTTAACAAGTACTGTTTCGACTGCGTTACAAACTGCGCTGTACTGCGTCTTTGCGTCGACTATTACGGAAAGAGCCATGTCAAAATCTGCCTGTTTATCCACATAAATATGACAGATGCCGTCAGCATGTCCCATAACTGTTATCCTGGTGTTGTCCATGATATATCTTACAAAGGAGTTTGATCCTCTGGGGATAAGCAGGTCAACATATTTATCACAGGTAAGCAGTTCACTGATCTCGGAACGTTCCTCAGCCTGAGCCATGCAGCCCTCGGGAAGTCCTGCTTCTACAGCTGCCTTGAATATTATATCGAAAAGCACTTTGTTAGTGCGCTTTGTTTCGCTGCCTCCCTTTAAGATACAGCAGTTTCCGCTTTTTAAGCAGAGTGTGGAAATCTGTATCAGGGCATCGGGACGTGCCTCAAAGATAACACCTATAACTCCAATCGGACAGGTAGACCTTGTAAGAGTCAAACCTTCGTCGAGCTGTCTTTTTAAGGATACGATATTTAAAGGATCGGGAAGGCTTATCAGGCTTTCGATACCTTCGATAGAAGAGCGGAGCTTGTCCTCGCCAAACTTTAACCTTTTCATAACAGCCTGGGCAATGCCGCTCTGCTCAGCAGCTTCCATATCCTGCTTGTTAGCTTCAAAAATAGGAGCAGCATTGTTTTTTAATGCTTCGGCAATATGGCTTAAAGCCTTATTCCTGGTTTCTATCGATGAAGATGCAAGCTTGGGACTGTCCTTTTTTAGTAATTTAGCTTTTTCGGTAATATTCATGAACTTTATTTACTGCCCTTTGGCAGCCTCCCTTTCTGTAGATAATAACCCGTTTTATAAGTAAATAACGGTATCGGACCGTGAGATTTTAGCGGTTCCGATAAAAATATGACTTGCTGTATATAATAATTGATTTTCCACACAAATGCAATAAAAAAATAAATTTTACTTGTTTTCTTAACAAAAATGTAATATTATATAAAGGAGTATACAAATGAGTACAAAGGCAGAGATTAAGAGAAAAAAAGAGTTTAAGAAAAAAATCAGTTTAGGTATGAAAGCTCTTTTTGCAATTGGACTTGTAGTACTTGGCTTGATTTACTATAGTTCAGGTAATGATGGAAACGAGGGTAACAACTCATCAGATACCTATAACATAACGGAAACTAAGGATAGTAAAGATAGCGGAAAGGGAGCCTCGGACTCTGGGAAAAAGAGTTCCGGGAACGGCAAAACAGGAGACAACAGTAGTACGAAAAATGATAATATCGATAAAAATGCTGTTGTAACTAACAAGGATAAATCGCATAATAATGCTAACAATGACATAACAGACAGTGTTATTAACAAAGTATATGATGATACAGATACTGTAAAAGATGTAATTAACCATTACACAGAGGATGGTAAGCTTGATATAAATCTTGCTACGGCCGAGGAGCTATGTAAGCTTAACGGTATAGGAGAAAAGAGGGCTGCCGACATCATCGAATACAGAGATACAAACGGAAATTTCAAGAAAATAGAAGATATAATGAAGGTTAAGGGTATTAAGCAGGGAGTGTTTTCAAAGATAAAGGATTACATAACCTGTCCTATATCGTAATATACGGGTGAGTCCAATATTTGCATATGCATCTGTTGGTATGACGTTCAAACAGGAGGAAGCATGGGAGCAAAGATTCTTGTAGTTGACGATGAAGAGCTGATCGTTAAAGGTATAAAGTTTAATCTTACTCAGGATAAGATGGAGGTTGACTGCGCTTACGATGGTCAGCAGGCTATAGAAATGGCTAAGGAGAAGAAGTATGACTGTATCCTCCTTGACGTTATGCTTCCTGTTTTTTCAGGCTATGAGGTATGCCAGAGGATCAGAGAGTTTTCAAACATGCCCATTATCATGCTTACAGCAAAATCTGAGGACAGTGACAAGATTCTCGGACTTGAGTACGGCGCTGACGATTATATTACAAAACCCTTTAATATCATGGAGGTTAAGGCCAGGATCAAGGCAGTAATGCGCAGAAACAGCCTTAACGAGAAATCCGGTGTAAAGAATAATGATATTCTTATTTTTGGTGATCTTAAGCTTGATCACAAAAACAGGATAGTTAATATTTCCGGCAAGCTGATAAATCTTACATCAAAGGAATTTGATATACTTGAACTTTTACTTACCCATCCCAATACAGTATACAGCAGGGATGAGCTCTTAAAACTCATCTGGGGCGAGGATTTCCCAGGAGATGTAAGGACGGTGGATGTTCATGTGCGTCGTCTCAGGGAAAAAGTAGAAACAGATCCCGGTGATCCTAAGTATGTTTACACAAAGTGGGGAGCAGGTTACTATTTCCATGATTAGAAAATTCCTCAAACCCTTCAGGAGTATGAGCATTACCACATTCCTGACGGATATTGTTATATTTGCATTTGCTGCTGTCATCCTTGTGCTTAGTGCACTTTCTTTAAACAGGACTAATCTGATAGACGAGAAAGTGAAAAATGCACAAAGATATTTAAGCGAGCTTTCGGACAAGGTTATACTAAACGCTTATCTTGCCAATAAAGAGGATGCTTCCATCGGTAAGGAAATGAATCTTATGGCTGACAGCTATGATGGCAGGATATTACTGATTGATTCTAATCTTAACTGCGTTAATGATACCTTTAATGTTGAAGTTGGAAAAACTTTTGTCTCAACTGATGTAGTAAGGGCCTTAAACGGAACTTCCGGCGAATATCGTGATGACGAAACCCAGATGGTAGAAATATACTACCCTATAATCAGTAAAAGTAATTCCGGTGAAAATGGACTTAACGGAGTTATCATATTTTCTTTTTCGGTTGCATCGGAATATGAAGTATCGGACAGGCTTGGAAAGAGCCTGCTGCTGATAGTCATCCCTTGCGCTGTTCTGTTGCTGCTGATCGCAACCTTCCACAGCAGATACGTATCTAAGCCATTGGTGACAATGACAAAATCCCTTAACCACATAAGTGAAGGATATTTTGACGATAAGCTTGAGATAAAGAGCTTTACGGAATTGGAAGATATGGCTGATGCCGTAAATAATATGCTTTTCAGGTTAAACAGTCTGGAAAATTCGCGTCAGGAATTCGTATCGAATGTATCCCATGAGCTAAAAACACCCCTTACTTCTATAAAGATCCTTGCGGATTCGCTTGTGCAGCAGCCGGATGCTCCGCCTGCCGTATATCAGGAGTTTTTAGGTGATATTAATGCCGAGATAGACAGGGAAAACAGGATTATTACCGACCTGCTCGAGCTCGTTAAGCTCGACCGTAAAAACGGTGAGATGCATATTGCGATGGTATCGGTTAATGAGCTGCTTGAAATCCTTATGAAGAGGATAAAGCCCATTGCGCAGACCTATAATGTGGATCTGATATATGAGAGCTACAGAAAGGTCGACGCGGAGGTCGATGAGGTAAAAATGTCTCTCGCCATCTCAAATCTGGTGGAAAATGCCGTAAAATATAATAAAGAGGGTGGCTGGGTTAAGGTAACCCTGGACTCAGACCACAAGTATTTTATTGTTACGGTATCGGATTCAGGTATCGGTATACCGGAGAGCAGCGTAAAGCATATCTTTGACCGATTCTACCGAGTGGATAAGATGCGAGCAAGAAAGACCGGCGGTACAGGTCTGGGTCTGAGTATTACAAAGAGCGTTATACTTATGCATAACGGACAGCTGCGTGTGGAGAGCACGGAGGGTGAGGGTACGACATTTACAGTCAAGGTGCCCTTATCATTTGTAGAAAAACAAAATACGGAATAAGATAAAAGGTGCATATGAAAAGAATTGGTGGAAAAAAGCAGAAATTAAGCTTTGCGGTATTGATGATACTGCTTATTTTCGTATGCACTTCGTGCGGTAATGTTTCTTCTGCGTCAGACAGAGATGAGGAACCTAAAGATGGCGAGATAAAGATATACTGCACAAATTCTACTTACGACGGACTGTACTGGGAGAATTACAGGCTTGCTGAAAAAGATACGGAAGGAATGCTGCAGAATGTATTTGCGCTTTTGGGAAGTGCGCCTAAATCTGCATCACACAAAAAGGTGCTGCCTGATGATGTCAGCATAATTTCATATTATTTCGGGAAGAACGGACAGCTGATCATAGATTTCTCCGCCCAGTATATGAATATGAGCAAAATCCAGGAGATACTGTGCAGAGCAGCTGTTGTAAAGACATTCTGCCAGATAAAGGGCGTGGAATATCTTGAGTTTTATGTTGAGGGCAAACCTCTTATGCATTCAGAAATACCCATTGGTATGATGACTGACAGTGATTTTGTTATTTTTGACAGTAACAGCTCAGATCTCAATGAAAGTGCGACATTTACCCTCTATCTGACCGATGAGGAGGGTAAGTTGCTGCAGGAAAGCATCAGGATAATCGATATTGACGGAATGAAGACCTTGGAAGAGGTTGCTTTGGAAAACCTGATCTTGGGGCCTGATGAGTCAACTGGACTTAAAACTGTCACAAACGAAAAAACAAAAATCAACAGGATAAGGACTTATGACGGAGTCTGCTATGTGGACTTTTCAGAAGAGTTTCTTACAAAACCCCAGAATAAAATAAGTGATGAAGTGGCAGTATATTCTGTCGTTAATACATTATGCGAAATCCCGGGCATTACCAGAGTTAAGATAACTGTAAATGGCACTGAACGAAAGAGTTACGGCAAGGTAGCCATTAATGATTTCCTTTCTCTGAAACCCGAGCTTATTGTGCAGGAAAAGGCAGGTGAATAAACTGGAAATTATTAAAGATCTTTGTTCACGACCGCTTGTGCTCGCGGGAGCCGGTGTGGCAGCCGGTATAATCGCAGGTGATTCGGGTGGCGGTCTGATCATATTGTTTACAGTCGTATTTCTCATATTTGTTTATAAAGCATATAAAACAGCAACAAAACAAAATCTTAAAAACAAACGTCTTGCAATTATTTTTCTTATTGTTCTTTCATTTCTTACCGGTATTTTTAGGATAAGAGATACTAAAAGTCTTGATCCGTCAAGTGTATTCCCCGATAAAGGTCTTAAAAACTCAGTTGTTACCGGCAGAATCTCGGATATTTCATATGGTAAAGAGCAATACATCATAATCCTTGATAATCCCCAGATAGAGCTTAAAGAATCAAATGACAAAATGCCTTTAGGTATGGTAATGGTATATTCTGACAGTTATGTTGGAAAACCGGGTGATATAGTTTACGCGGGAGGCACTTTATATTCATTTTCACCTGCAACAAATTACGGGCAGTTTGACCAGAGAGAATATTATCTCTCAAAAGGGATAGTGCTAAAGCTTTATGCGGATGAGTGTAGGCTCGTAACTCAAAACAAGAGCATCACAGGGCTTGTAAAGGGCTTTCTGCTTGATCTGTCAGTAGACTTTCAGAGAGGGATCGGCCAAGCGTTTGATGAAAAGGACAGTGGGATACTTTATGCAATGCTTGCCGGTAACAGATCTGAGCTTGATGACTCGACAAAAGGCCTGTTTCAGAGGATGGGGATAGCACATGTATTAAGTATATCGGGTCTGCATATCACTCTTATAGGGCTGGGACTGTTTAAAATCCTTATGCTGCTTACAAAAAGGCTGAAATTTAGTGTGGCGGCAGCCTGTATATTTATTTTTCTTTACGGGATACTAACAGGCTTTTCTGTTTCAACAACAAGAGCTGTTATAATGCTTTGCTGCATGCTGTGTGCAAAATTGCTTGGCGAAGCTTATGACGGTCAGAGTGCGGCAGGGTTTGCCGCTGTAATAATACTTATATTAAACCCGCTTGAGCTTTACGAAGCTGGCTTTCAGTTATCTTTCATAGCGGTATTCGGTATATTTGCAGGAAATGAGATCAGAAAGAATCTGAAAATCAAATCACCCGTCCTTATATACCTCCTGCCTGCCTTAAGTGCCCAGATAGCAACCTTTCCGATAATCCTTTCTTCATATTATTCATTTTCCCCCTACTCGATCGCAGCAAATATTATACTGCTGCCGTTTATGCCGGTTATAGTCGCATCAGGTTTTGCAGCCGGGATATTTGGGACTATGGCTCTCACGATAGAAAGTGGGACTTTATTAAGTATAGCCAGGATAATGGCGGGGCCTGCCCACTACATGCTTAAAGGTTATGAAAGTGTTTCAGCTTTCCTGCAAGGTATGCCGGGGGCAGATATTATCACCGGCTGCCCAAAGCTTTGGAAGATAATCGTATATTATCTGGCTTTGTTTATCCTTATAGCTTATAGCAGGGTATTAAAGTCAGCACAGATAAACAGAACGCCTGTGAGTAACAGAATTAAGTGTAGCAGAATTAATTGTAGCCTAATGAAATATGGGAGCATATTCTTAATTTCTGTTATCGCAATATCCTGTTTAATGATATACAGGGGAAAAGCTGACGGCCTTAAGGTGAGCTTTATCGATGTCGGTCAGGGGCTTTCAATGTATATTGAGGCTGACGGAAAGCATATCCTGGCCGATGGAGGAAGCAGCAACGTGAAAAATGTCGGTAAGTACAGGATAGAGCCATTCCTGCTCTGGAGCGGAGTGGATGAGATTGATTTTCTGCTGATATCCCATACGGATGAGGACCATATTAGTGGTATCAGGGAGCTGATAGAGGAGGGCAGGATCAGGATAGATAACCTTGTAACAGGTATTAACTATGATGACAGTGAGCCTATCATAGCTCTTGCTAAAGAAAAAGGGATAAATGTTATAAAAGCAGAAGCAGGTAACATTATCGGTAATAATGCTGATTTATTTTCCGGTAAAGAAGAACATAATATAGATGAAGAGCCGGATACAAAAGCTGAACAGTATGACGGGCTGTTAATGAGGGTGCTTTCGCCTGACAGCGGGTTCATATATGAGGATAAGAATCAGGCATCTTTAGTTATGGAACTAAAATACAAGGGGCTTTCAATGCTGTTTACAGGAGACTCTGATATTTATGCAGAAAGCGAGTATGTACGATATCTAGGCGGAGAAAGGATAAATATACTACAGTGTCCACATCACGGTTCAAAGTATTCGTCCTCAGAGCTGTTGCTAAGCACCATAACTCCGGATGTTACGGTCATATCCTGCAGTAAGAACAATGTATACGGTCACCCGGCACATGAGACTCTGGATAGGCTCGAAGAGGCGGGAAGCAGGTATTATGTGACATATGAGACCGGAATAGTCACAATAAGCTATGAAGGAGATGAAACTTTTAAGGTTTTAACTTTTATAAATAAAAATTGACATGAGAGTATAGAATGGTTATACTACTAAAGGTAGGTCGTGCTTTAAGATAGAAAGCATGATCACATACATTATCGGAGGGAAATATGTTCGTAGGAATTTATAATTATACTGTAATCATCACTTACTTAAGCCTCGTTTCAGCGGGAGTAGGAATGTTCTTTGCATCACAGGGCAGCTTTAAGGCAGCTCTGTTCTGTCTTCTGCTTTCGGGCTTATGTGATATGATAGACGGCCCTGTGTCCAGGACAAAAAAGAGGACTGAGACTGAGAAAAAGTTTGGTATCCAGATCGATTCACTTTGTGATCTGGTAAGCTTTGGTATCCAGCCCGGAGCTCTGGTATATTTTATAGCAGCCTCCAATTGCACATCACAAAGTGATCCTCTTAAGATCGTTGCACTTATCGTTGGTCTTGCTTTTGCTGTATGCGCAGTTATAAGACTTGCTTACTTTAATGTTACCGAAGAGGAACGTCAGGAAAAAGAGGGCGGAAAGAAACGTACAGGTTATCAGGGCTTACCTGTTACCAATTCCGCACTTATCATTCCGGCACTTTACAATGCGAGATATTTTACTGAGGGTAAGGTATTTTCTATCATAATGATAGCCGGACTTGCAATCGTAGCATTCCTCTATATATTAAACTTTAAGATGTTTAAGCTTAACGGAAAGAAACTTATACCGGTTGGTATATTTGGTGTGGCAGTACTTGTTGCATGTTTCTTTACACCATAAAATTTTTTACAGGAGTTAAAATTGAACTACAAGGATAGAGACGGAAAAGAATATATAATAAGCACATCTCAGGACAGGTTTCTGCGTTTTCTGTATACAAACAGATTGGGCAGGAGCCTTTTAAAAGTTATGATATCCGATAAGGTGACAGGACTTATTGAGTGGTATATGAATACCAGACTGTCCACCTTAAAGATTGACGGTTTCATAAAGGAAAATAATATCAGGATATCTGATTATGAGAAAAAGTTTTATAAGAATTATAATGAATTCTTTACCAGAAGGATAAAGAAGAGCAAACGTCCGATAAATATGGATGAGAATGCTCTTATTTCCCCTTCGGACGGTAAGGTTAC
The DNA here is from genome assembly GCA_017557525.1 of Lachnospiraceae bacterium. Classification (GTDB taxonomy): domain Bacteria; phylum Bacillota; class Clostridia; order Lachnospirales; family Lachnospiraceae; genus RUG11977. Next base: position 35,078 of record JAFYYN010000135.1, read on the forward strand.
AGTATATCCTATCTCGGACAAGCTGATAGTAAATATCAAGCGTATAGATTATTCGGTAAAATCCCTGCTGCTTGACAGGGAGCTGGCAGAGGAAATGGAAGGCGGCTGGCTCTATGTTATAAGGCTTACCGTGGATAATTATCACAGGTACTGTTATCCCGACAGCGGCTATCAGTATGAAAATTACTATATACCCGGAGTATTCCATACGGTTAATCCGGTTGCCCTTGAGAATACAAGCGTTTTTGCACAGAATGCAAGGGCATATACGATAATCGACAGCGACCATTTCGGCAGGCTTATCCAGATGGAAGTCGGAGCAATGGGAGTCGGCAGGATTGTAAACCATAAGGAATCCACCTTTGTAAAAAGAGGCGAGGAAAAGGGATATTTTGAGTTTGGCGGTTCCACCATATGCCTGTTTGTAACCAAGGATGGGGCAAAGCCTGACGAGGATATCATAAAGAATACGGCTGACGGATATGAGACGCTCGTGAAAATGGGTGAGAAGATAGGGCATATTTAAATCAGAGGTACTTTAGATGCAGAAACTGAAAGCGGATCTGGACATTGAAAGCGGGAAGTTTGAAAAGGTATACCTGCTGTATGGTGATGAGCCGTATCTGGTCAGAACTTATAAAAATAAGCTGAAAAAAGCCATAATCCCTGAAGCAGAGAGCATGAACTATGCCTACTTTGAATCCATGCCTGAAAATGTCGAGACCATAACCTCATTTACAGATACCCTTCCATTTTTCGGTGACAGGAGACTTGTGATACTGGATAAGACCAATGCCTTTAAGAAAGATACGGGACTTGCGGACTATATACAGGATATACCTGATTTTTCAACTATGATCATAGTTGAAGACGAGATTGACAAGAGGAGCAGACTCTATAAAGCCATAAGCAAGTACGGCTGTATTATGGAATTAAAGAAGCTCACCCTTCAGGATTTAAAGATATTTATCGCAAGCAGACTAAAGGCAGCGGATAAGAGGATAACCGAGAGTGACTGTGAATATCTGATACAGAGCGTGGGCGATGATCTTAACTCACTGATGAATGAGGCCGATAAATGCATTGCATATGCCGGTGACAGCAACGTGGTGGATAAAAGAGTCATTAACTCGGTATGCTCAATGCAGGTTGAAAACAAGATATTTGATATGGTGGATGCCATATTGCAGCATAACGGAAATACTGTTTTTAAGCTCTATGGGGACCTGGTGACATTACGCGAAAACTCCTTTGGTATTATGGCAGTTATCAGGATGAACTATAACAGGCTTTTAAAGGTAAGGGAGCTCTATGAGGACGGCGTATCCCCCGCAGAGATAGGTGTCAGATGCAAGATGGCTGACTGGCTTGTTAAAAAGCAGATACAGAAGATCAGAAATTACGACAGCAACAGATTAAAGAAGGCGTTGGAGATCATAGTTGATACCGAATACGCCATAAAGATCGGCAATTTACAGGAGCAGATGGGACTGGAAATAATGCTTGCAAAATTGTTGGAACTATAGTATAATACACAAGTCGTTCACCAAGGACGGTAACATATTATGATTATGGAGTGGTATCGAAGTGGTCATAACGGCCCTGACTCGAAATCAGGTAGGCGGCAACGTCTCGTGGGTTCGAATCCCACCCACTCCGCTTTAGTAGGGGAAACTCTTGATATTTCAAAGGGTTTCTCTATTTTTTTAGTTGACATTTAATACAAATCGTAATAAACTGTTTAATGTATGGTTACCTAAGAGTAATTTTATGAAAAGGGTTAATAGTCCTTATGTTTAGACAGGGAAGGAGCTATTTATGGATAAGAAAGATATTACAGAATATACCTTTGAATCTTTATTTGATTTTTTCAAGACCAATATAGATGCTGTTATAGCTGTAAACTTTGAAACTGCAAGATTTCATACAATCCGGAAAAGTGGTTTCTTTAATGACTTTATAGATGATGATGGGGATTATCATGAGCTGATAGAAAAGCTCTGGTACCATTTCAACAACAGCGAAGAAAGGATCACAAAGGATTATCATGTTTTTATCCCTTCACTGTTTAATTTTACCGGAAAGATGAGCAAGCGTTTAAAGATTGTTGATCAGGGAATATCACATGTTGTACAGATGACCATCTATCCGATCAAGGATACTCCTAAATGTATCCTGCTCCTTGATGAGCTTGATGAAAGTGAGTACGAGGATGAGGTACAGACAAACTCAAAGGTTAATACCATACAGAATACATATTTGTTCTCAATGTATGTAGATCTGGTTAAGGATGTAACCAGCAGTATCAGTATCACTGAAATTTCCGATGAAACAGTTAATACACAGATCAGGTATTCCGACTGGAGAATGATGATAGTAAACATGATCTGGCCGGATGACCAGCCCGTTTTCCTTGAGAGGACAGAGCCTGAATACTTAAAGGCGCACTTTGCACCCGGGCATACCTCTTCATTTGACTGTCTCATGCAGAATCTTGAGGGTAAGTATATCTGGGTTAAGCTGATTTTCAGCCGTGCCGAGACCAATAACGATGATGATTTCCGTTTCGTGTTTATGGTGCAGGATATCCATGAGAATACAGTAGAGCTTATGTCTACTCTTAAGAAGTACGAAGAGATGGCATCCATGGATCCTCTTACATCGGTACTTAATCACGGCCGTATTGAAACAGAGCTTGGAAATGCTGTTGAAATTGTTAAGAAGAATAAGAGAGTTGTATCCGTTATGATGATAGATATTGACTTCTTTAAGAAGGTTAATGATACCTATGGCCATTCGGTCGGAGATATGACCTTGAAGCGTTTTGCAAGCATTATTAGCCAGTGTTTCTCAGACGGACGAGCTGTAGTAGGCCGTTGGGGAGGAGAAGAGTTTGTTACCATCTGTTATGATACCGATGTAGAGAAACTGAGAGAAATCGCAGAAGCACTCCGTACCAGAGTTGAGTCTGAGAACTTTAAGGCGGTAGGAAAGGTGACCTGCAGTGTCGGGATTACCGATATCACTGAATACGACGAGGCTGAAATTGTATTTGAACGTATGGACAAGGCTTTGTATGATGCAAAATCTTCGGGCAGAAACTGTGTAAGGATCTTGCAGGCCTGATTATAATGAATATATGAGATTAATCATGGGGGCAACGCTTGATTGCCCTCATTTTGTTTGCTCTTTCTTATTAAAAATATAGTAGAAATTTAAAGCAGGATATGCTATAATAAACTCTAAGTTTGTGTTTGTACTGGTTTAATGAAAAGGAGGTTACGGACATGAGATTTTTTATAACCGAGGATGAAAGAAAACGTACCGGAAGTACGGCGTTTATAGAGTTTCAAAAGGGCAGGTTTGACGGTGAATGCTGGCATATTGATTCGATATGTATGGATGAGGATAAGTTTTACGAGCTTCATCTGCGCAGACTGTTTTCAATGACACTGCCGCAGTTTGACTATTACGGGATAACTCAGGTGTCCGGCGAGGAATTTAAAAGGGTTGTAGAGGCTTCTGCTGATTTCAGCGATAATAACGATGTTGCGGCATGCATCGGTGAGCTTAAGGAATGGATAGGAGAGGCTGAGGACGAGGATATACTTTTTACAATCTGCGGGATGTAAGGAGTAAGTATAGAGGTTAATGTAATTGAATCTGAAAGAAGGTAGTAAAATGAAGAAATATTTTAGAATAATGCTTGTCTTTGCATTATGTGTACTGGCGCTTACTGCTTGTACGGACAAGGCTAAAGATAAGGCTGACAAGCTGACGAGCGATATTGTTGACTATACTCAGCAAAAGGTTAATGATGAAGCAGGTAATGTCGCTAACCAGATCCAGGATGCATTTAATAGTGCAAAGGACTACATAAAGGATAATGCCGGAGATATATCGGAACAGATCATGGATGGTCTTACCGATATAGCAAAGGATGTGAAGAATGAGGCCGAGGGACTGGGCGGTGAAATAAAGAATGACCTTTCTACCAATATAAACGGGGTCAAAGACGATGTGAAAGACAACATCAAAGAGGGGCTGGACAATATCAAGGACTCTCTTGACGATGTTAAAGACAGCTTTCAGAATGCACTTAACCAGACAAAGGAAGATGCAGGAGACGCAATTGACAATGCCAAGGATGCTGTAGAGGGTGCTAAGGAAGACATCAAGGACGCAGTCAGTGATGTTAAAGAAGAAGTTGGTAATGTAGTAGATGATGTAGTTGAGTATATTAATTACAGATTTAGAAACTACAAGCTACTTGATCAGCATTATGAAAAACATGGTAAAGAGATGGGATTTCCCGACAGGGAGAGTTATGAGAAGGCAGCCAGTGATGTAATAAACAATCCGGCAGCTCTGCATAAGATCGAAAAGGAAGATGGGGACTATGTTTATTACGTAGAAGCGACAAATGAGTTTGTAATCCTTTCAACCGACGGATACATTAGGACATACTTCCTGCCTAGCGGCGGAAAGAAATATTATGATAGGCAGTAATATGTCATTATTTGCGTAGCAAATGATGACAGTCGGTCCGCGCGGAAGTTTGCCCCTTCGGGGCACACGTAGCTTGGCGCGGAAAATAAAAAAGAAACCCGTAACTTCAGTGGAGGGTTTCTTACATTAGGAGAAAATAGTTTGAGTAGAGCAGAAAAACTTTTTAACGATAATTGGGAGTTTCAACTTGTTAAACCCGGCGAAACTTATAAAGAGGATGGTTATACACTCGTTAATCTTCCTCATGACTGGCTGATATATGACTGTGATAATCTGTATGCAGATGGTACAGGGTATTATAAAAAAATATTTGATTTAGCCAAAAAGCCCGGAAAGAAGTATTATATCAATTTTGACGGAGTTTATATGGATTCAACCGTTTATGTAAACGGTAAGGAAGCCGGTGTAAACAGATATGGGTATTCCTCGTTTGAATTTGATATTACCGATTTACTGGTAAATGGTGAAAATGAGATTAAGGTTGAGATAAGGCATAAATCCCCTAATACACGCTGGTACAGCGGCGCAGGTATATTCAGGGATGTGACCTTTATTGAGGTTAATGATATACATATTGCTGGCTCGGGAGTTTATGTTTTTACCGAACTTTTGTCCGGAAAAGGAAGCTTCGAAGTTAAAATCCCCGGGATAAAGGATACTGCTCCCAACAATGATTCCCAAGGAAAATCAGACAGGGGCAGATGGAGAGTTACAGCAGATATAGAAGTCTTAGGCCTTGATGAGAGTACTAAGAAAGATATAGAGTTTGATTTTAATATAGCTCATAAGCCTGTAAGCAGTAAAGCAGGGGAGTGTATCTGCAGGAATGTTGATTTCTCGGACATCCCGTCTTATTATTATGCGGAAAATGCAGGAGATAAGGTAGATTATAGTCTTTCAGATTCAAATGCTTCCGGCTCACTGGTTAAGGATGAATACGGCGAGTATACTGTATTCAGAAATGAATTTGTTATAGAAAACGGCAGGGTTTGGGATATAACTTCCTCGGAAAACTATCTGCTTGAAATAACCTTAAAGTATAAGGGTGAGACAGTAGATACATTTATTACCGGTTTTGGCTTAAGGACCATTGAATATACTACAGATGATGGTTTTTTCCTTAACGGAAGGCATGTAAAGATAAACGGTGTATGTGAGCATCATGACTTTGACCTTTTTGGCGCTGCATTTAATAAGGATGCAATGAGGCGTAAATTTGCTACTTTAAAGCAGATGGGCGTAAATGCAGTAAGGACCTCTCACAATATGCCTGCAAAGCTTCTTATGGAGCTCGCTGATGAGATGGGTATCATGATCGATTCCGAGGCCTTTGATATGTGGAGAAGACCTAAGACGGAATATGACTATGCCCGTTTCTTTGAGGAAAACTATAAAAAGGACATTAGATCATGGGTAAGAAGGGACAGGAATCATCCTTCAGTTATCATGTGGAGTATAGGAAATGAGATCTATGACTGCCATGCGGATGAGACTGCGCCCGAGCTTACAGCCGACATGAAAAAGACGGTTGAGACCTATGATTATGAGATAAATGCGCCTGCTACACATGCATCCAATTTTATGGGCTGGGCAGGAGCAAGAAAATGTGCCGATGTACTTAAAATGGCCGGATATAATTACGGTGAAAGACTGTATGACGAGCAGCACAAGGATCATCCTGACTGGAAGATATATGGCAGTGAGACCTGCTCTACAGTACAGAGCCGAGGTATATATCATTTCCCGTTATCAGTTTCTGTTATGGCAGACGATGATGAGCAGTGTTCTTCACTCGGAAACTGTACGACCAGCTGGGGAGCACCGAGTACTGAGTACGTTATAACCATGGACAGGGACAGAAAATACAGTCAGGGACAGTTCCTTTGGACAGGCTTTGATTATATTGGTGAGCCCACTCCCTATCATACAAAGAACTCATATTTTGGTCAGATAGATACAGCAGGATTCCCGAAGGATACCTACTACCTGTTTAAGAGCAGCTGGACGGATGCTAAAAAGGCTCCGTTTGTACATATATTCCCTTATTGGGATTTTAATGAGGGTCAGATAATTGATGTCAGGGCGGCATCAAACTGTGACAGGGTTGAACTATATTTTAAGGCTGAGAAGACCTTGAATTGCCAAGATGTAAATGATAATTGTTTTGGTAAAAGCAATAGTATTTCAGAAAATGGAACTGAGAATTCATTAGTAGGATATACTTTGATAGGGGAGTCAGATCTTGACCATGTTAATGGTAATGTAGTAGCTCCTGCATGGCAGATACCCTACAGGAAAGGCATATTAAAGGCTGTTGCCTATATGGATGAGGAAATAGCCGCCGTAACGGAGGTTATTTCCTTTGGAGATGCTGTTGCACTTTCTATTAAAGAGAATTTTAAAGACGGAGATACAATATTCTTAGAGATCTTTGCAGTTGATGAGAATGGTATACCTGTTGAAAATGCAAGTAACAGAGTTAAGGTAACAGTTGAAGGTGCAGGAGAGCTTGCAGGCCTTGATAATGGCGACAGTACTGATAACGATAACTATAAATGTGACTTTAGACGTTTGTTTTCAGGAAAGCTGCTGGCTGCGGTTTCTACAAAGGGCAGATCTGGGAAACTAAAGGTTACAGTTAGCTCTGTTGGATTAAAACCGGCGGAGTACTCTAGTGATATAAATATTGAGAATAGTGACAGTAATAGTTCTTCATCAGACGAGCATCGCAAATCAAATACTTTATCGTTCGACTCCACCGACAAATTCTTTGAGAAGAATTTAAAGAATGCAAACATTTCTGATGAATTGTTAAATGAAGTTCTGGTAAGAAATATAAAGCTGGAGATAGTTGACGGAGATCAGTTTGACAGATCGTTTAATCCGGAATGTAAGGAACTTACGATAAAAGCAGTTATCTGTCCCGAAAATGCAACCTATTCCGATATTAAGTGGGTAGCGGTAAATGAAAAGGCTGTTCCTACAAATATTGTGGATGTAGAGCCATTTGACACGGTAGAGGGACATTTCTGCAAGTTAAAGGCAAAGGGTGATGGTGAATTTAGATTAAGAGCTCTTTGCTACAACGGTGAAAGAGTAGCTAAGGTTATCTCTGTACTTGAGTTTAAGATCACAGGGCTTGGTAAGGCATTTATAAATCCTTACGAGTTTATATCGGGATCTTTATATACCGACTCAAATGGAGAGATAGGAAACGGAAATGAAAAGGGAATTGCAACTCCAAGAGGAGAAAAGTCATACTTTGGTTTCGAAAATCTCGACTTTGGAGAGATAGGTTCAGACGAAGTAACTGTTCCGATATTTACTTTAAATGACTCGGAGTATAAGCTTGGTATCTGGGAGGGCAGACCCAACGAGCCCGGAAGCACATTCCTGTGTGATGGCAGGTACTGCAAAAAGATGATCTGGAATACCTATCAGCCTGAAACCTTTAAGCTTAATAAGAAACTCACTGGTGTTACAAGCATATACTTTACAGCTGATGATAAGTATCATTTTAAGGGCTTTAGCTTTAAGGAGCCTGATAAGGCATATGAGACTTTATACTTAAAGCAGCGAAGCAGGATCTACGGAGATACCTTTACAGTTGACGGTGACAGCATTACAGGTATCGGTAACAATGTAACTATCGAGTTTGACGGTATGGACTTTGCGGATACACCTGCTAAAAAGCTGGTTATATGCGGTAGATCTAAACTGGCAAATAACTCCATCCATCTAAAGTTTGACGGTGAAGAGGGTGTAAAGACAGAGCTTATAGAGTTTGCCGGTTCTGATACATATGTTGAAAGAGAATTTGATATTTCAGGCACTATAGGGAAGAATACTGTTGGTTTTGTATTCCTGCCCGGCTGCGACTTTGATTTCAAGTACTTTAAATTTGTAAGATAATATTAAAAAGCAGGCACTTGATTTTGGTGATCATAACCCTGCAGAAAGAGTATGAAATGTTAAACTTTTACTTACCTGATTTTTATAACAATGCGGTGCTCATCAATTTCCTGGATGATCTGATGAAACATGCACCTGAGTGGTTTTATGATGATGTAAGGATAGGGGCTGTTTACGGCTGCTTCCCCGGAGCTATCTGGAATGGTGGAAGAGTGCTCTGGGGCATTGAGCACAGGGAAGTTATAGCCAAGATGATAAAGCAGTACAATGACAGGGGCATCGCGGTAAGATATACCTTCACAAACCCGCTTATAGAGGAAAAGCATGTAAATGACCTTTACTGCAATATGCTTTTAGAGCTTGCGGACAATGGCATGAACGAAGTAATTGTAAATACGCAGGCTTTAGAGGATTATGTAAGGGATAAATATCCTTCCTTTAAACTGATATCATCTACAACAAAGTGCCTCGAGAATATGGATGCGATAAGAGCGGAGCTTAATAAGGATTATTATCTTGTAGTTACCGATTCCTCTCTTAACAATACTGATGAATTATTCTCATTGGAGCCAAAGGATAAGATCGAGGTGCTGGTAAATCATTACTGTCAGGATCACTGCCCGAGACGCCAGGCACATTATAATGCGATCGGACATGCACAGCTTGAGTTTACAAACCTAAATTTCCCGGAGTGTAAATATACGGCACGTTCTTTCTACAAGATAATGGAGAACCGTTCATTTATTTCAACAGATCTGCTTTTTGGTAAGTATAAGGATGCGGGCTTTAAGCATTTCAAGGTTGACGGACGTGCTCATGCCGTAAGAAACGTTGTTGACAGCTTTATCTATTATCTTGCAAAGCCTGAGTTTAGGGACAGGGTAAGACTATATATCTATCAAGAGGTTTATCATATTTAACTTTAAAATTCTTTTAAGAGGATGGATTAAGTAAGTATTATGAATGAAATAATTCTTGAATTATCGGCATTATTTATAGCTCTTTTCTGTCTGATTGACTGTTTGAAAAAGAGAAAAGCCTTATATCTGCCGATACCTGCCGGATGGGATAAAAAATTAAAGGATCAGCATTTTTCTTACCTGGTCCTTCTTGTCACGCTTATGATCTCTGCAGTATCATCCTGCTTTGAGGTTTTACTGGAGAATTATTTTAGCTTAAGCAGTCCAATCTTCCTAAACATTTTAAACGAGATCTATTTTGTTTTTCATCAGATTATTTCATTTGCATTTACTTTATACATTCTTAATATGACCAATGTCGGTAAGGAAAAGGGAAAAAGATTTTTCTGCCTGTTTCTTACACCGTTTTTTATTGGTGAGATACTTGTATTCATTAACCCGGTTACAAATACATTATTTTATATAGACAAGGAAATGAACTATACCAGGGGCAGCTTTTTATGGGTGCTTTATGCGATTGCGGCCTTTTATGTCCTGATAGGTATAGTATTTTTCGTTAAATACAGAAAAAGACTTTCAAAAATGGACCGCTCGGCAACGCTGATCCTGATCTCCATTGCCATAATGGGTATCATCATACAGGCAATCTGGTCCATACCGGTTGAGCTTTTCTTTGAGGCAATCGGATTCTTGGGCTTTATGTTGCTCTTGGAGGATAAGGGCGGAGAAAAGGTTACAAAGACCGGCGGCAGGATCAATAAGAGCTTTATTGTTGTAATCTCACTGATATTTATTACTGTAATCACAATAAACATAAATCTTATCTTTCATGCGGGCACGGATCAGACCGGCAGGATAGGCACCATACAGCTTGATAATATCAAGGGAAATCTCCAGCAGACAATTTCAGATGCAGAGGGAAATCTGCTCAGATTTTCGCTTGGTATGGAACAGCTTGCCGATAAAAATGATCTTGAAGAATTAGAAATATATATAAAACAGCAGAAGACCTATAATCATGACCTTACAAGCGGTAACTGCTTTAACGTATATGCGGCTTCAGCTGACTGGACAATTATCCCTGATTTTGATATGCCCGATGAATATCATGCCGTAGAGCGTGTATGGTATATCGGTGCTAAAAATATGAACGGGGATATCTATATTTCTGAGCCTTACATAGATGCAGCTACGGGAGATCTTTGCTTTACCCTTTCAAATATGCTGTCGGACGGTAATATTGTTACTGCTATGGACTACTCATTCTCCAAGGTACAGGATACTATCGGCATGATGAGCGAGTATGAAGACCAGACTGCGCTAATTGTCACAAAAGAGGGTACTATCATTGGAAGTACCGATACTGATCTGCACGGACAAAAGCTTTCGGATGCATTGCCGGAGTTTAATGAGATATTTGAAAGAGTAAAGGCTTCTAAGGAGCATGGCAGTTTCACTACAACCGTGAGTGGCAAGGACAGGATTATTTTCAGTAATGAAACCAGTAACGGCTGGCAAATGATACTGATAGTAGATCATGATACCTTCTATGCTGATATCTACAGGCAGATGATCATGCTTGGAGCTGTGGATATCCTTATGGTTGCGGTTATCATTGTTTTCTACATGGTGAGCCTTAACAACCAGGAAAAGGCTGAAGAGTCACTGGCTAAAACGGAAAGCTTTATTTCGGGCTTTTCTGAGGACTTCATGAGCCCTGTAAACAATATCGTTAAAACAAGTGAGATTATGCTGAGGGATGAGGAGACAGACCCGGCTAATTCCCTGCGAGATATCCGGGAATCAGGTATCCGTCTTAAAGAGATGATGAATGACCTGTTTTCTTACTCCGGTATACTAAAGAGCGAAGCAGAGGCAAAGAATAGTAAGAATAAAACAACAGAAAACAAGGGATCTTTCTCAAGCAGGTATATAAGAAACGGTATCATAGGAATACTTGCATTTACACTTATCGCAGGTCTTGTACTCTGTCTTGTAACCTCTAAAAGATGGGGCGATACCCGTATAAGTAAAGAAGCTGATAAATATAACAGCGAGGTTACGCAGTGGATGCTGCAGCATCAGAGTATCCTGAGGATGTTCTCTGATGTAATTGCTGCTGATCCTACGGTGCTTGATGATTATGATGCCGGAGTAAAGTGGCTGAATGATATAGGTCAGAATTACCCCGAAATGTCTGCCTGCTATCTCGCTAACCCCTACAGGGAGCATGCAGTTACAATGAATAACGGCTGGGTACCCGAGCCTGATTACAGAGTAGAACAGAGATCCTGGTATCTTGAAACTGAGCGTTCGGGAAACGGATACAGCATTTCTGCGCCTTATTATGATGCTCAGACAGGTCTTTACTGTATAACATTCTCAAGAATCGTATATTCCAAGGAAGGAGAGTTCTTAGGAATATTCGCCATAGACTGTTATGTTGACAAGCTGATCAAGGTGCTTGATGACAGTTATACCAAAGATGGATATGCATTCCTTATAGATCCTGACGGCAATATTATCAATCATCCCAATAAGGATTACGAGATGAGTGCCGAGTCCTGCACCAATATTGAGGATACGATGTATGCATCGGCATTCCACGAGGGCGGCGTATTTGCTCTTAAAGACTATGACGGAAGTTATGTTTCCTGTTATTCTGAAAAGAGTGATATGTCAGGATTTACCGTTTTAGTAGTTCAGAAATGGTGGAGTATTTACGGGTCAGTACTGATAATGGGTATTATTTTCCTTGTGATGCTGATAGCCGGTGTCATTGCTGTCGTAGCAATGATCAACAGATTTATCAGATGGCAGGAGGACACGAATAATCGTCTTGTTGAGGCTGCTGATGCTGCAGTTTCAGCAGGAAAGGCTAAATCAAGATTCTTAGCACAGATGTCTCATGAGATCAGAACGCCTATCAATGCGGTGTTAGGTATGAATGAGATGATCTTAAGAGAATCAAACGATGATTCAATTAAGGAATATGCTGTAAATATCCAGTCATCCGGTCGAAATCTGTTAAGCCTTATTAACTCCATACTTGATTTCTCAAAGATCGAGGAAGGAAAGATGGAGATCATACCTGTTAAATACTATACTTCTGTAATGATAGAGACGCTGATCAACTCTGTATCTCAGAGAGCTGAGGACAAGGGACTGATCTTTGAAACACATATCGATGAGAATCTGCCTTCAGGACTTTACGGAGACGATGTGCGTGTAGCCCAGGTAGTCATAAACCTGCTCACCAATGCGGTTAAGTACACAAATAAGGGCAGGGTTGAGCTTTACATTTCCGGTGAAAGAAAGGATAAGACCCTGGCTCTCAGTGTAAAGGTAAAGGATACCGGTATCGGAATCAAGCAGGAAGACCTTGGAAAGATGTTTGAGTCATTTACAAGACTTGAAGAAACCAGGAACAGGACTGTTGAGGGTACCGGACTTGGCATGTCAATCGTTATCAGACTGTTGGAGATGATGGGCTCAAAGCTTGAGGTTGAGAGCGAATACGGCAAGGGTTCGGAGTTCTCATTTACGGTTGACCAGATGATAACGGATCCTACGCCTTTAGGTAACTTTAAGCAAAAGGCTAAGGCTGAGGTGGAAAATACCGAGGAAACAAAGTATTTATATGCACCCGATGCTAAGATACTTGTTGTCGATGACAATGAGATGAACCTTAAGGTTATGAAGAACCTGCTTAAGCTTAACGGTATCAAGCCTGATATGGTTGATTCCGGTGAGGCTGCATTGGAGAAGATGTGTGTCAACAAGTATGATATTATCCTGCTTGATCATATGATGCCAAGGATGGACGGTATCGAAACACTTAATCAGGCTAAGATCAACAATTTCATATTTGAAGATACCACAGTGATCGCACTTACTGCAAATGCCGTAGTAGGAGCAAGGGAAACATATCTTAATGCAGGATTTGATGATTATCTCTCAAAGCCTGTAGAGGTAAAGAGCCTAGAGTCTGCTCTTGAGAAATATCTGCCCGGAGAAATGATCTCATATAAGACAAAGGAAGAGATTAAGATCTCAGAGGCTGAAAGAGAAGCAGAAGCAAAGAGGATAGCTGAAAGAGCCGTAATAGACGGTAAGGCTGAGGAAAGAAGAAAGGATGACCGCAGACAGCTTGACGACCGCAGGCACGAAGTCCGCAGAAAGGGCGACAGGCGAAAGAGTGGAGATTATGCGGGAGATGAAAGTCATGTTACCGATGATGATCTTGAAATCCTGGAGTTTTATCCTGAAAATGAAGAGGGTAAGGATGCAGAGGTAAGTGTTGTGAACGAAAATGATATTATGAAATATCTAAGTGACAATGGAATAAATACTGTGGATGGAATGACTTACTGCGCGGATGATGAGGATTTCTATAAGGAAATCATAAAGGAATACGCCACAACTTCTCCTGACAGGATAAAGGAACTTGAAGATGCCTTTGCAGTTATGGATCTTGATACATACGCTATAAAAGTACATGCTTTAAAGAGTGTAGCTAAGACAGTCGGAGATAAACAGATATTTGAAAGAGCTTATGAGCTCGAGATGGCATCTAAAGGAAAGAAAGCAGATATCGTAAAAGAAAAGCATTCAGACTTGATTGAAAATTATAAAAAGATGGCACAGTTGATTAATAAGGTTTTATGAAAAATAAAAGGCTGCTTGGGAACGGGATACTCATTTTTACCGCATTAGTTTGGGGAACGGCGTTTGTTTTTCAGCGTGTGGGCATGGACGATATAGAACCGATCACCTTTAATGCTGCCAGGATGTTACTTGCGGCAGTGGCGATAGGTACATTGTCTTTTCTGATAAGAAACAAGGAAAAAAGTATCAATCCATCCCGTTCGAAAGAGGAAATAAGAAATTACAACAGAAATACTATAATAGGTGGGATATGCTGTGGAATATTTCTTACAGTAGCAGGCGTTTTTCAGCAGGCAGGTCTTGTTTATACCACAGCCGGAAAAGCCGGTTTCATAACCGCTATGTATATGCTGCTGGTTCCGATTAAGAAGTTGAAGAAATAGTGACAGCAGAACTGTCCCCTTGTCACCCTTATTTGCAACTTAATAACGGATTATGATATCCGAATGGTATTTTGTTCTGCAAAACCATTCGGATATTTTTGTGTAAACACTATTGAAAAAGGTTCTATGGTTTAATATAATATTTGGTATAAAAATAAGCAGTGACAGTAAAATACTATCATGTAATAGCAGAATAAAAACGTGACAGAAGACGGTTACATTTTATAAATTGACACGAGAACCTTCCCACTGTCACATGGAGGAACGTATTATGATACCATCAAAAAGAGAGTTAGAGTTTGCTGAGAAGTACTTCAACGAGGTACATCATACCACTATTGATCCTGAGGGACCGGGAGTTGTGAGAATACATCTGATACCGCCGAAGTATGATTCAAAGGATATCGGTGCAAGCATCGCAATAATAAATGGCCAGGATATAGTACCGGTAAATCTGGCGTGGAGCATATTACTTACAACTTATATAGAAGAAGTAAATCAGTACAGTGGTCATCAGATAACTGATGAGGAAGCACAGCTGATACTTGACAACACCGCAATTAAGGTTTCAAAGGTATATCCTTTAATAAGGAAGAAAACCTTTAAGAAAGATATTATAAAGATAATGCAGTCTTTTAAGAAGATAGCATATGGCGAGGAAGTAGACGAGGCTATCGGCTATATGTCGATTGGAGATTATGCCGATAAGATGACTGCACCACACAGGATGGACTTAATGGTTTCAGCCATGACAAAGAATGGTACATGGAACTGTAACCAAAAATGCGTGCACTGCTATGCTGCAGGACAGGTTCAGTCATCACAGAAGGAACTGTTTACTGATGAATGGAAGCAGATCCTTGATAAGTGCAGGAAACTAAAAATACCTCAGGTAACATTTACCGGTGGAGAGCCCACAATGCGTGAGGATCTGATAGAGCTTATCGACTATGCAAAGTGGTTTGTGACAAGACTGAACACTAACGGTCTTAAGCTAACAAAAGAATATTGCCAGGAGCTTAGAAAAGCCTCCCTGGACAGCATGCAGATAACATTCTATTCTTATAATGAAGAAATACACAACAGACTGGTCGGGGAAGATCGTTTTAGGAATGTCGTAGCAGGTATTGAAAATGCGGTTGAAGCCGGATTAAATGTGAGCATAAATACACCGCTTTGTACACTGAACAGGGATTATGTTAAATCGCTTGAGTTTTTACATGGAAAAGGAATAAAGTATGTTACCTGCTCAGGGTTAATAACTACAGGTAACGCCGCAAAGCAGGCTTCTGAAAACCTACAGCTTACAAATGCTGAGGTGAGGGACATTTTAAGAGAAGCAGTAAGTTTCTGTTATGCAAATGATATGGAGATTAGTTTTACATCACCCGGGTGGGTGGACGACCAGTTCTGTAAGGAACTTGGTATTTCAACACCAAATTGTGGAGCATGTCTAAGCAATATGGCGATAACTCCGGGCGGAGATGTGGTACCCTGCCAGAGCTGGCTGTCGGATAAGCCTCTTGGAAACATCCTTAAAGATGAATGGGAGAGTATCTGGGACGGTGAAGTTTGCAAAGAACGCAGAAAGTTTTCATCGCTTATGAGATGTGAGTGCCCGCTAAGGATCCGCAGAGTTTCCCAAAAGATAAATTGTTAATGCAATGTTGACATGTTTAATTATTTTAGTAAAACGAAAACGATTTTGGAACATGATCAATAAAAAGGGTACAGTAATTTAATGAAATTACACTGGAAAGGATATAATAATGAAAAGAATTGGAAGGATTGCAATTGGTTTTTGCATTGTATTGATACTGGCACTTGTAAGCCCTTTGTTTACGAGTACCGTACAGGCAAAGGATCTTGATTACATCCATGAATATACAATAACCGCCGATGTACAGAAAGACGGTAAGGTTAAGATGAAATACCATATCGAGTGGGAGGTGCTGGATTCCACATCCGAGGGTCCTTTAGAGTGGGTAAAGATAGGAATAGCTAACAAACATGTGGACGGTATTTACGGTCTTACTAAGAACATCAAGAAGATCAAATATTATTCGGAAGGCGGCAGCTATATCAGGATCGACTTTGACAGAAAGTATAAGGCCGGTGAGATAGTAACCTTCGAATTTGAGATCCTGCAGGATTATATTTATCAGATGAACATGCTTAAAGAGGGAGAGACAGTGTATGAGTTTACCCCCGGCTGGTTCGATGATATAAATGTTGGAAAGCTTACTCTAAAGTGGAATAGGGATAAGATTGAAAGCTACAGTCCTGCCGGAAAGGTTGGAAGCGATGGGTATGTGACATGGGAGACAAAGCTGAATAAGGGTAATAAGTTTGATGTACAGATTACATATCTCAACAGCGCATTCAATTTCGATGTTAGTAAGTCGGTTGAAAAATCCCAGTCAAGCGAAGCCTGGATTGTTGTAATCACTTACGGTTTGATATTTGGGTTGAGCATTTTGTTTACAGTAATTTCAACCTATATCAGCAGATATAAAAGTACTGCAAATATGGCCGGTACAACCAAGAGAAAGGTTAAGAGGACAAAGGTTACATATTATGCACAGTGTCCTTCGTGTGGTGCTCCCAGGATGGAAGGCAAGGAGAACTGCGAATATTGTGGCAGGAGCATGATCCAAAGCGAAGAGATACTGGAGGACAAGGAATTAAAGACTTTGGATTCAGATATCAAGTCTAATAAAAACAGAGAAGGACTTTATCGTTTCGGCTCAACCAATACATATATGAGGGTGCATGTTAGCCATGTATATGTACCTACTCCCGTAAGTACCGGTAGCAGGTATCACGGTGGCCACGGATGTGCATGCGCATGTGCATGTGCCTGCGCCGGAGGCGGAAGAGCAGGATGTTCGACCAAGGACTTCTATAATACTGGGTTGAAGCTGAGACAACTTGAATTGAAGAAAAATTCAAAGAAAGTGTGATATTGGGTGGCTGGGGACGGCTATACATGATAAAAGAACTGTACCCCTGTCACTTAAGGATTAAGAGGAGGTTTGCCATGTTTTACAAATGTCCTGAATGTTCAAAAATAGTTGAAAACTACGTTGAAAAATGTCCTGATTGTGGCTACAAGATAAGCCTTTCAGACTCTGTTTCTGATGCAGGACTTAAGAATATAGAAAATGTAGAAGAGACGGAAGGAAAGTTGGAACTGTATAAAAAAAGAGTAAGAAACGGATATGCTTTTTTTGCACTTTCTTTTATAGTATTTATTATAATTGGAATAGTGATCCCTATAAAATTTGATATTCCTTTCAAAATTTTTGAACTGATATATGGAATCTCATATATAGTGATCTGTCTTTTTGTATGTATCAAATGCCGTTTTTTCTGCTGTCCGTATTGTGACATCGCATTAAGACCCGGAGGAAGGCATAGAGGAATAGGATATGAAGCAATACACGCCTTATACTGTCCTCATTGCGGGAAAAGGATCAGAGTTTACGAGGATTGATATAAAAAATGGGAGAAGGAGATTGAGATGAACAACAGATTGTATTACAAAAATCCTGCTAAGAGATGGGAAGAGGCGCTTCCTTTAGGAAACGGCAGGATAGGTGCTATGGCGCATGGCGGTGTTGGATGCGAGTATTTCCAGCTTAATGAGGACAGTTGCTGGTTTGGCGGTTTCAGGGACAGGAACAACCCGGATGCAAAAAAAGCTCTTCCTATAATAAGGGAGTATCTGAAGAACGGCCAGATAGCAAAGGCAGAAGAGCTGATGTTGGCATCACTTTCAGGAGTGCCGAAGAGTGAGCACCCTTATCAGACTCTTGGCGACCTGTGTATATATATGAAGCATTCATGGGAAGCAGAAGACTATGTGCGTGAACTTGATATAGCCAATGCCTTATACAAGTGTACTTATAGGATTGGTGATACCGTATATAAGAGGGAAGCCTTTATCAGTGCGGTGGATGATTGTCTGGCGATAAGGATTTCAATAGAGAATGATGCAAACAAAATTGAAGTAGAAAATAGTGTTGATCCTGGCAAAAATAATGGAGCTGAAAGATGCAAGATAAGCTTCGATTGTGATATATCAAGAGAACCTTATGAAACAACAATAAAGAAAACAGGGGAACCTACGGAGTGGTCCTTGACAGAAGAGAAGGAACAAAAGAGCTGTGGACTTATCTGCATGGGAAATACCGGCGGTGATGGGGTTGATTACGGATTTGAACTTCGTGCCTTTGCAAAAGGTGGCGAAGTGAAGATTATCGGTGCCTCACTTGGCGTAAGGGATGCTGATGAAGTAGTGCTGCTGCTTACAGCCGGAACATCCTTTAGGATGAAAAATATTGAGGCGGAATGTGGCAAGATTCTGGATAAGGCATTCGCATTCTCATATGATGAACTTAAAGAGCGGCATATAGCTGATTATAAAAAGTATTATGACAGGGTTTCACTTAATATAGAAGGATCAGATACATACAATGATGTTCCAACGGACGAGAGACTGGAAAATCTGAAGAAACGGATTGAGGATAAAAACACAACCCAAAATATTACAGAACTTAAAGCTGAAAATAAGGCTGACAAAGACGGTAATGCAGTAAACGCAGCCGATGATAAGAAATTATATGATATAGGTCTTGATATTCTATATTTTAACTTCGGAAGGTATCTTTTGATATCCGGAAGCCGTCCGGGGACACTACCTCTTAACCTACAGGGAATCTGGTGCAAGGATTACCAGTCCGCATGGGGCAGCAAGTTCACGATCAACATTAATACGGAGATGAACTACTGGCCGGTTGAAGTATGTAATCTTTCCGAACTACATATGCCTTTGTTTGATCACATCGAAAGAATGTTGCCCAATGGAAGGGTTACTGCTGAAAAAATGTACGGTTGCAGGGGTTTTGTAGCACATCATAATACCGATATGTGGGGTGACTGTGCGGTACAGGATCAGTGGATACCCGGATCATATTGGGTAATGGGTGCCGCATGGCTATGTACTCATCAGTGGATGCATTACCTTTATACAAAGGATGTTGATTTCTTAAAGAGGTGCTTCCCTATTATGAGAGAGGCAGCAACATTCTTCCTTGACTTCCTTATTGAGCATGACGGATACCTCGTAACATGCCCTTCGGTATCACCTGAGAACACATACATATTACCGAATGGTGAGCAGGGTGCGAACGGTATCGGTGTAACAATGGACAACCAGATACTTCGTGACCTGTTTAGCCAGTGTATAAAGGCGGCTGAAATACTTGGTGTGGATGATGAGTTAAATGCAGAGATAAAGACTGCACTTTCAAAAATAAAGCCCGACCGTATCGGAAAACATGGTCAGATTATGGAATGGATTGAGGACTATGACGAGGCTGAGCCTGGGCATAGGCACATCTCACATCTGTATGGCTTACATCCTTCGTCACAGATAACACCTGACGGAACGCCTGAGATGGCGACGGCAGCTGCAAAGACTCTTGAACGAAGGCTCGCAAATGGTGGAGGACATACGGGCTGGAGTAGGGCATGGATAATCAATAACTATGCAAAGCTCTGGGATTCAGAGAAAGCATATGATAACTACGAGCAGCTGCTTATAAAGTCAACATTACCGAATCTCTTTGACAACCATCCGCCGTTCCAGATAGACGGAAACTTTGGTGGATGTGCAGGAGTAGCAGAGATGCTGGTTCAGAGCAATGAAGAAAGAACGGTGATGCTGCCTGCTCTGCCAGCTGCATGGAAGTCGGGTAAGGTAAGCGGTCTTTGTATCAAGGGAGGTGCAGAGATAAGCTTAGAGTGGGAAAATGGAGTGCTTAAGTCATTTTCTGTTTTAGCACATAAGGATTTCAAGGCTCTGATCGTATATCAGGGAATTAACTTTATGATGGACGTTAAAGCCGGGGTGAAATCAAATAATACATTAATTAAGTAGTTGTGTTTTGATTGTTCTATTTGCAAATTTAATACGAATTATTATATCCGAATGGTATTTTGTTCTGCAAAACCATTCGGATATTTTTGTATAGCAACTATTTGTGATCATATGATGAAAAGTAATAATCCTTTTCATTAATTGTTGTATTTTTAATAAAATTAGTATATTATTATAGAATATAACAAAATATAAAGATATCCCTCGCCTCATAGCGTAGTATCATTTTGTTAATAATGATATAGCTTTTGGTGACGGATAGACAATTTATTAAATCAATTCAGGAGTGTTGTATGAAGAAAAATCAATCAGATCTGTTATCTGCCGGTACTGTCAAAAGATTTATGCCGTCATGTATGGTTTATGCGCTTGTACAATCCATGACTTTCTTGGTGGATACAGTGCTGGCCGGTCATTTCTTGGGAAGTGATGCTGTAGCGGCCGTTGCTATAGGACTTCCGGTCATCGGTATAATGCTCGCCGTCACTTCTATGATAATGCAGGGCGGTTATCTGAAAATGATCCAATGTCTTGGAAAAAGTGATATGGATGGATATAACCGTATCTTCTCCATTACATTGTCATTAACTATTTTCATCGATCTGATATTCTTGGGTTTGTGCTTTGGTGTCACTGATGCTTTTGTAACCATAGGCGGCGGAGCTAAAGCAACTGCCGAGGCTGCTTCTTTAGGAAATCTTTACATAAGGACTGCATGTCTGATGGTGCTGTTTTTTGCAGTCGGAGCAGTTTTCCAGCTGGTAAGTGCGACATTCGGATATCAGACGGACCGTATGACCAGCAGCATCGTTAATATTGCCGCTAATGTCATTGTTTCAATTGTAGCTATACAACTGCTTGACGACGACATTAAGATTGCGGGACTCGGTATCGGATCCGCTGCGGGAGCTTTCTGTCAGATGCTACTTGCCTTTGTCATGATGAAAAAAAAGCACATTAAGATCAGGTTCGGGTTCTATGCGTTAAATAAGAAAAATATAATTGACGGACTCGATTGTTTTCGCAGGGGAATACCTGCTTCCATAGATATCGTTTTAGACAGTGCCTGCAGTTCTGTCGTAAACAATATTATATTGTCAACTTTTGCTGATGGTACATCCGTTCTGGCATTGTTTGCTATGATAAAAACCATCAATACTATCGCCAAACCAGTGGGACGTGGTGCTTTATACGCCAGTGAGCCTCTGATAGGAATACTTCACGGGCAAAGAGATAATGTTGGAATATGCAGGACATTCAAGGTTTCGATCAAATGGGGGATAATCTTTGGAGCTATAGTTGCTGCAGTGCTGATCGCTTTACAGTATCCCATACTTAGCTTTTACGGACTGGCAGGTGTTTCTGACGCGCATATCGGCCTTACCCTGGTGGCTATAAGCTCTATGGTGCTAGTAGTACCTTTTATTTTTAATTCTGTTTATGAATCAACAAATCACCTTATATTGTCATTATTGGTATCAGTTATTCCGGACAGTATCCTGTATCCGATCCTTGTAGCCATACTCGGTAAAATAATCGGTGTAACAGGCATTTGGATCGCAATAAGCTTTGCGTCCATACCTTTCTTAATTGTATATTATCTGGTATTTGTCCTGATCAATAAAAAGGTTAAAGTTCCGTTAGAGAGAATGCTTGTACTTAAAAAATACAAAGACCTTGATAAGGCATTGGATATAAGTATACCGATTAAATCCGAGAGCGTTTCTTTTGTTTCCGAAAAATTGCAGAACTATTTTCTGGAACACAAGACATCTCCCAAAATTGCATATATCAGTGCTCTTTGTATGGAAGAGATCGCGGCAGATTATATAGAATATCGTAAAAAGACCGGAAACATAAATGATAGATCCTTTATGGATATCAAGGCATTCCGTGACCCTGATAAGATTGAGATAATCCTTAGAAACTATGACGATCCGTACAATCCACTGGTTATAGACAGGACTGAAACAGAGGATGAGTATTCAAAGATAGGCATTGTAATGACTCAGAAGATAGCGTCAGATATAGTTTACAGTTATGCTTATCACCTTAATGTGGTCTCTGTTATCATAAATATTAGCTAAAAGATGTGCTTAACACCTACACAGTTGAAAAATGAAGTTTTATAAAAAATTCATTGCTTTTTTCTGTGAATGATGATAGAATACAACTAATTGGGCGAATGGGTGGATTATGCCCAGACAGCCCCAAAATTTCAAGGAGGTCTCATATGTCCAAAAGAGCAAAATTATCTATGGATGGTAATACAGCTGCAGCTCACGTAGCGTATGCGTTTACAGATGTAGCAGCAATTTACCCCATCACACCTTCAAGCCCTATGGCAGACCAGGTTGACCAGTGGTCAGCAGCAGGTCGTAAGAACGTATTCGGCAACCAGGTTAAGGTTGTTGAAATGCAGTCAGAGGCTGGTGCAGCAGGAACCGTACATGGTTCACTTGCAGCAGGTGCAATCACAACAACATTTACAGCATCACAGGGATTACTTCTTATGATCCCTAATATGTACAAGATAGCCGGAGAGCAGCTTCCCTGCGTATTCGACGTATCAGCTCGTACAGTAGCTACCCAGTCACTTAACATCTTCGGCGATCATAGCGACGTATACGCTTGCCGTCAGACCGGTTTCGCAATGTTAGCAGAGACCAATCCCCAGGAAGTAATGGATCTTTCAGCAGTAGCTCACCTTTCAGCAATTGAGGGTAAGGTACCTTTCCTTAACTTCTTTGATGGTTTCCGTACATCACATGAAATCCAGAAGATCGAGACATGGGATTATGCAGATCTTAAGGACATGCTCAACATGGAAGCAGTAGAAGCATTCCGTGCACATGCACTTAACCCTGAGAAGCCTGCAATGCGTGGATCACATGAAAACGGTGACGTATTCTTCCAGCATCGTGAGGCATGTAACCCTGTATACGAGGCACTTCCTGCAGTAGTATCAAAGTACATGAAGATGGTTAACAAGAAGCTTGGTACAAAGTATGACCTCTTTAACTACTATGGTGCTCCCGATGCAGACAGAGTAATCGTAGCTATGGGTTCAATCTGTGACGTAGCTGAGGAAGTAATTGATTACTTAACAGCTAAGAAGCAGAAGGTAGGTCTTATCAAAGTAAGACTTTACAGACCTTGGGTATCAAAGGCATTCTTAAAGGTTCTTCCTAAGACCGTTAAGAAGATCGCTGTACTTGACAGAACAAAGGAGCCCGGCTCACTTGGCGAGCCTCTTTACCTTGACGTTGCAACAACCCTCCTTGAGGCAGGTCTTTCAGACATTACCCTTACAGGCGGACGTTACGGTCTTGGTTCAAAGGATACTCCTCCTTCGTCAGTATTCGCTATTTACAAGGAGTTAAAGAAGGCAAATCCTAAGAAGAGATTTACAATCGGTATCGTAGATGACGTTACCAACCTTTCACTTCCTGAGGAGAAGCCCGCACCTATCACATCTGCAAAGGGTACCGTAGAGTGTAAGTTCTGGGGTATCGGCGGTGACGGTACTGTTGGTGCAAACAAGGATTCGACAAAGATCATCGGTGACCATACCGATAAATATATCCAGGCATACTTCCAGTATGACTCAAAGAAGACAGGCGGTATCACCATTTCTCACTTAAGATTCGGTGACAAGCCTATCAAGAGCCCTTACTACATCAACCAGGCAGACCTTGTAGCTTGCCATAACCAGAGCTACATCGTTAAGGGTTACAAGATGGTTCAGGACGTTAAGCCCGGCGGAATCTTCCTTATTAACTGCCAGTGGGATGATAAGGAGTTAGGCGAGAAGCTTAATGCAGAAGCAAAGAAGTATATCGCTGAGAACAATATCAAGGTTTATACAGTTGACGCTGTTGATATCGCAGGCAAGATCGGTCTTGGAAAGCGTACTTCTACAGTTCTTCAGTCAGCATTCTTCACACTTGCAAATGTACTTCCTGCTGATGAGGCAATCAAGTACATGAAGGAGAAGGTTGTTGCTAAGTTCTCTAAGAAGGGCCAGGACATTGTTGATATGAACTGCAAGGCAATTGATGCCGGCAAGGATGCTCTTCATCTTGTGAAGGTTCCTGCAAGCTGGGCTAAGCCTAAGGCAGATCCTAAGGCTAAGAAGCTTAACGGCCGTCCTGAGACAGTAGAGATGGTAGAGAAGCTTATGAATCCTATCGCTCTTATGGATGGTGATAACCTTCCTGTATCTGCATTCGCAGACAGAGCAGACGGACAGTTCGAGCTCGGTGCAGCTGCATATGAGAAGCGTGGTACAGCAGTTATGGTTCCTGAGTGGGATGCTGCTAAGTGTATCCAGTGTAACAACTGTGCATTCGTATGTTCACATGCAACAATCCGTCCTTACATGCTTGACGAGAAGGAAGTTAAGGCAGCTCCTAAGAACATCAAGCTTGCTGATACAAAGCCTAAGGCTAGCCAGTACAAGTTCACAATGAGCGTATCACCTCTTGACTGTATGGGTTGTGGCGAATGTGTTACCGTTTGTCCTCCTGCAGTTCAGGCTATTAAGATGGTTCCTCAGGAGACACAGCTTGATGAGCAGCCTGTATTCGATTACTTAGTAGCTAACGTTGGACGTAAACCCGAGGCTCCTGCTGAGAACACCGTTAAGGGTTCACAGTTCAATCAGCCTCTCCTTGAATTCTCAGGATCATGTGCAGGCTGTGCTGAGACTTCATACGCAAGACTTATTACCCAGCTCTTTGGTGAGCAGATGTTCATTTCTAATGCAACAGGATGTTCATCTATCTGGGGCGGTCCTGCAGCTACATCACCTTTCACAGTTAACAAGGACAGCAAGCAGGGTCCTGCATGGGCTAACTCACTGTTCGAGGATAATGCTGAGCATGGTCTTGGTATGTACTTAGGACAGAAGGTTCTTCGTGACCAGGCTATCGCTAAGATAAATGAACTTGCAGGTTCTGATAAGGCTTCAAAGGCTCTTAAAGATGCTATCGCTAAGTTCCTTGAGACCAAGGACAGCACAAAGGAGAATCCTGCTGCAGCCAAGGCTCTTATTAAGGAACTCGAGGCAGCTGCTAAGAAGGGCTGCGAGCTTTCAAAGGAGATCCTTGAGAAGAAGCAGTATCTGTCAAAGAAGTCCGTATGGATCTTCGGTGGTGACGGATGGGCATATGATATCGGCTTCGGCGGACTTGATCATGTACTTGCATCAGGCGAGAATGTAAACGTATTCGTATTCGATACAGAAATGTACTCAAATACAGGTGGACAGGCTTCAAAGGCTTCTAACATCGGTGAGGTTTGCCAGTTCGCAGCAGCAGGTAAGGAAATCGGCAAGAAGTCACTTGCTGAGATCGCTATGAGCTATGGCTATGTATATGTAGCACAGATCGCTCTTGGTGCTAACCCTGCACAGGCTGTTAAGGTACTTACCGAGGCTGAGGCTTACAACGGACCTTCACTTATCATTGGTTACGCACCTTGCGAGCTCCACGGAGTTAAGGG
>JAFYYN010000136.1 GCA_017557525.1 Lachnospiraceae bacterium
AACACTGTATTCAGTCTGGGATGAGGCATATGCCTGATTTCCCTTTTTTGCACAAAGTGTTGCATATGCGATATTACTCATCTCAGGTGCTGAGATACCGCTGAATACAAAGCGATACTGCTTTGTGATCGAATCATAGGTGTAATCGGTTATTTCCGTTACCTCGCGGGTATATTGTGAGCTACCTTCAGGATATTTCTGAAAAGCGACCTTAAGATATATATCCGAGAAATCACCTGTAGATTCAATTTTGTAGTAATAAACCAGTGAAAAACTGCTGTCGAATTCACAACCGATATTGCAGGATACTATAAGCTCCTGTGTTGCAGCAGCCTTTACATCCGGTCCTGCAAACCCGGCCACTAACATAACTGTTGCAAGAATTATGCCGATAAATCTTCGGCTGAATTTATATATCTTTTTCATTCTTATAACCTCCTTCTTGCATCAGTTTTAATCTGCGACTGAATATTTAACTACATTATTCCATTTAAACTCTGTTTTATCATATTCCTTATCAAAGAAATACATATCCTGAGCACCCGGAACCCTTAGACCAACACCGCTGATCTTGCTGTTCTTATTCGCAGAACTATTGATTACCTTCACATTATTTACTGTAACATGTTCTGGAGCCTTTATCGGATAATAATAAGGATATCCATATTTTTCTACTCTTTTATCATCCGCCCAATACTGTACCGCTAAATGAGGCTTCGGTTCAGACAGATAATTCTCATCTATTTTATCTGTTTTAAAAATCACTTTATCAAATATGCTGATACCATTGGCATAAAATGCATCCCCCTCACCCAATTTACTTGCATCTACAGTAAAATTATTAATAGTAACATTTGTAGGCAACTGTGAATAATAAGTCTTTCCACCTTTTTCAACCGTATCATAACAATAAGTAACCGTCGGATCATACATTGTTTCGAAAAATGGATTAATCGAGTTATTTGTTATATCCCATGTACAGTCATTAACCTCAATATCTCCAAACCAGGCAGAGCCAAAATCTCGTCTGAGAGAGATAAAGTTTACTGCATGAGATAAGACCCTTTCAACACGCATTGTTCCAAAACCCACAGCAGCAATTCCAAGAATGCCCAGTTCTGAATCTGTTACTGTAAGATTATAAACACCTTTATGCGCATCAACACGGCTGAATTTACAATTTTTTACAGTAAAGGTTTTAAGATAATTTGTACCCATGGTGCCCCATCTTACAACATTATCCATAATGCCTGTCGGATCAGAAACATATTTTCCGTTTTCACCAACGCTGGTCGGAACACATTCACAACCATCCAGTGTTATTGCCGCACACTGTTCAGCCGTAAAGTCATATGGAGCCGTTGATGATGAATCAGAATTATTTAAAAACCATCCTCGTAAATGGTCTGTAAAACGGCAGTTCTTTATTGTCACATAAGCACAATGGTCCAGATAGATGAACCCATAATAAGGCGCTCCGCTTCTTGCTACGTTACGCTTCCATACGGTACTATAGCAATCTGCTGCAAAATTATCCTCTTCTCCTTTAAGATAGTGTTTTACACCCTCTACCACGACATTTGAACGTGTTACCGATATTCCTCTATAAATATAATCTGATTTTTTTTCTGTATTTACAATAGTATTAAATGTACCACCCTTTACGTAAATTGTTTTTTCATCTATGGGATATTTGTAAACTTTATATATTTGTTGCCAATCCCATTCAAGCGGTGTGGCATCGTCTAACACTCCATATTTCTTTCCATCTTTACCGGTAACAGTTTTACTGATGATTAACACTTCCTCCTGATCACGACCTAATTCCTTACCCTTATCATTTCTTGCCCACCTTTTAACAGATTGAGTGGCTAAAACATAAAGAGCCTTTTCTTTAAAGTCTCCCTCAAACATAGTTGTGTCCTTTGTGAAAGTCTTATTTTTTAGCTTTCGGGCATTAGAATCATGCTGATCAGGATAATTAGGAATGGCTGTAGAAAGATCTGCATCCAATCCTAAATATATATCACGCAGAGGATTACTGTATTTATACTCATTAGGTTTACTGGGTTCCACCGAAAACAGAAAACAATGCCCTTCAGTAATTGTATCACCGGTAAATTGTTTGTTTAGAGGTGATTTACCAACCTTATCAGTTCCCAGCACTTTATCATCAATAGTAAAGTTTGCTTCTCCCCAATCGGTATCAGTCTTGATAAGGGCTCCCTTAAAGCATCTGGGATTCATATTCTTTGCATAATAATGCGCTCCTTCATCAGCCTTAACCGGAAGGTTTTTGAGATTTGCATAATCATGGGTCATTATAAGAGGATAGTAATCTTCAAAATTATCTGTTTTACTTTCATCATATATGCCCATCGCACCAAACTGGCGGTATGTAACGCAGCCCGTAGGAAGTGTTGCAGCATATGCCTTTGCGGAGTCGCCGTAAACAAGCATCTTCTTTACAAGATCCTTGACATTTGCATCATAGCTTCCTCCGAGGATAGACTTTGCATAGCTTTCGCAACTATATGTGATAGTTGCGCTTATATCTTTAGTATTGTTTTTAAATACGACTGTAAGAGGAGTTGTAAGAGAGTCTAACGGAATATCCTTAAACTCAACACGATAAAGATTATCATTCTGCTGATATTCAAAAGCAGATGACGGTACTTTAATAGTCTTAGTTGAATTGCTTGAATCGGTGTATGAAATCTGTGCTGATACTCCTGATCCGGGAGCAGAACTGAAAGATGAATAAACCACAAGATCCACGGG
>JAFYYN010000137.1 GCA_017557525.1 Lachnospiraceae bacterium
CTCTATCGCCTGAGAGAAGCCTGTCAGATTATCGGTGCAGGCGATAAGAATATCTTCAACGCCTCTGTTACGCAGGCTATTAAGTACGCCCGCCCAGAACTTAGCGCTTTCATTTTCGCCTACCCACATACCGAGAACGTCCTTCCTGCCGTCCATATTAACGCCTATGGCTATGTAGACAGCCTTCTTGATAATCTGTCCCTCGCTGCGGACATGGTAATGTATAGCATCAAGAAATACAACTGCATAGACGCTTTCAAGCGGTCTCTGCTGCCATTCTTTGGCTACAGGGAGAACCTTGTCGGTGATGCGGCTGACAGTAGTATCCGATATCTCCAGACCATAAATATCACGGATATGATCCTCAATATCAGATGTTGACATACCTTTTGCATACATGGAGATGATCTTGTTCTCCATATCCTGGGATATGCTTGTCTGATTCTTAGGCAGTATCTTAGGCTCAAATTCGCCGTTTCTGTCACGGGGGACTTCGATATCTACCTTGCCCATACTCGTGCGAAGAGTCTTCTTGCTGTGACCGTTGCGGCTGTTATCGGTTTCTTTGTTCTTAACGTCATACGGCTCGTATCCGAGTTCAGAATCAAGTTCTGATTCAAGGCTGCCTTCCATAAATCCGGCAAGTGCTTCTTTGAACAGCTCTTGAATATCATCCATGCTCTGGATATTCGCTGCCGAAAGAAAATCGCTTATCAGCTCTCTTCTTGCACGCTGCTCTTCTGTTTCATTTCTTCGTCTTCTGCTCATAATTAAAACCTCCGAAGTAGTGTCTCTTCTATTATACACTACTTCAGAGGTTTACACAAATTTTAGGATAGACTCTGACGATCAGCAAGCAGATATTTTATATAACTCTCTCATCTCAAAAGTAGAATCTAATAAAAAAATTGATATTTATACTATCAAGCAGTATGTTAAATCTGTGCGTCTTTCTACTAACTCTCTTAGTCAATATTCAACATCATCCAAATATAAAATGCCAACATTTTTTATACTTCCATCAACAGACAATCAAAAAGCTCAAACCGAGACAGATACAATAGAAATAGACGAGAATAATGACACCCAAGAATGATGATTATCATATTATAACAAATGAATCTGAATGCTAAGAATCATTCGTTATTCCATATTATATTTTTTTAAATCATTCTTAGCTCACATTTTCCACTTATAAATAGGCATTATAAAAATTTTTTCACTTATTAAAAACAACGAAAAGGCAGCCCTCGGGCTGCCTTGCTTTCTCTTTATATAAGCTGAACAAGTCTCAAGGCTGTGTCAGCTATCAATTTTTTTATCTCCTCTTCAACATCAAGATGCATAAGATATACGTGAACACCGCTGTTCGATAGCTTTTTGAACTCGGGCAGCATTTCTTTTAGGTGCAGGTGAACTGCACTTTTGTAGTACGCCGCTTCAGAATAAAGAAGAGAACCTCTTTTCAGCAGCGGCATGAAAGGTTCCAGAGTTGCAGTATCTCCTGTGTAGATCACGTTATTCTCGTGAATATTCAGGTGATAGCCGAAGCATCTTCCCTCCAAAGGCTTAACGTGAGTGGTCGGCACTGCTGAGATGAACCATTTCTTATTAATCTCGTCAGCAGTCACAATATCGAACCACTCCTGCTCGCAGCCCTCTATCCTCATAAGCAGAAGGAGCAAGTCATCTCTGACCTCCGCGGACGGTGCAACGATAGTCGCTTTTTTCTTCATATAGCTTGCAAACCACACATATTGCAGCATCGTTCCGATACCGCCGCTGTGGTCGCCGTGAGTGTGGGTGACGAGGATATAGATATTGTCGTACTGCGCCCAGTTCATCTTCTTGACCTTCTGATACGACGTCGCAGGACAGTCAATGAGAACGAGCTCATTGTCCTCAACAAAGAACGCAGAATTATGCTCATCCGCAAACGCCGAACCTCTGCCTAAAAACAAGAGTAAATTGTCATTTTGTATCTCGGTCAGCAGTTCAGAAATATGGTCTCCCACATTTTCAATAGTACTGTGACTTCCGTGAACTGTCTTCACAGTAACGGACAGCTTAACACAGTTTTGGTAATTGTCAGGAAGAATAGTATCCTTGTCGCTGCACAGAGTGTAAGCACGTTCATTCTGAGTGATTACAGACATTTTACGATACTGCTCCACATAGTCAGCAGGTATACCCGAACTTGTGATGATCTCCAGCTCATGTGGATAATAGCATGGATTTGTAAGTATACACGGACGCTTGAACTTTCGGCTCAGCTTGTCAGCATACATACCTCCGAGGCTTTGTCCCACAAAAATAAAATCATCTGTATCCACCATATCTGAAAAACATTTCATCAGTTCCTCAGGAGAAGTATTTATATAATCTATCTTCGGCGAAATTATATCCTCCGATGAAAAAATGTTACAAAGTGCCTTGTAGTTCTTGTTATCGGCTTCTCCCATGAAGCCGTGTAAATTCAGTATCTTCATAATCTGACTCCTGCGTTTTTCTATATTATATCACATCACAAAGGCATTTACAACACCTCTGAAAAATGTTATAATATAGCTAACAATTATTCGGAGGGGCAAAATGAAAGTAGTTATCGCAATAGATTCATTCAAAGGCAGCCTTTCATCGCTGGAGGCTGGCAGAGCTGCTGCTGAGGGGATACATCGTGTATTCCCTGACGCAGAAACTGTAATAAGACCTGTCGCCGACGGAGGTGAGGGAACGGTCGATGCTCTTGTCGCAGGGCTGAACGGACAGCTGCGTGAAACGGAGGTCACTGACCCTCTCGGCAGAAAAATAACGGCATAGTACGGTATTCTTCCCGATAATATGGCAGTTATAGAAATGATCGGCGCCAAAAAGGTTATGCCCATACACTGGGGAGCGTTTGTACTTTCAAGTCACGGCTGGGACGATTCTCCCGAACGCTTTGTAATCGAAGCTGAAAAGCGAAATTTGTGTGTTATAACACCTTATTTCTGCGAAACATTCAGTCTTGATGCTCCGAAAGTATCAAATTATTGGTGGCGTAATTATAACTAACCCCCTAAGAATTGGATGAATATGCAATTTTCTAAGGAAGTTGAAAACTATGATAGCATAACAGATTCTCGGTTATATTAAATCATCACTAATCTATTATTAAAGGCGGTGCTTTTATGGCTGACACAAAAAAAGAACATTTTGTACCACGTTTTTATTTAGAAAATTTTGAAAATGATAATAAACGCATTCACGTTTTTGATAAAAAAATAATGAAAACAAGATGTCAAAAAAAAGAAGAAATAGCACATGAAAACTATTTTTATGATGTTGAATATGAAAAAATACTGTCAAGCGAATCTCCAGAAGAATTAGAAAAACTAAAAAATGATTTAAAAGAGATTACCGGAATTGATGATTGGGATACTATAGCAGCAACAATACTCAACCCAAAACATATAGAAAAAGACTTTTTAGGGAGAATTGAAAGTGAGTATAGTCCGTTACTAAAAAAGATAATTGCGAAAAGTTACAATGGCAATCAATGGGTTATCGACAACTGTGCTCCATTTTCTGAAGTTGAAAAAGCACATTTAGCTTTTTTTATGGCTATTCAGATTATCAGAACAAAAACATTTAGAGATACCTTCACTCAAACTTTTGAAAAAACTGTTCAAACGCTTTTATATAAGCAGCAGATGGGTAACGAAGATGCTCTTCCAAAAGAATACTTTGATGTTCAAGCAAACAAAGACTATATCAAATTACAACACTTAAGCATGCTATTAGATGAAGAATCGACTATACACATAGCAGACACACTTTTAAAACATAATTGGGTAATGTATGTAAACAAGACTGACAATCCATTTTATACTTCGGACACCCCTATAATTCCAATACCTCATAAAAAGAATAAATACATAACCTATAGTGGTTTAAATTCAGAGGGAATAGAGATTGTCTTCCCCCTATCTCCCAAGCTGCTTATTGCACTCTATGACACAAAATGGCATTCTCTTGTCCACCACGATCGCACCTTTGAGATTATCAATCACAAAGAGCAAGTTGATTATTACAATCAGAATCAAGTTGCCCACTGTTTTAGATGCATTTTTTCAAAAAGCGATAATTTCGATTTAGCTAAAGATTTATGTAAAAAATATCCACTAATCCGAGATTCTGACAATCGAATCAGTGTAGGATAGAACGATGTATTTGGCTAATATACATCGCTTTCTAGGATTTGGTAACTGCGGTTAACCCAAAGTCTATGATATTAAAAAGCACTCCCTGATATTAGGTGGTAGAATAGGGAAAAAATAACACAATTGATGTATAATTGATGTACAAATCCAAATTTTGACATATAATCAAAAAATATAACTGCTCGCAAGATGATACAAAACCAATCCTGTGAGCAGTTATTTATAGTCGATACAAGCCTATATACAGGCAAAAATTAAAAGGCACTATATTTTGCAATATAGTGCCAAAAGTCTGGCTGCGGCGGCTGGATTTGAACCAACGACCTTCGGGTTATGAGCCCGAAAGGCTTGACCCGAATTATATCGACCCGAATGCTCCCGATGAAGCAGTCGTTTACAACGGCTGCATATTCTGACAAGTAATCATCCGCGGGCTTAACTGATTTGCCTATATCTGAAATTATAGAAAAAGCCATAAAGAAGTCTCAGCTTCATTATGGCTTTTTTCCTTTTATTTAATTAGCTTCCCTCGTGGAAGAAGTAGGGGAGCGCGTCCATGATGTACCACCTTACGTAGCCCCACCAGTGCGTCTTCTTTACGCCGTCATTGCTGTTTGCGACGAGGAAGTAGAAGTTGCCCTGCGAGAAGTCGGAGGTATAGGTGAAGTGCTTTGTATCCTGCTTCATGGGATTGATTAGACCGAGCATATTGTTGTA
>JAFYYN010000138.1 GCA_017557525.1 Lachnospiraceae bacterium
CCGTTATAACCGGTTATGCGGATAAATATGACATAGACCGTAACAAGCTCCGTATAGAGATCACGGAATCCGTAATGATGGATGACAACCGCTACAGGATGAAGATATTAAATGAATTCCGTGAAGCAGGATTCATAGTTGAGATAGATGATTTCGGAAGCGGTTATTCCTCCCTCAATATGCTTAAGGACATGCCTGTAGATATAGTAAAGATTGACATGGGATTCTTAAATCAGTCGCAGGTTAATGACAGGGCTGCCAAGATACTTCACAACATAATCAATATGAATTCCGATCTTGGCATAGTCTCTCTTACAGAAGGCGTGGAAACCCTTGAGCAGTACAAGATGCTCTCAGATATGGGCTGCAGGCTCTTCCAGGGCTATCATTTTGCAAAACCCATGCCTGTTAAAGATTTTGAAGATTGGGTTATGTCTTCCACCCAAAATGCTAACACCTGATAAATTTTCATATTAAAAGCCGCCCATTAGTCCGGGCGGCTTTATCATATATATGGTAGAAAATTTACATTCTTTCCTTACGTCTTGACTGCTTATCGATATACATATCCTCATCAGCCAGGCGCATTAGCTCCTCAACATCAAGCTTGTCATTTATCAGAGCGCATCTGCAGCCCACACTGGCACTTATCGTAAACGGCTTTTCCTTCAAAGACTTACTCTTATTAAAGGTAGCCTCAAAACGCTGTCTTACAACATCTGCGGTAAAGGAGGTCTCCATCTCGGTAAATATCGCACAGACAAACTCGTCTCCGCCGTATCTTGCACATATTCCGTTTCTTATGGCAAAGTTCTTGATTGCGCTCGCTAACATCTTTAAGGCGTAGTCGCCTTCATTATGTCCGTAATTGTCATTGATAATCTTAAGACCGTCCATGTCGATGGAGAAGAAGGTCAGGTATTTGCCCCTGTTGTCAAGAGATTCAACCATCTTGAACAGCTCGTCATAAAAGCCCCTGCGGTTATATAACTCTGTCAGATAATCAAGGACGGATACTCTCTCTATCTCCCTGTTGATACGGCGAAGTCTTTCGTTTAGCTTAGTCAGCTTCTGGTTTTTAAGCACAGTATTTATCGATGTTGAAAGGAACAGGCCAAATTCCTCGCATCTGCGCATACATCTTTCATCCATTGTACGGAAGCCCTCAAGCAGATAACCATACAAGGTGGATTTAGTATGCAGGAGTCTTATCATAAACATTGATATCCCGCTGTCCGTACGTAGGAACTCCTTAAATCCGGGCATAACCTCCTCTTCCTTAAAAAGAGTATAGTCGGTTTCGTTATCAAACCTCTTCACGCAGAGCATGGACACACATGAGTCATCACTTATATACTGGGGCTCGCCGTCATCATTTTCATTTCTGGCAAACTGCTCATAAACTGACACGAAATAAAGGTTCTGGCTCCAAAGACCTATACTTTCAAACAAAAGCGGGGTCAGGTCATGAAGCTCTTTCAGCTCATTTGAAACAAGCATGAGCTTATTCATCGCCATCATGTGCCATTTCTGCTCATTCATCACCTGTCCCATTGCGCTCATGCGCTCTCTGGTTTCCCTGTCATTCTTATCAAAACAGCCGCAGGAATGGCTTGGCCTTATCTTGTAATCAACATATTTAGTAGTATCTGCATCGATATCCACACCGTTATGCAGCTTATCAAGTATTTCAAATATTAAAAGTACCTCAGCCTCATTATCGGGCTCTACTGTAGATATCGCAGGATAGTTTACCTTACCGCTTGAAATACCGTCAAAGCCCGTAACTATGATATCATCAGGAACCTCGTATCCGCGTTCCCTAAGAGCGGCGCAGCATGCAATGGCCATTGCGTCATTCGCGCATACTATGGCATCGGGAAGCTCAGGATCCTCATCCAAAAACTCTTCGGTAGCAGTCCTTGCAGGTCTGTCCCAGAATTCACCATATTTCAGTCTCTTCTCCTCAAAAGGTATCCCGTTCTCGGCAAGCACTTCCTTATATGCCTTAACTCTTTCTATAGAAAACTCACTGTCTTTAACACCGGCTATCATGTTTACCTTTTTGCATCCATGATGTTTGATCACATGACGCACTATGTTCTTAAATCCTATATCAAATTTCTGTGAGATGTGTATACAGCCCGGAAGCGGAAGCTCCAGTGAAAAAGCCGGCACCTTCATATAGCTGACTGTTTTCAGGATGTAATCTATCATTGTATCATTCTTTATGGTCTCGCCCAGGATGATAACCGCTTCGCAGTTTATATATCCCATGAGCTCCATGAGCTTTCTTTCCTGCATCAGATCTTCGGTGACATCAAGGGAATCCACAGAGAAATTAAAGGCTACGACAACATAACCCCTGTCCTTACATATTCTGTTCAGCTCAGTTATGAAACTGTATTCTTTTTCCTCGCTCAGCCAAACACCGCATACTGCGATCACTTTACGATATTCGTCCATAAATACCTCACCAAATGTCCATCAGCCGGGACGCTGCATACTTATTTAAATAATTGCACAAATCCATATTACATCATATCATAATATTTTCAAAAACGCAACTTTGTTTTCTATTTGTTTACAAGTTACAATTCCCTAATTATATGGTGCAGGCCGGACAAAACGCATAAAAAAAATAAGCCGAAAAAAATTTTTTAAAATTTTAAAAAAAAGTATTGACATCCAACTGTAATAGGTGTATATATAACACATAAACAGTTAACTGCAAAAAGAGGTGATAATTTGAAAATATCTCAAACAAACGGAGTACCAATTTATAAACAGATCGCAGATTCGTTCAGGACTGACATCTTAGCGGGCAAATACAGGCAGGGTGAGTACCTGCCATCGATAAGAGAGCTGGCAAAGGATTTGAGGATCAGCGTCATCACTACGATGAAGGCATATGAACAGTTAGAAGCCGATGGGCTGGTCACAGCCTCCCAGGGCAAGGGCTTTTATGTAAATGCCCAGGATTCGGAAATGCTGCGGGAACAGCACTTAAGAAAAGTTGAGGACTCTCTGGTCAGTGCCATAGAAGCCGCAAAGATTGCGGGCTTAAGCAATGAAGAGCTGCTGATGACACTTAAAACCCTGCTAAGCATGGACGTATAGAGCTCACTAATTTCCTACAGAACAGACATAAAATTATATAAATATATGAAAGAGGACTTATCATGGATCAGAATAATGTAATTGAAGCAAAAAACATCAACAAGAAATATAAGAACTTTACTCTGGATATCCCGGAGTTTAAGCTCCCTTTAGGGTTCGCCACAGCACTTATCGGCGAGAACGGCGCAGGTAAGACCACCCTGCTTAATATCCTCACAGGCTTACGACAGGATTATACCGGCAGCATCAATTATTTCGGTCAGTACAGTGAAAAAGATCTTGATAACAAACCCGAAGTCAAGGAACGCATCGGATATACCGGAACCGATAACTATTATCTTCCCAGCTGGACCGTTGGACAGATAGAGGATATCTCATCTCTTATCTTTAGCAAATTTGATAATGCTAAATTCAAAAAACTCTGTAACGATCTTGCAATCTTCGGGAATGCAAATTTCGACAAGCATAAGAAGGTAAGTGCTCTTTCAGACGGTACCAAGACCAAGCTTATGCTGGCAGGCGTACTTGCACGCGAGACAGATGTGCTCATCACGGACGAGCCCGCTTCCCCCCTTGACCCTCTCATGCGTGACAAGCTCTGTGAGCTTATCCGTGAATACATCAACTCAGGTGAAAACAAGAGCGTATTCTTCTCTACGCATAACATCTCTGATATGGAAAACGTAACCGACTATGCCATCATCATGGAGCAGGGAAAGATCGTTGAACAGGGATTCGTTGAGGACTTAAAGGAAAAATACATTGTTGTAAAGGGTGAAACCGCTGACATCGAAAAAGCACGTCCCCATCTTTACACCATGTCCCAGTCAAATTACGGCTTCGAAGGCGTATGTCTTGCAGAAAACCTTGACAAGCTTGCAGGTCTTGATATCGTTACCGAAACTCCTTCACTTTTCAAGATCAGTGTCAGCGTAATGAAAAAGAATTCACTTATTAAATAAGAAAGAGGCACGTAAAAATGAATAAATCACCTTATTTCGCCTTTACGGCCCTAAGTTACAGAATACTCCATGTCGTGACTGTGCTTGCCTTCCTGGTCATCGGCTTTTTGGCAGATGTCTACTTTGGTAATGTCGGAGCAGTCCTGTTATCGGCTTCCATACCTCTGGTTCTCGTTTTCATTGATTATTTCGCTTTTGCAGGAACGAGCTCCCAGAAACAAAAGAACATGCAGTTTTTAAAATCCTCCTGTAAAGGTTTGGGATTTTTCAGATCAGCACTTAAAACTGACCTCCTGTTAAAGCATTTCTGCCTGCTCTTTGGATATTTGGGTTTTATCCTGGCCGAGGTCATATACTTTACAGACAGCGAAGCCTTTATTGATTCATTGCTGGTACTGCTCATATATGTACCTATTTCAGAGCTTACGCTTAATATAACTCTTATACTTTCAAGAAGGATCTCCCTTTCCATGGTAATCCAGATAGCTGTTTGCTATATCTGCTCCATGATATCAACCATACTGCTCTTTATGTACAGTTTCCTGCTCCCGGAGCATATAAGCGACTTTACACTTGTAATAATCATATCCTTTATCATTATACAGACAATAAGTATAATCGTTGCCATAGTTTTATATAAAGACTGCGTTAAAGGATATATCTCAAGTTTTTCAGACACCTGAAAATTTACATATTATACGAGGACATAATACTATGAAAACTCTGATCACATATTTTAAAATGATGAAATACGCACTCCAGGCTAAACTGATACTTGTGCTGACACTTTTCTTCTTTATCTTTGGAATTGTTTTTGAACTGTTGGATTTCACCAGAGCCGGCAGCTCATATTCTCTTGCCGCTCTTTATCTTGCTCTTACCGGCATGTATTTCTACCAGTTGGTATTTTCATCGACTGTTTCCAAACTGGTTCAATCATCTCCGTTAAAGAAGAAGCTCCAGACTTCAGGTCCCATTCTTGCGTCACTTATATTAAGCCTTTTGGTATTTGCCATATATGTAGTGATAAGGCTTTTCAGGATTACTCCCGAGTTTCTGGAGGAAAATGAAACATCTTACGCACAGGGGTACAGTACAATACTTTTCATGGGAGTATGTATATTTGTATTTTTCATCTACCTGGCATTTTCATATAAGACCTATATCTTCTCTCTCATATTTGTCGGAGTTACCATAATAGGTATCCTTGGTTTTGGCGTAACTACAACTTCTTTGGTAACCTTATCAGAAAAACTGATGATCGACGGAAACAATCCCATCCTGATCATAATGGTATCAGCCGTACTGATAGTACTCGGAGCAGTATTAGGATATATCATCAGCCTGCTTCTCTACAAAAAACCGATCAGCGATCTGGCTGTACGTTATGCACTCCGCCAGGCATCTAAGTGATACACTGGATAAATGTCATATCTCCATAAATGCGATATTTGTGCTATAACTGACAATCTGACATCTATATGCGATATATCCAATGATCCGATATATAACCCTCATAGAAAAAAGTCCCGATCTCCGGGACTTTTTTCTTATGTGATTATACTCATTATCGAAAATACATGTCGTTTTCTTTACTTCTGTGACTCTTTAGTCCGTTTTGTCGGATTATTTATGATAGATCCACATGGGAAACAGAATACAGATAATCCATAACCTTAGCTTCTATTATAGCATCCACAAAGAAACGCTCTCCAAATTTCTTTCCGACTGCCTCAAAGAAGGCATTTCCGTCGGCATATCCATACAAAGCAGCTAAGGTATTCATATATATATCATATTCAGCCTGTGTGACAGTGATGTTTCTGCTGTAGCAGACAGCTGCTGTCATGATCTTACGCTTGAGATTATAATCATCGATGCTTGTATCAACGCCCATCAGCTTCATTATGGTCTCAGTCGAGATCCCAAGTTTCTGATAGAGTTCGGACAGATCCATGGTTGAAGCTCTGTTAAGAGTACCCATATAAGTTCTGCATGCCTCATAATAGGTATTAGCACTGTACTCCTCTTCTGCTACCTCTTTCCTGCCTCTCCTGTTTGCTGCCTCGGCAAGCTTTTCTGCTTTCAGAGCTTCAGTTATCTCAGTGCTGGCAGTATCCGGATTTACGTTTTCTATTATGCTGTTAAAGAAAGCATCCTTTATCTGCTCATCGTTAGGCTTTATTTCATCAAGCTCTGTCTGCGCCTTGCTTAACAGCTCTTTCTCCAAGCTTTCAAGCGATTCATATCCGAGCTGTCCTACTATAAAGCCTTCGTTCCATCCGGCTTCCACAACCTTTGTAATCTCCTGGACTGTTATCCTGAAATTTCCGGTGTATCCTGAGAATGAACCGAAGTCATCTCCCAAAGTCAGCTCCAACTCTACAGTCTGGCCCTTCTTAACACCTACCAGCTTATCATCTATACCAGGGCCGTAATCATAATTTCCGACAGTGGTCTTTTCTCCAAGATATGCATAGCTTTCAATCGGCATACCGCCTATAAGAGGTATAACATCGAAAACTATCCTGTCGCCCATTTCAATATATTCGTCAGCTGTAGCCTCATGCTCAAAGGTCTGACCCAGATATTCCTGCAGGAATTTCACCTTTTCCGTCTCAAGATCGGCCACATAAGCGTCAGGCTTATCAAAATAATCATAAACCTTGAAGTTCAGCTTTTCATAGATAGGATCGGTCGAAGCGCCCTTAAACACATCCCATGAATAAGCATATATCCCTTCACCTGCTGTCTTGGGCTTTTCAGTAAGACTCGAATACTCATATGGAGGTTCGATGTGAAGTATTTCCTTCAGCTTTTGCTTTACTACGGAATTCCCGGCACTTGTAAGACCGCTATCCACCATCATCTTTAGTCCCGGTACATCCATGTCCTTAAGACCAAGTTCGCCCTGCAGAAAGCTGCTTATGAAATTGTTTAAGCCTTCATCATTTATCTCTTCAAGCTTTCCTACTATAGGCTTTAATATCTCGGTAAGATTGATATAATCGGTATCAGCTAAGTCCATGATATCGATTACGTTTTCATCCGATGTATTAAGGCTTTGATGTGACACACCTTCCTTAAAGGTATTGGTAAAATAGATATGTGCCAGTTCGCCTTTATCCCCGGTAAGATTTATCTTAAGATCAAGGTCTGTTTTTCCGGATACCTTATCGCTGATATTTCCGTTGATATTAAGTACCCAGCTGCTTGCACCCTTAAGCAGAGCTTCGATCATACCACCGGGCTTGATATCAATATTAAAGTATTTCTTTCCGTCCTTCTTTTCCTTTTCGGACATGATCGATGCAAGTTTCAGTCCGTTAAGAGAAATCTCGGTAGCACACTTTGTTTTGTTTTCAGCTGTATTTGCTGTTTCCGCGTTGCCTTTGTTATTTGCTTCATCCTTAATAAATACCGAATCAAGCTTGATCTTGGTTTCATTATAGTTAAGCTTTACAGCACCGCCCTTTATATTGCCCTCATCATCTACATAGATTGTGAGGTCTGCCGAAACAGATGCAGCTTTAAGCTTATTAAGTATATCCTCTTTTGTAGCTGCCCATGCATCATTTAGATCTGATGAGCCAAGCTTATCTGTAAATATCTGTACAGTTCCCGCTACATCTCCGAATATGCTTCCAAGACCGCTTATCTGGCTTGTTAAACCACTTATCCCGCTGCCAAGATCAATACTTCCTAAAAGCTGATCCAGCAGTTTGCTGCCAAGGTATCCGACATCATCACGGTTTAGAGCAGCATCACCAGCTTCACTATCAAATACCGTACTTGCACCCTTTAAAGCATCCATGATTCCTGCAGCATTGGTATTGGGCAGTTTGGAAATAACATCCTTCTCGATTATATCAAGATATTCCTCTGTGATCTTTATGCAGTCATCCTTGCTGAGCTTAGCGGTGAGTACATTTACTTCCTTAAGCTCCAGCCCGTTTACAGAAATATCCTTTTCTTTCTCTAAGGTAGCCTCAGTAACCTTGTCGGTAACGATTCTTATGAGCTGTTCCTTTTTCTCAGCATTAAAACCCTTCTTAATGCTCTCACACTTCCATCTTAGAGAGTTAAAATCAGCATTTTCCCCCGCAATTTTCTTTGCCAGTTCCAGCCTGTCAAAAATATCAACACAGATTTCAGAAATTTCAACCGCCTCAGGTCTATAGCTCGGAACACCTAAAAACGCCCTTTTCTCTGCAAAATTAAGCACCCCGGCTGCTTCTATTATTTCAACATTTTTATACGAAGGGATGATGTCAAGACTTATCGTCTTATTCTTATCTTCCGAGATGTCATACTTAATACCGGCATTTTCAATGCCTGCAAAATTACTGCCAAAGATCATCCCACCAAGTTC
This sequence comes from Lachnospiraceae bacterium, assembly GCA_017557525.1. Classification (GTDB taxonomy): domain Bacteria; phylum Bacillota; class Clostridia; order Lachnospirales; family Lachnospiraceae; genus RUG11977. The sequence continues at coordinate 8,455 of JAFYYN010000138.1, forward strand.
AGCACCAATTCCGACACTCAAATTTCCCTCGGTTGTCCACTCTTCGGAACGTTCTGTATTTACATTTACATCTCCGTTTGAAGAGCTTAAGGCATTTGCACTCTGTGTCGAATCTTCCTTAATCTTTTCGAGATTTCTGTCCACCACCCAATGGAAATACTCAGTATCATCCTTGGTCATCATCGCCCATTTATTCTGCACATATTCCTTTTTAGTGGAATAAATAAATGCAAATATCGCCCCAAGAATGGCAATAACTGCAACTATCGCAATAAGAGCGATCTTGAGCCCCTTGTGGCTCTTTTTCGGCGCAGTTGACTGATGAGGTGTAGACTCCTGCTGAACAGGAACTTCAACCGCAGAACCGTCCCTCTGATTTACTTCAATATCTTCAGAAGTATCCTTTAATACCTCATTCTCATTATCCATATACTATATCCTCTCAAGAAACATTATTATACTATACTTTCATTAACTAAAACACATTTAAAACTCTACCGATAATATACACTAAGTATCATAAAGTGTCAACGAATAATGTATTGTCAATCCTTACTCTGTAACCCCTTCCGTCTTCTTCATGACCGGATTTCCATCCTTATCATACAACGTCCATCCACCTGGCAGGGCATAGCCTTCAGGGTACCCGTCTGCACCAACTTCCACCCTTTTACCCTTTTCATCATAAAGATAACGGTTGCCTTCATCGTCAAAATATACAGGTTTTCCTTCGCGGTCAAGCTCTGTATCATCGGATATATCCTCTGATAAGATTATCCTGCTGCCGTCCTCACCGATATAAATAAGTTTCCCTGAAAAACCGCTGGTTTCATCAATCCCTGTATACATTCCTGTGTTTTCATCATAACCATCAGCACCTATACCGGTACTATTATCATCTGTATCATCATTCGGATAATCGTCATTATCTGATCCGCCCCATATAGGTATCCTGTTATCGGTATATGATTTAAACTCCTTATCTTCAAGCCCCTCATGTATCTTTGTCATATAATCCTGCCAGATATACCCGGGATAGGTGTTCCCCATAAGCTCCTTCATTTCTCTTGGATAATCATAGCCGACCCAGACAGCAGTGGTATAATAACCCGTGAAACCAACAAACCATCCGTCACGCTGATTTTCTGTGGTTCCTGTTTTACCTGCACAGGTTATCCCATCTATCGCAAGCTTCCTGCCTGTACCGGATGTCATAACAGTCTTTAAAACATCCGTCATTATCCTTGACGCATTTACTTCATAAATCCTCTTGCGGTCATTTTCGTTTCCATAACCGCCTGAAAGCAGCTCTCCGTCAGAATCTGTAATCCGTAAAATACAGGTGGGATCCCGGTAAAGACCATCATAATATATTGTCGCATATGCACTGGCCATCTCCAGGGCAGTTACACCATAGGTAAGACCTCCAAGAGATGCCGCAGGCACATAATCCTTTTGTACCAGGCTTCCGAAATTCATACGCTTAAGATAGTCCAGCCCTACTCTTGGAGTGAGCTCTTCAAAAATCTTCCAGGCAACTGTATTTTTTGACACGGAGACAGCGTATCTTAAGTCAATCTCACCGGAATAAACTCCACCGGAATTCCTTGGACCCCCCTCAAATTTTTCATCGATTACCTTAGTATCCGGATAATAGCCCCTCTCAAAAATAGGCGTGTAAACAACAAGAGGCTTTATGGAGCTTCCAGGCTGTCTCGGACTCTGGAACGCCCGGTTTAATGTATAGCCCTCCTGTGTCTGCTGCCTGCCGCCTACCTCTGCAACCACATAACCCGTTTCGTTATCTATACATACAGCACTTGCCTGCAGAGCATAGACTCCATTTTCCTGCTTTTCGTCATATTCCGAAAGACCATCATCGATTGTCTGCTGTAAAAGTGCCTGTTTCTCAGGATTTATGGAGGTATATATCCTGTATCCTTTTGTATAGAGGCTCCTTTTTATCCTGTAATATTCTTCCTCGTACAAATCCTCATAAGCATCCTTATCTTCATCGGATGTAAAGTCATTTCGGAAGGTAAAACCTTCCTGCTTCATCAGCATTCTTACTGTGCAGTAATAGGTAAAGGTTTCAGCATAGTCCCTGATCTCACGGCTGCTGCTCTTAAGTACTATAGTTTCTGCTATGGCTTCGTTATATTCATCCTTTGAGATATAACCGTTCTCCTGCATCTGCTTTAATACAGAGTCCCTACGTAATACAGCATTATCATATCTTTTCTTAGGATTGTAATCTGCAGGACTGTTCGGGATACCGCATATAAAAGCTGCCTCCGATAAAGAAAGTTCTCCGACAGGCTTTCCGAAATACCCGTAGCTTGCTGCCTGGAGCCCATAATATCCATTTGCGAAATAAATATTGTTCAGATAAAACTCCAGAATGTCCTTCTTGCTGTATTTTTTCTCTAAGTTGGCCGCAAGGAATATTTCCTTTACCTTTCTTTCTATTGTCTTTTCATTATTTAAATATATGGTTCTGGCTAGCTGCTGGGTGATGGTGCTTCCGCCCTGTCGTATTTCTCCTTCATTATCAAGATATGCCTTTGCGGCACGCAGTATCGCATAGACATCATAGCCAGCATGCTCGTAAAATTTTCTGTCCTCAGTAGCCAAAAGAGCATTGATACAATACTTGGGTATGGCATCATATTCGAGATAGTAAACATCCTTTTCACCTTTAAGTACCGACATAACGCTTCCGTCTGAAAAGTAGCAGATAGAGGTCTCACTTGCACGGAAATCGCTTCTCTCGGAAGTCGCGGCAATCTTCTCAGCCTCCCGTTTTAATTCAAGGATCCTTTTTCCGTATTTATTGTAAAAGATTATTCCGAGTACTAAAACAGTGATAAAAAATAAAAGCAACAAAACAAGAAAGGTTTTTCTGATTATCCTTCCTGCTTTGCTCCTTTTCTTTTTTTCTGCTGATTTTTTACCCATATTATTATGTTACTTGCTATTTTTCCTATTTGCTCAATATACTCTTATATATTTCGTGTTAGATTTACGTCCCCGATTTTGGGTGTGCAGAGTCTTGCCACTTAAATGACCATCCCTATAATAACACAAAAAGCCCTATGAATAAAGCAATAAATGCATTTTCATAGGACTTTTCATCATGTCATTATAATCTCATGCCTTGTTTTTCTCTAAGAAATCGTTGATCTCTTTCATAAGTTCATCAACATCAAGACCATGAACCATAGCTGCATCCTCAATTGATTCTGCCTGAGAAGCAGGGCAGCCTAAGCAATGCATACCTGCACTCAAAAGAACGGGGGCAACATCCGGAGCCTGCTTTAAAAGCTCACCGATAGTGATATCCTTTGTAATCATTATAATCTCCTTCCTTTCATTCAAATTGAATCTATAATACACGAAAGTATCGGATATGTCAAATTAATAAATTATTAAAGCCGTCGGTGTACTCATATTCGAGACCGACGGCTTATTTAATTACTGGTTAACGGTAACCTTACCTCTTACGAAATCCATAACCTTTTCAAAGAGATAGCTCTGTACTACATAACCCTGGCCATAATTAGTAAGCTGGGTATTGAAGTTTTCTTCTGTACCGCCCTCAGAAATGTAGTAATTACGTGCATCATCCACATTGGCGGTAATTCCTTCTGCCTCGGCAATTGCCTGACATGAAAGAGCAAATTTCATATCCCCTGATACTGTCTCTTCAAGTGACTCATCAAATTCTTCCTCGGTCTTAGAATATGACTTTGTCAGATAATCCTCAAAAGATGAGTACATCTGGGTTCCGTAGTACTGTGAGTACAGTGAATTCATATAATTATAATAGTACTCTTCCTGTGCTTTGTAATTGCCCTTCGTAACCTTTAAGTAATCGGAAGGATATGACTTAACAGTACAGTTGTCTATCAGATAGTTTCTGATATAAGTTGTAAGATTGCTCTTGTAGTTTTTATCCTTCAGGTATTTACGATATCCATCTGCGGTATCGGCATAATCTGAAAGGTGCTCTTTAACAAATTCGTCTGTAAACTCAGGTGTAACATAAATACCCTTAAGAGTTACTGTAAATACGGCATCTTTTCCAGCTATATCGGGATTGCTGGAATACTCCTCCGGGAAAGTAACCTCAACATCAAAGGTTTCTCCAACGCTGTGTCCAACAATCTGTTCCTCGAAGTCGTCTATAAATGTGTTGGAACCTAATACGTGATCATCATCTGTTGCTGATCCGCCATCAAATGCAACTCCGTCAATCTTTCCGGTGTAATCGAGCCTTACCTTGTCTCCATCTTTTGCAGTAAGACCTTCTGTAGTTTCGAGTGTCTGATTCTGGCTTAAGATGCTTGAAATATCTGATTCAACCTTATCATCAGAATACTCTATTTCAGAAAGATTTACCGATATATTGTTATAATCAGCTACGGTTATGTAATCGGACGCTTTAACGCCCTTTATCATACCATTGTCAGTCAGTTCTCCGGAATAGTTGCTTTCGGCTACAACCTGCTTGGACTTCTTTATCTGATCTTTAACAACCAGAAAGACTATAAGCCCGACAATTGCAAGTATTATTACCACAGCAGCAACCTTACCAAGCACGGCGTTGCGTTTTTGCCTGGCAATTTCCTTTTTTCTTGCGATTTTTCTCTGCTTACTGAGACTCATCTCAGTTTCAGAATTTTCTTTACTCATTTCTCTTTCCCTCCAAAGTTCGTGTTATGTCATATGGATAATACCATGTCCGAATAACAATATAGCATAATCGTGAAAACTTTGTGAAAAAGATATGATTATTTTACAACATGAAGCTAATCTTATCATATATTTTCTTGAAATCTATCTTACACTTGCCTTCCCAGATGTTTACAGGGATTTCATCGCTAAAAGTATATTCTGTTGGGGTATCGGACTTTGCAAAATAGTAAACAAGCACTTTTCGACTGTCCGGCATGATTATCCAATATTCATGTACGCCAGCGTTTTTGTATTTTATAAGTTTGCGTACCATATCATTATACCAGTTTGAAGGAGAAAGTACTTCTATGACAAAGTCGGGCGCACCTACCAGACGGGCTTTATTGAACTTGTCCCTGTCACATACTACGATAATATCAGGCTGTACCATAGTTTTATCATCTTTGTCGAGCTGAACATCGGTTGGAGCCATCAGGGTAATGCATTTTCCATTATTAGCGTTGGTGTGATTTTTTAACACATTAAATATTTCGGCTATAATACCTTGATGGGCTATGGTAGGAGCGGCCATATCATAAAAGACTCCATCGATAAGCTCGACTCGGGTTCCTTCCGGGAGCTTTAGGTAATCTTCGATGGTATTATCTCCTAAACCATTACTGTTTAACGCACTTGTCCCTTCGCTTTCATATTCCGCGAAACCTTCATTTACTATATTAATTTCAGTTTCTTGGTTTTCATCTTTGAAAATACCATCTTCTTCAATCATATATTAATACCTCGTTATTAAGTTGTAGTTATAGGTACTTTTTTGGGGGATTGGATGCCTAATGAGAAAATATATCGCGAAAATTTTTGATGATTGAATAGTTTCCATGTGATGAAAGTATAACACTTAAAACGAGAAATGTAAAGAGAAAATTTTCGGGGACTTTACCCAAAAAAATACAGTCGTCGTGAACTCAAATTTGAGTATACCAACAACTGTATTATATTTTTATAAGACTAACTATTATTTCTCATCACTCATTACATCATTCAGGTCAAAATCCTGTGACATAAGAACCGAGAGCTCTGCATCGGGCTCAGCCACGAGCCTCTTCGACTGGTTAAGTATCGCCTCTTCTATCTTGTTACGTGCCAGACGGCCGTTACCTGCATCTGCAGCGCGTACCATCTGTACGGCGTTAAAATATGTTACAAGCGAAGGATCAGCACCCTCATCTATCGTGTAGCCCTTTGACTTAGCGATGCACTTGGAAATCTCAAGCAACTCCTCACCGGTATAGTCCGGGAAGTTAATCACATTCGGGAAACGGGACTTAAGTCCTGAGTTAGATGTCAGGAACTCCTGCATCTCGTTGGAATAACCGGCAAGTATAACTATCAGGTTTTCCCTGTTATCCTCAATACCCTTAACCAGTGTATCAATAGCCTCTAAGCCAAAACTGTCATCCTTACCCCTGTAAAGGCTGTAAGCCTCATCTATAAAGAGGACTCCGCCAATCGCAGATGAAATAACCTGATTGGTTAGCGGTGCAGTATGACCAACATAACGGCCAACCAGATCCGCTCTTGAAACCTCAACCAGCTGCCCGCCGGTAAGCACTCCGATAGCCTTAAGATACTTGCTGATGATACGGGCAATTGTAGTCTTTCCTGTTCCGGGACTTCCTGTAAATATCATGTGCTTGCTTACTTCGCTGGTCTTTAAGCCTTCTTCCTGCCTGCGCTTCTGTACCTTGTAGTACTCCTCGAGACTGAATACATACTCCTTGACCTTTGCCAGACCAACAATGGCATCCATTTCCTTCTTTATCTCTTCTATCTCTCCGCGGAAGCCTTCCGGAAGAAGTGCCGAAAGGTCAATAAGCTCTTCCTTGTACTTTGCGTTTATCCTGCCATCGGCCACTCCGAGCTTTAACCCCGCATCCTTAGGGTAATCACCCTCGAGCTTTGCCTGTGCCAGCGCCTGGAGCACTGAATCATAGAAGCCCTGGACTGCTTTAAGACCTCCCTGCTTCTCAGACCTTGATACGCTGTAATCTAAGAAACCCTCATCAAAATCAAGCTTAAAGAAAAACCTGTCAGCAGCCTTTGTCTTTAATTCATTAAGCTCACCCTCTGCGATCTTCCTGATCGCATCCGCCTCAAGCTCCTTTGTTGTGCAGACATCCCCAAGTGCATTGATGAAAGGTGCACCCATTATGCCTGCTGCCTTATCAAGCGTCTTTTCGGTAATGAATATCAGATATTTCCCGGTAGCGGTAAATGCGCTTACTGCCTCGCTTGCCAATGAATTCTGTACATTTACAAGCTGACCCTTCTGGAATATATAACGCTCAGAAAGCTGGAACCTACCGTCAATTACAAGTGACGCAATATGTGAAAGGAATGAAGGATGGCAATTCTCGAAATTCTCAAAAAGCACGATCCTTGAATTACATGAAAGCGCTGAGAAAATATCCTGCAGGAAAAGCTTTTCCATGGAAGCGTCCGTATAAAGACCAAGATCAAGCACTCTTATGTCAGCATTGCGGAGGATCCCTCTCTTATTTAATTCCTTGGCTATCTCAGTTAATGCGAAATGCTTTCCGGTGTCCTTCTTGCCGGTAAGCAGTATCGTATTTAATGCCTTAGGATTCTCAGGTGGCATAACAAGAGGACGTTTAAAGGCTATAACAAGCTTTTTAACAAATTCCTCCTGCCCGAAAACAGTCTTATCTATCTCATCGGCAAGCCCTGTAAATTTCTCGAGGTTTGCCTCTCTGGCTGCAGCAAGTTCTTTTTCACTACTCTGAGCCTGCTGTGCATTATACCCCTGTGTGCTGTCATAGCCGCCAAGAGAACTTGCTCCAGCCTGACCGCTCACATCTATTGCCCCAAGGTTACCAGAGCTTCCGCCGGCTCCCGAAACACCTGTGCTACCGGTATTTCCCGCATCAAGCCCGAAATCCTTCATCCAAGAATTATCTACCTGCGGCTCAATACCAAAATCTTCCTTTAAGGAATTGGTGTAACTATCCAGAGCCTGGTTAAGCTTTTGCTGGTTTTCCATCAGCTGCTGGCGTACAGCTTCGTTTTTCGCCTCAGCCTCCTGCTTTCTCTTGTTGTCAGACTCTACAAGAGAGCTCAGCTCCTGATTTGCCTTTCTGTACATACTGGTAAGGTCAGCCATGCTGGTAGTTGAAGGCATACCCCTGCCGGTAAGCTTTGCCAGGTTGTCCATCAGAGTACCGCCGTTTCTCTTCTGCATTTTTCTGGCTCTGTCTATCTCATCCGCAGTATAATTACTTCTGTTTCCGGAACTGCTTAAAATATCGTCTTTCATTTATCCTGTTTTCCTCTGTTTAAAAATTTCCGTTCATAACCCGGATGGCATCACCATCATAAAAGCTTTAACATAATTATTTCAGATAGGAAAGCTTTATGTTCCCAAGGCACAGCTCGAGCTTGCGTACATCTCCCTCAAATCTGAATTTTCCGCTCTCGATGCAGCTCCTCAAAGTACACTTTTTATGGCATACATCCGAAAGTACCTTGGCGGTAGTTGTAATAAGACCATCCCTGTCGTAGTAGTCGTAGGGCTCGATAACACACTGCCTGTCCGCTACCTCAAAATAAAAGATGCCCGCACCCTCGCCCTCAACATTAACCTGAAAAGCGATATGCTCATAAATGTTCCTGCCGTCGGCATTTTCAAACACTTTTCTGACCATCTCAACTACTTGCTCATATGTCATAGTATCGCCCCCTTGCTCCGGTTTTTTCTCATTGCCAGTTTTCGTTCACTAATCACTTCCTAAAGTGCAAACTAACTCAATGTTATTGTACCATACATTTTCGAAAATTTCAAAACATTTTTTCAAAGCCTTGAAATTATTGCATATCTACACGATGAATGCTATAATAAACGGCAGAAATATTTTCTTGTTTTGGAGGATGAAACATGGAGTCCACATTAAGGAGAACCTGGGCAGAGATAAATCTTGATGCATTGAAATTTAATTACAAAACTATCAGGGAAAAGATAGGAAAGGACGTAAAGTTCCTTGGTGTAGTAAAGGCCGATGCATACGGGCACGGTGCGATACTTACCGCTAAAACCCTTGAAGAAGAAGGTGCTGACTACCTGGCAGTAAGCTCAATAGACGAGGCTATGGAGCTGAGATTAAACGGTATAAAAATGCCCATCCTGATCCTCGGTCACACCCCCAGGGAACAGGTTGACCGCCTCATAGAATACAATATTACCCAGGCCGTTACCTGCAAGGCAAAGGCTGTCGAATATTCAGAAGAAGCAACCAAACTTGGGAAAACTTTAAAGATCCATATCAAGGTTGATACGGGTATGTCCCGTTTAGGCTATCTCTGCGACGGAGATTTCTTTGAGACCGGTGTCAACGGCATCTTAGAAGCCATTAATATGCCCGGGCTCGATGCAGAAGGTATCTTTACTCATTTCGCGGTATCCGATGAACCCGGTGAGGAATGCAAAGCTTACACCGAGCACCAGTTCAAGCTCTTTACTGATGTTATCAACCATGTGGAATATATGTGGGGAAAGAAATTTAAGTTAAAGCACTGCGCAAATACCGGAGCAGTTTCAGAATATCACGAAACCTATCTCGATATGGTGCGTCCAGGTCTACTGCTTTACGGCTACGGAGAATTTGCAAACAAGATGGGCCTTAAGCCCGTGATGAGCCTTAAAACCGTCATCAGTACCATAAAGACCTACCCTGCAGGCACAGCCATCAGCTATGGCGGTATATATAAAACCGACAGGACTACCCGTGTCGGTGTCCTTCCTTACGGATATGCGGACGGCTTTTTCAGAGCCCTTTCCAACAAATGCACTCTCATGACCACAGCAGGACCTGCAAAACAGCTTGGTAAAATCTGCATGGATATGTGCATGATAGATGTTTCAAATATGCAGGGAGTCGGAGTTGGTTCCGAAATCGAGATCTTTGGCGAGAAAAACCCGATAGAAAAAATAGCAGAAATTGCCGGTACTATCCCCTACGAGCTCACCTGCGCCGTAAGCAAGAGAGTGCCTAGGAGCTATTATAAAAATGGGGAGTTGATAGAAAAAGAGCTGTTGCTGAGGATGTAGAAAGCTTTGATCAGCAGCGAATGCCTTCCCCTCGAGGGGAAGCCATCGTCGGATTTATAAGTAACATCAAAAACGTAAGATAAAAATATGATTCAACATAAAACGACTCAAATACTGAGACCATGAGTGCCGAGATTATAGCCATCTGGCAGACTCTCTCGTATCGGAGTTGTTTTTTGTTTTGTAATCTCTTTACAAAACAGATGGCATAAGTCACTGTCGGTATGATACCGATGGTTTTCAGGATACTCAGTACCGTGTTATGTGCACTGTCATATATCAGCATCTTTATATCCGTACCTGAACCAAATATAGGATATTGCCTTATTAGGGAGAAAGCAGCCTCCCAGGTACCCAGACGATGGAAGGTGTTTCTGCCCATGACCTCACCTAAGTCAATTTCAACAACATTCTCCACATAATATATTGTAAAGAGTCCTGTAAGTACTATGCCCACAAGCATGATTATATAGTAATACTTATATGGTATCTCATTTCTTATGAAATAATAAAGCACACAGAAAAGTACTGTGGCAAATGTTGCCGAGCGACAGTTAGATTCCAGGATTTTAAGCAGAAATAAAACTATTACCGGAATGGAGATGATATTCTTTGTAAGCCTTCTGATGTTAAAGGTCTCAAGTACAGTAAGCCAGCTGTATATACAGCCAAGCGCCACTATACCTACGGTATTTTTCTGATAAATAACCCCAAAGAAACTGTAATCAAAAATTTCGCCTGTGGATATCGGGTAATCTCCTTTAATGGAGAAAATGACTATCACAGTCCACAGTATTGCAGGTACCAGGTGGATAAAAAGATACATGTTCTTTTCCACCCTGATATTGTTAAATACAAAGCACGCGAGGAGCATGTTTAGGAATACAATCGATACACCAAAACTTGAGTGGTACATCATAGTGATGACTATCGATGCCAAATTGACAAACAAGGTTCCCAGAACAAACTTGTCCGAGAGGATGTCATTTAAAAATGCCAGTACCACCAGTATACCAAAATGCAGTATGATCAGTATCTGATTCAGTCCACCATTGCCGTATGTATACAAAGCAAAGGCCGATACAACGGTCAGGATTATCAATAATATAGAAGTTATGCTTTTCTTATTAAATCCCATATCCTTAACCTGTATCGACCTTTCGATTCTAAAACTAATACTATTTTTCCCTTATTTATGTCTGAGAGTTTCAATATCCCTCAGGGTTGTTCTTCTGCCATCTCCAGGAATCTTCACACATTTCCTTGATGCCGTACTGTGCCTCCCAGCCAAGCTCTTTCTTTGCGAGTGATGCATCTGCATAGCAGGTTGCTATATCGCCGGGGCGGCGTGGAGTTATTTCGTAAGGTATCTTAACGCCACTGGCCTCTTCAAAAGCCTTTACGATATCAAGCACGCTGTAGCCATGTCCGGTACCAAGATTGTAAATCTTTAATCCACAGTTTTCCTTTATCTTATTGAGCGCCTTAACGTGTCCGATGGCAAGATCAACTACATGGATATAGTCTCTTACACCTGTTCCGTCATGTGTATCATAATCATTACCGAATACATTTAAGTGGTCGCGTTTTCCAACTGCTACCTGAGTAATATAGGGCATCAGATTGTTGGGGATACCGCTCGGGTTTTCACCCATTGTACCGCTCTTATGAGCTCCTATCGGGTTAAAATATCGGAGAAGGATTACATTCCATTCCTTATCTGCTACCGTAACATCTGAAAGGATCTGCTCCAACATGGACTTTGTCCAGCCGTAGGGGTTAGTACACACTCCCTTAGGACACTTCTCTGTTATCGGGATAAACGCAGGGTCTCCATAAATAGTTGCTGATGAAGAGAATACAATGTTCTTTACGCCTGCATCCCTCATAGCCTCAACCAGGCAGAGCGTTCCGTAGATATTGTTGTTGTAATACTCTAAAGGCTTTGAAACTGACTCGCCTACTGCCTTTAACCCGGCGAAATGTATACAGGACTCTATATCGGGATTCTCAGCGAAAATCTTCTTTAATGCCTCTTTATCCCTGATGTCTGCCTCATAAAACTTCGGTCTTTTCCCTGTTATAGCTTCTATCCTGTTTAAAACCTCAGGATTGGAATTACTTAAATTATCTATTATTATAGCCTCAAAACCTGCATTCTGCAGTTCAACCACGGTGTGGCTTCCTATATATCCGGTACCACCGGTAACTAATATTGACATATGACTCTCCTCACTTCCACAATTTCTCCGGATATACCCCGTCCGCTATCAGCTTTCTGATTGCCTCAACTACTTTCGGTCTATCCTCTTTATATGTAACACCAAACCATTTTGCATCGGTCTCAAGTAGCTTGACTGTAGCTGTACCTGCATCTATCTCATCCTGAACAGCAGTTAACAGGTAGTACTCTGCCTTATTAAGCTTTTCACCCTTATTGATTTCAAAGAAATCCTTTAATCCCTTCTCTAATGTCCCGAAGAACTCAGGTGTAAAGCCCCAGCAGTTCATAGAAACATGGAGATTTTCATCAAGTTCCTTAACATCCCCATTCTCATCGGTATTGATAAGTCTGCCGTCAGCAAGTCTTTCAATTTTTGTATGCTCGGTGATAGATGTGAGGTTCCCGTCCTTATCAAGACATACTCCGCGGGAAACCGATCCGTTCTCGGTAAGAGTATTCTTCAGCATATATGCAGCCATGCAATATCTGTGGATATTATCATTTTCATAATTGCCGCCCAGATAGTCAGCCAGGCACTTAAATGCTGCTGCCCCATAGAAGTCATCGGAATTAATTACTGCAAAAGGCTCGTTAACATACTTTCTGCAGCAGTAAACCGCATGTGCAGTACCCCAGGGCTTTACCCTGCCATCAGGGATAGTCCCGTTTTCAGGTATATCCTCTATGGTCTGGAAAGCATACTCAACCTTTATAGCCTTCTCTATCCTTTCGCCCACGGTTTCTCTGAACAGCTCAAGATTTTCCTTCTTTATAACAAATACAACCTTGTTAAAACCGGCCTTGATCGCATCGTAAATTGAGTAATCAAGTAAAAACTCTCCTCCCGGTCCTAAGGGGTCAAGCTGTTTTAATCCGCCGTACCTGCTGCCCATCCCGGCAGCCATGATAATAAGTGTCATAATCTATACCGTTCTCCTCTCTTTTTATCTCAATTTCCCAGATATGTCTGCCACCTCATCAGTCGCTACGCGACAGCTTCCCTTCGCCAGGGACGGCATCGTACGTCGATTGCTTTAGCGTTCGACATCAACACTTCGTATGTCGATATATCCCCTCAGGGGGAAGACTAGATACTTTCCTATAACTTATCACTCCCTTAGAAGTAGATCCACTCCGCACCGGGCCTGCTCTTCAAGCATCTGTATACCCTTGATAACGCGACAGCCGGAATCCTTTGCTTTCTTTATAAGAAGTGTTTCATCCGGGTTATATACACATTCCGCAACTATCAGTCTTTTATTAAAGCTTATTGACTCCTGTAATGGTAGCTTTAATTCATTCCCATGTCCGTCAGCCATCCCTAAAGGTGTGGAGTTAACCAGTACATCCGCCTCATCCAAGGCTGCCTGTAAGCTCTCCTCGTCACTGCTGTCTACAAAAACAATCTCAGTATTTTTCTTCTTTATGCGACTGAGCATCTCTAAGGTTAAATCTAAATTTGATATTTTGTTTCTCTGTACACTACTACCCTGTCCACATATTTTCTGCTGAGCACTGTCTGTCTGCTGCTCGGAAGTACACAACTTATCACTTGTAGTCTGTTTTTCAACATCTTCTGACAAATTATCCCTGTCAGCATTAACTCCCCGGCATACAATGGTGAGTTTACCGGTATTTCTAAGGATGCTCTCTGCTATTATTGACCGGGCAGCTCCTCCACATCCGAGTATCACAAGCGAACCCACACGCTCTTTCCCCATAACCTCTTTTATGGGGTTCATCATACCTCTGCCATCGGTGGAATCACCATACAGATGTCCTCTTCTCGAGGAAACGGTATTAACCGCACCAGTTATCCCGGCAATATCAGAAATCTCATCCATGTAACTAACAATATCCGTTTTCCATGGCATCGTCACATTACATCCTGCCCAGACACCCCGCCTTAGCTCATCCACAAACTCCTGTAGTTTCCCGGCATCGAGTATCTCATTTCTTTCATATATTACATCGGTACCGTAAACCAGCCCTCTCTCAGTTGAAAACCTCTCAAACAGCTGAGGTGACTTAGAGTGCCCGACCGGATTACCTATCACACAATATTTTCTCATATAAAATCCATACTACAGGCATATATGCAAAACTCTGCAGTGCCTGTATCCATTTGCAAAGATTACCCTTTACCCATATTGCCTGTTGGTACGGCTGATCGATCAGGTGTAAAAAAGCCGAGGAAAACAACATGCAATTTCGTTAATGAGTATCTTAACTCCAAAACTTCCAAAGTTTATAATATCATTTTTTCGTCTCTTAGTCAATAAAAACACAAAGCGGAAACCTTATTCAGATTTCCGCCTGTTTGTCTAATACTAATCTGTTTTGTGTTATAAATCAATACTCATCAAATACATCTGCGTTGATGATCCTGTATTCACCCTTATATTTCCCAATATAAAGGTATGAATCCTGAACCTGTGTCTGCTCAAACATTGTTATCTCGGTATGCATCGGGAACTTAACAATATCACTTACATCAGCCCAGTCAACCTGAGTAGTCTTGGGTTCAAGCTCTGCAAGCTCTTCTGCGCTAACCTGTTCTTCTTCACCAATAGTGATCTTAAAGGTATCCTCATTGATAAATGAGCTCAAAGCCTCTGCATTAAGCATAGCAGAATCCAACTCACCCAAAGTCTCTTCCAGTGTCTCTTCATTCATAGCTATACATGAGAGCATAGTGATCATATCAAGCTTTGAGTAAGAATCAGCAAATAACTGAGCGACTTCCTCTGCAGTCTCGTTACCATTAAACTTGTATAATAATTCTGTGTAATCTACAGGTTCGGGAGCGGGGGTAGGAGTAGCATCGGGATCATCAGGCTCTATAACCGGATCAACCTCAGCTTCATCTTCAAAAACCATTCTGGTATTGATAACCTTATATTCTCCGTTATACTTTCCAACTATTATATTTAAGTAACTTCCGCTGTAGTTACCATCAAGTCCGGGGATTGATGCCGTTATAGAAGCAGTAAACACTTCGATATCTGTACATGTAGTTGCAACATCTACCAGTGCGCCTGCCTGAATAGCATCTAAGTTTTCCTGAAGATCAACAGCATCTCCACCTATGATCTCAATATTAAACATTGATGTAAGGTCTCCCATGGCACTTAATGCCTCTTTCATCTCATCAAAAGATGTCTGGATCTCCTGCACTTCTTCAGCACTGTTTTCGTCATATGCTATCATACTTATAACTGCTTCAGCATCATATGCATAATATGCATTAACAAAGCTCTGTGCAAGCTTTCCACCCTGAGCGCTTAAAGGACGGATGTTTCCTTCGAACATATGATAAACTTTGTCAACAGGTAAAACATCAGAATCATCGTTTCCTGTAATATTATCTATAACCTCTATGTCAGTTATATCGGGCTCAAGGCCTCCGGTAATATCACTTCCGGCATCAATAAGCTCACCTGTTACTTCCGGTTCCTCTGTGGGTGTGGGCTCAGGTGTAGCAGTGGGCTCGGGTGTTGCTGTAGGTTCAGGTGTTGCTGTTACCTCTTCTGTGGGAGTTGCCTCCGGCTCCTTTGTTACGGATTCCGTAGGAGTTTCTGTAGGATCAACCTTTTCGGGCTCATCCTTAGAGCATGCTGCCAAAACAGTCATGGAAAGTACCAGTATAAGTACTGTCAATAGTTTCTTAAAATTGTTCTTCATTTTCCTTATAACCTTTCTGCAGGCAATTATAACCTTTAAAAACTGATGTGATCATTTATATCTCGGCAGTCCGCCTGCCCGATTCCCAGATACAGTGACGTATTGTACCATCTTTTTTCGATAAAGTCAATCCCATATAATTTTGTATATCATTATCTAACTTTATTATACAATTTATAAATACGTACTGCTATAGGCAGCGGCACATAAGAGTGGATAAACGCTGCAATCCTGATCTTTGAGCCTGCTTTCTTCAAGTCTATCAGTTTTTCAACATTCCGTATTTCTTTATGTAGCAACGCAACTGCTTTAGCTTTGTTATCCATCTCCTTAACAGCATAGAAATAAAGTTCGCTCATAAGAGTTTCATACCACTTCTTCACAGCCTGATCAGCAAGCTCCGTTGTAAAATAATCCTTCTTATGGCGGATAACAAACTGATAATAATGCCGATAGGCCATCACTTTATCACGAAGATTTTTATATGTAAAAATCTTTGTTATACTACCTTCGCGTAATCGTCGTACCAAAAGGATTTCATTTGTTATATATATATTGGTAATATTTTCAATAACAGAGAAAATAATATCGGTATCCTCATAAATATGACCTTCACAGAAACGAAGATTTTCCCAAACTTTCCTTTTATACAGTTTATTGGTTACTACCGTGGGCAAAACTTCCCTAAACTGCAAATCCATAGCTTCTTGCTTTGTATATAAGCCTTCTTTGCAAACAGGTATACTGGGTTTTAGCTCTTTCTCCTTTAACAGTTCTTTATCATCCGGTATCATAAAATTGGTATATGAAAATGCTACTATATCGGCATTATACTCTTTCATATAGATTACTGTTTTTTCAAGAAGATTTGGAAGTGCAGCATCATCAGAATCCAGGAAAAAGCATGCATCACCATTCATGATATCAAGCCCTGCATTTCTTGCCGCGCTTAACCCCTTATTTGCCTGATGTACCACCTTGATTCTTTCATCAGTTCTTGCATACCCATCACAAATACTTCCTGAACCATCCGTTGACCCATCATCCACCAGTATCAATTCAAAATCCTGATAAGTCTGAGCTAAAACACTTTCGATAGTTTCTTTTAGAAATTTATCGGCATTATAAACCGGCACTATCACACTTACAAGCATATTGCCTCCTCAAGATATCATCACATAATCAATAAATCATTAATTGACATAAGCATTATTTACAAGAATATACCATATCATAGGATGATTATCAATCCGTTTTCTTATTCCATCTTTAAAATTAATAAAATTAATAGTTTACATTTTGAAAAATTGTGCTATAATGTGCATTGTTTATTTTTCGGGAAACAATTCCGTAGATTTTTTAGGAGGACAAAAAGAAATGAAGAAAGTTTTAGCATTTTTATTGGCACTTGTATTAGTATTGTCACTTACAGCCTGCGGCAGCAAGGAAACTCTTGACGGCAGTTGGAAGCTTACATCAATGACAAGCAACGGCAAAGATGTTTTCGCTGAAGAAGGCTTCTCTCTTGCAGATTTTGAAGCAAACGGCGTCCTTTTCGGACTTACAGCAAAGGATGGAAAGCTTACCATGACCATGGCAGATGAGTCATCAACACTTGAGTATGATGACAAATACATCATCGATCCTACAGGCAATACTGAAAAGACAGAGTATAAGATCAACAACGGCATTCTTACTATGGAAGGTAAAGATGGTGATAACACTTATACTATGAGTCTTAAGAAAATGACTGATGCAGAAGCAACCAAGTTTGCAAGCCAGACTCAGGATGACATTACTAAGGCTATGTACAAAATGCTTGGTCTTGACCCTGAAATGATTGAGAACCTTGGAGAGTAATATTGTAAGAACAGTTTAATTTTCCGGCTTCCGGGAAGCTCTTCCGGAAGCCGACCTTTATACTCCCTGCAGAGAATTGACAGACATCTTGCCTTTATGTAGGCATGTCTGTTGCATTAGATAAATTATGATAGAGAATATTACATCTGTGGCGACTCAGGTCGCCATTCTTTTTATAATAATAGGAGTCGGCGTTATACTTTCAAAATGTAAGGTATTAAATAAGGAAAGAGTTTCAGGCCTTATCGATATCGTAGTTTACATAGTAACCCCGTCAAACATCATTGTATCCTTCCAGAGAGAATTCAAGGGCGAGCTGATCTTTAACCTCGGCTTCTCTTTTCTTGCCGCTTTTATAGTATTTTTCATAAACTGCGTAATGGCAAAAATCGTAATCCGTGAGAAAAATCCCGATAAAAACTGTGTTATAAGATTTGCATCCGCATTCCCCAATGCAGGTTATTTTGCCCTGCCTTTACAGAAGGCGATACTGGGAGATATAGGTGTTTTTTATGGTGCTGCCTACATAGGTATGTTCCATTGCTATATCTGGACTTACGGAGTAAAACTTTTGACCAAGAAGCCCGAAAAAACAGTGGACAGTCCTGTGTTTTCTTTAGTTGATAAAAGTCAAAACCGCCCCCTGTCTTCTCAAGTCTTAGCTGCGCTAAAGAAGATACTCCTCAACCCTCCTATTATTGGCATCTTTATAGGTATAATATTCTTTGTTTTAAAGATCAAAATACCAAACATCATTCTTTCCCCGATGCAGTCATTTGCAGCCTTAAATACCCCGCTTCCCATGCTGATCATCGGATTTTACCTGGCTAACGCCGACCTCAAGGCAACCTTCTCAAACCTCTGGGTTTATATCGGAGCATTTTTAAGGCTCATTGCCTCACCTGCCATTGCTCTTTTAATCTGCATGCTCCTAAAAGTAGACAGCGGTGTAGCAACCTCCTGTATTATAGCCTGCTCCGCACCTTCAGCAGCACTTTCCGGAATGTTGGCACAAAAATTCGGCAGAGACACCGAAGTCCCTGCCGGAATGATAACCTTTACAACTATAGTCTGCATTATCACCATGCCAGTAATGGTAGCACTAGCACAGTATTTGTTCAACTAAACTTTTATGTTTTTAGCTTCCCCTCGGGGGGGAAGCTGTCAATGAAGCTGACTGACGAGAGGGACTACCACCAGTGTTACCTCATCTGTCCCTTATGTCCTATTTATGGTCATAAGGATGTACAGTCTTGATAGTCCCATCCTCATTATAGAAGATTTCTGTAAATTTAACGTTTCTCCTGTGATTGATACCCTTTGATATCTCACAGTCATGGTAGAACAGATACCACTTTCCATGATACTCTATAATGGAATGATGTGTGGTCCATCCGATAACCGGCTCCATCAGCCTGCCTCTGTAGGTGAAAGGTCCCTCAGGACTTGTACCTGTAGCATATACAAGATAATGAGTTGTACCGGTAGAGTATGAAAGATAGTAAAGCCCGTTATACTTATGCATCCAAGGGCCCTCGAAATAACGTCTGTCCTCATCTCCTGCCTTAATAGGCTCGCCATTCTCATCAAGGATCTGGATCATCTTAGGAGTAGCCTTAAAGGTCTTCATATCTTCATTAAGTTCTGCAAAGAACGGTCCGAGTGCGGGCTCATCTGCACCGATTTCCCTGGGGTTCTCAACAAATGAACCTGTCATCCATTTCTCAAGCTGTCCACCCCAAAGTCCGCCGTTGTAGCAGTAATATCTGCCGTTTTCCTCAAAAACTGCCGGGTCAATACTCATACTGCCGGGTATGAAGTTATCCTCTGCCTTAAAAGGACCTACCGGGCTGTCGCCTACAGCTACGCCTAAACGGAACACACCCTGCTGATCCCTTGCCGGGAAATAGAGATAGTATTTTCCATCCTTAAATGCAGCGTCGGGAGCCCACATCTGCTTGCTAACCCACGGAACATCCTTCATATGAAGAGCCTCACCGTTGTCGATACAAGGTGTTGCCTCATCCAGATTGTCCATGGAAAGGATATGGTAGTCCTCCATAGCATATTCAATACCCTCATCGTCATCCGCACCGTCATGGGGCA
The DNA here is from genome assembly GCA_017557525.1 of Lachnospiraceae bacterium. GTDB lineage: Bacteria > Bacillota > Clostridia > Lachnospirales > Lachnospiraceae > RUG11977. The sequence continues at coordinate 28,146 of JAFYYN010000138.1, forward strand.
GATCGTGTGAAGGGTATACGTAAATCTTGTCATTAAATACGTGCGCGGAAGGATCCGCAGTAAATATATTGGTTACTAAAGCTTCTCTCTGTTTTGCCATGTTTGTTAGTCTCCTCTTTATATTTTGGCTTCCCCTCGAGGGGAAGCTGTCCGCGTAGCGGACTGATGAGGTGTTCACCTCCCAATTAGATCAACTCAAACGACTTGAAACTGCAGCTTCCGCCCTCACAGAACGTGAAATACAGCGCATTCACTCCGTCAGGTATAGCAATATCAGCCTCGTGAGCCTCCCAGAAGTTCGAGCTCTCAAGCTTTATGGTTCCAAGCACCTCGCCATCCCACTTGGTCCTTACCTCAAAGTAACCGTAGGAATAACCTCTGGTAGTAACCCTTACCTTGGTGATACCCTTACAGTCAAAGTACTTGAAACCAATAGTATCGCCTTTCTTTACATTATATACATAGCCGAGCTCTTCGTCTCCGTCGCGCCCGTCCATAATAATCTTGGCGTTATTTCCGATAAATCCCATACCGAACTGCCCGGGCTTTGCATCCTTATTAAACAGGTTACAGCAGATATAAGTAGGATATTCTCCCTTACCTACAAGTGGTCCACCGTTAAGTCCGCAGGAAGTCATCTCAACCTGCTTAATGGAACCATCAGCCTCGAACTTGATCTTTTCAGCACAGCCCTGGCGGCTAAACCAAGTACCATTGGTCTGGCGATGATAGAAAATATACCAGTCATCACCTATCTGTACAATGCTTCCGTGATCATTACCGGGAGTACCTGCTATCATCTCCTTGGGCTTATAGCTGTCTATACCGACATCCGCGTTACTTACTATAACTCCGCCATACTTAAAGTCCCCGTCAGGTCTCTTAGATGTAGCATAGCAGAGCTCATGCATAACCTGCGAAGAGTAGATGTAATAGTAAGTATCCCCTCTCTTCCTTATGGAAGAAGCCTCAAAGAAAGCGTGCCCCTCATACTCGGTACCTGCCGCATACATAACACCGGGCACAATCCTTACAGGATCCTGGATAATGGTAAGCATGTCCTTGTCTAGAACACAGCAGAAGGAACCGGTTCTTGACTTATCTCCCATGCCGCAGAAACCGGTGTAGAGATATGTCTTTCCGTCCTCAGTTATAACGCCGGGGTCAAACTGGGGCTCATCGCCCTGTCTTTCGCCAAGCCTTGTACCATCCTGGTAATGAACATGCCCGTAGAACTCATACTTTCCTGCGGGCGTATCACAAACCGCTACAGAAACGATCGGCACCTTGTCCAGGCAGTAATACATATAGTACCTGCCATCGGGGCCGACAGTAACATCTGGTGCGTAAAGCACCATTCTTCCGTCATTTGCCGGGTCAGCCAGCCTTGGATAAGTGATACCTTCATATCTCCAACTTCCAAGATCATCAATAGGAGCCGACCAACCTACATAGTCCCCAAGGCAGAATGCCTGCCCGTTATACAGGTCATGAGACCCATAAACATACACCCTACCGTCAAACACATACGGTTCGCCATCGGGCACATACTCCCAAGAAGGCAGGTAAGGGTTAAAAGCCTGTTTTTTCATTGCAAACCTCCATACATTCTCTTTTTCCAATATTTGCATAAATCAGCAGCCATGTCTCAATTGCCAGTAGCATGGTGTTACGATTTACTTATTGCAAATACGGACTTGTATGTGATTTATTATATATTATTATAAAGATTTTATCAACTAAATAATTTGGGATTATCTTGTACAGATAACAAAGCACTCTACATAAATCTTTATAGGATGATTAGAGATATTTAGGGAATACTCAACGGTATATGATAACTTTGTTAATAGCTACCCCCATCGATGAAAACCTTACCTCATACTCTGTCATGATATTACCTTCAGCATACTCACTGTTGTGGAGGTCATAGGTAACATCCCTTGTTTTCCATCCGGTCTCCACTGCTGCCTCCAGTGAATAATCAAAGAGACTCCTGTTGTCAGTTTTAAACTCTATAAAACCATCCTTAGACAGGAATTCATCATATAATTTAAGGAATCTTGGAGAAGTAAGTCTCCTAAGTGCATGCCTGTCCTTAGGCCAGGGATCGGAGAAATTAAGATAGATCCTCTCCACCTCATCCTTTTCAAATACGGTATTGATCTCATCGGCATTAAAAGCCATGAGCTTTAGATTGGGGAGTTTTAATTCTTCCTGCTTTTTTAAAGCCTTATACAGCACAGTAGGCACCCTTTCGATACCTACATAGTTTATACCGGGATTTTGGGACGCCAATGTCATCAGAAACTGCCCCTTCCCCATACCTATCTCAATATGAATCGGGTTATCATTCCCGAAAAGCTCGTTCCAGTGCCCTTTCCTGCTCTTTGGGGCCTGCTCCACATATTCACTGTTTTCTACTGCTATATCCGCCTTTGGGTTATGTCTGAGTCTCATTTTACGTTAAAAACCTCTTACCATCTCATCAATTTCTTCGTCATTAAGTATAACACATTTTTTATCTTTTATGGCATATACCCTGGTGCAGGCACTAAGTACAGTGGGCCTGTGTGTTGTAACTATCAGAGTTCTAGGGTATTCGTCCTTCATGATATTCTTAAGAACCTTGCGTTCCGTAGCAACATCAAGTGCTGAAGTAGCCTCATCAAGAAGCAAAAGCGGTGATTTTCTAATTATTGCCCTGGCTATAGAAAGCCTCTGAGCCTGACCTTCTGAAATACCGCCACCACGTTCTTTAAGTTCAGAGTTAATACCATTCGGCATTTTCTCAACAAACTCCTTTGCGCATGCCATGTCAAGAGCCGCCCAGATTTCTTCATCTGTTGCATCAGGCTTAACAAAACGCATATTTTCAGCTATAGTACCTGAAAGCATGGTATTTCCTTGTGGAACATAGGAGAAAAGCTTTCTGGTCGAAGCACATAAAGGAATAATATCTGCTTCATCTTTTGACAAATTATTTCCTCCATGTAAATATCCTTTTCCAGCTTTAGGATTAACAATTGAAAGAATCAAGCGCATCAAAGTTGTCTTTCCTTCACCGGAAGGTCCTACTAGCCCAATAATTTCATGAGGATGAGCTTTAAGCGATGCACCATCAAAGACCTGATTTCCGTTAAGATACGAGTACCTTATATCTTCAAGGCAAATACCAATTCCATCTATACTATGCCGTTTACCCAGTTTATCCACTTCTTCATCACGCGAATAATCCTCTCTTGGCATCTCTAATATGTCCATCAATCTTCCTGCAGAAGTTGTTATCCTTATTGATGTCGGTACAAGAGAAGTTAACGAATGCAATGCCCCTGTCAAAGAGCCCGATAAAGATAAAAACATTGTCATAGTTCCATATGAAATGACTCCGCTCCATACCCTATATATTCCCCATCCATACGAAGAATAGGTTACTGCTAATCCTGCAACAGAAAGAATTATGCTAGTCCAAATAGACATTTTTTTAAAATCCAACTGCATTCTTATATGCTCTTTCTGAAGCTGTCTAAGTCTCTCTACGTATAGTCGTACAAGAGAAAAAGCCTTAATTGTCTGTATATTAGAAAAGGTCTCTTGGTTAAATCCAGATAATTTTGCACCCATTTCCATACTTTTTTTATTGTTCTCCATCATCCTTCGCATCAATTTTCTAGATAATATTAGTGATACCGGCATTCCCATGAGAGCAAAACCTGCAAATGTCCAATCATAATATACTACAACAGCTAATGAAGAAATAAAACGTCCAACATATATCAAAAGATTCGGAATAAAATTAAGAACACCAGAAGAAACCATGCCAGCATCCCCACTCCATCTTGCAAGCAAATCCCCTGTATGGTATCCCGTCAAAGATTCCCAATCCGTCACCATAATCTTTTCAAAAATATCAGATTTTATTTCTGCGTCAACTTTCATCTGAATGAAACTTGAAATATAATCTGTAATCAAATTAATAATCGTTGAGCCTATTCCAAATCCAATCATCAAAGCAAATGTAGCAACAACCGCGCCTGTTTCATGTCCTGTAATAATATCGACCAAATTTTTTGATATCCAACTTGAAATAATACCTACCCCAGTTCCAACAAAGCCAAGTAAAGTATATATTATCATAAATATCCAATACCGTTTTACATAAACATATATCCAACAGGTTTGTCTCCACATTTCTTTAAGTCTGCCTGACTTTAGTGATGAAAATATTAAAAACTTTTTCTTTTCCATATAATCTCCTGTTGTATATCAAATTAGGGAAATGATATTAAAACAAAATAAATTATAAAAAGGCCAGTTCAAAAGAACTGGCCTTCAATATGGCTTAAATATATAATACGATCAGCCAAAATATTTATTTGTATATTTTCTCACATATTACATATCCACCATAGCAAGAAACAGATGAATCTTTACATTTAACATATAAATCACTAATTCCGACAAATTCACCAGTAGGATTTCCGAAGTTGTTTCTCTTAACCTTTAAAGTTGATGTTCCATCACCGGCATACAAATCTACTGAACTAGTTTTTTCATCATTAAATTCTACATCAGCACTAAAATTGAAAACAAATATCTGGGAATTGCTGGAATGATTATCCGTAGCATTGTGTGTTGCTTCAAAATGCACAACATAACAATCCATACCAACTTCAGGCGCTTGATCAAATCTCTTAATAGTCAATGTCCAACAACCATCACCACTACCGCTAGCATACACGCCTTCAGCCAACTCTTCGTTATCTAAGATAACGGGACTAACATAATTCTTCATAAGAATCTCTCCTCTCTTATAATATAACTCCCATGCCGTATAAACGGCTCCCCTCTAGTAAATTGACATACTCTGTCAACGTTAGCCTTACTATAGCAAGTGAAAGAGGCTTTGTCAATAAATTTTTTATTAAAAACCCGCCATTTTCCTTTCATTTTTGTTAGTTTTGGCATACAAGGGGCTAAAACTACTTTGCATTTTTAATTCTCACAAATATAATATCGGATATTTTGCTTAATTATATAACCCCTATTTATCAAAAAAATTACCCCCAAGGGTCTATTTGCAACATAATCAAGCTTTTCCATTGCAAATCCATAATGACTAATATCATTCACAATCAGGTATATGTGCTATCCCATTACGAACCATTTCTTTGGTTCTTTCACACATACCTATAGGCATCTTCCCGGGTTCCGCAAATTGATACATATTCGCAGCGCAACGATTACAAACATCATAATATGCACACCCATTACATTCAGGTACCCTAGGCCAATTATTTGCCTTCCGGTTTACTTCACGCCAGGCACTAAGAAAGCCATCCTTTAACGGATATGCCTGTATCCTCGTAAAATCTACACAGGGCATCATTGTACCTTTCCAATCTATAGCAAAAGAGGACCGTCCACCTCCACACAGCAATCCGCACTCCGAAGTTTCATGACTCGACCCTCCATAGGGAGGTAATTTCAATTCGTCAATCTCTCTGCATTCTCCTCCATTAAGCTCATAAAGATACTTCAGAGCCTTAATAAACAACTTTAGTTCAATTTCATCTTTATGTTTGGAACGCCCTGTTTCTTCTCTAGGTGCATTTAAGCAATAATTAATTGATACAGACTTACAGAGTTCTCTGGCTACCCTGACTGTCTCAATTATATCTTCCCCCATATATTTATTCGGAGTAATACTGATGCCTACCGGGATATCAGCCTCTATGGCACGTTTTATATTCTTTTCAACAATCGAAAACACCCGCCGCCCTGTTACTTTTTCATATATCTCGTCATTACTACCATACAATGTCACCTGAACCACTGCCGGTAAATGTCTTTTGAAAAAATGAATTCTTTTTTCATCAAGTAACAACCCATTTGTCAGGACAGAAACCTCACATCCCAGACTATGCAGATAAAGAAATAAATCATCAAATCCGGGATAGGTAAGACAGTCCCCACCTGTAAGAATTGCCGAGAGCATTCCTGCCTCCCATGCCTGATACATTAAATTCTTCCAAGTATCAACCGTAAGAATAGACCTATCATTCAGTTGTTCAGCATTAAGATGTACATAACACATTTTACAATCCAAATTACATAAAGGAGTAAGCTCAAATTTCCCATCAACAGGAACACCTTTATCTCTCGCCTTCATAGAAATGAATTTCATCGCATCTTTATAACTTCCTTTTTGATGCCCTGTTTTTTCGCGCATATTAGCTAAATGGCTAAACCAGGTTTCAGATTGATACATGCTTATATCCTTTCCGTTATATGATCACTTATATCATAATAAAGGCATTAATATGTATATTCAAAAAGGCATCTCCATTAAGAAATGCCTCAACATAACACTTTGTATAAGAAAAGAATTATAATCAACTTTTTGCACAGCCATGACCGCGATTCTTATTACTATTGGGATTACAAGGTTCCGTCGTACCCACAACATTACTGGTATTATGGGTATAGCATGAATTTCCACTGCTATTTCCTGCTTTTCCATTCCCATTACCACCGTTAGAAGTACTATTATTGTCTTCATCAGAAGCAACAACATTTTCTACATAATTGAATTCATATTTTTCAGCCATCGGTGATTCATATTTTTTCTTCATGGGCTTTCCCTCACTTAATATACATAGTCTTTGAAAACTTCAGCCTTTTAAGGTGTCAGTCTATCCACTGCCTAACAACTAAAGTATACTAAGAAAATACTTATCTGTCAATGGAAATAATATTTCGTTTTTGATAGAACTGTTAGTCATTTTACATTTTTCAGAAATCGGTTCTCGACCTGATTATCCTTACCTTACCTATATAATTTGCTCCCAGCTCCTCATTCCACATATTTTCATCATCATTCGCGAATCTGACAGGATAATCTCCGTACCCCGTGTCTATATCTGCTTTGGTATAAGCTATCTTTAGATATGCATTATACTCTCCAATCTTTATGCCATTTGGAAGGTTCATAAATATCCATACCTTGTTTTTCCCGGTATCCCATTTCAACGGATCTCCGTTAACTATTAACTCACCTTCTCTAGGAGTGTGTTCCGTAACCGGTATCGTATAATTGTATTTCTCCCCTTCCAAAACTATATAGAGCTTCTTAGGTTTTATCATATTTGCAAACCCGACATTATCTATCGTAGCCTCGATAAGCAGTTTGTCATTTAACAGGACCTCACGCGTCATCCTTATCTGTCTTAAGACAAACCGGTAACCCAAATGGTTTCTTATATAAACATACCCTGTCTGGCCGTGATAATAGCTGTCCTTACTATTATAAATCTCGTTTCTCAGGTTTTCAAAAGCTATCTGTGAATATGCACAATTTAAATACGAGGTATGCGTTATAAACGCTTCGTCCTCAAGCTGAGAAGAACAGGTCTTACCTGTCTCCGTCGCCTGTATAGCCATCAGTTCCCCACCAAATAAAGTGTGCCTAGCCTGATTATAAAGCCAACCTACTTCTTCCTCACGGTTTGCATAAGTACCAAGGTCAGAATAAGATCCAAAGTACCCGTCATTATATATCCCTACTCTGTAGGATGCCTCGCCCGGGTTAGTCACATCAGAGGAAATGTCAGCTCTGTCAATACCCCTCCACCAACAGTAATGAAGCGGAGTGCGTACCGTAACGCATACTGATTCAGGTAAAACTTCCAGCCATTTATCAACTATAGCTACAATAGTATCTTTATTACACATTTCCGTCCCATGCATTTCACCCCAAAGTCCAAGCAAACCTGTTTCAAGAGACGCTATGGCATTTTTGTGTTTTGAAAGGATCGGACCAAGCTGTTCCTGATGCATAATGATAATCTCAAGAGGAGGTTCTTTTACTCCCTCTCCATCAAAAAAACCATCATATGAAAATCTTATGACTACGCTGTGTCCCTGGCTTTCTATAAAGGCAAGCATTTCATCAAGACACCTAAGTGCATCTTCACTAATGGGTATATTCTCACCATTATACTGTTCACAAAAAGCGGATATATCAAGCCTTAAATGAAGAAAACGGCCTCTGCATAACGGAGTTTCATTATCTTCAGTTTTAAGTCTAAAAAAAGTAGGAGCATATAACCCGCATTCCGCATTAAAGATTTCATCATAGGTTTCTTCATAATTTATTTCATGACTTTCTGTCAGCGTTCTGATCTCACTCGTATCATTGACAATCGAAAACGCCGTATTGCCACTTGGAGCAAGAAAAAGAATCATTAGGCTCATTAACAAATTTATCATAAGATATACCGTCTTCTACTTTTTACCTATATAATAAAATAAGCTCTGCTGATAATCCGGAGTAAAATAATTATATGCTTCATCTATCCTAATATCAGGATTACCGGAAAAGCCCTCTAACGTTTTATATTTATCCGCTAAAAAAGTCTTGTCGTTCCAATTCATGACAGTTCTTGAAAAGTTATATACTATTTGTCCGCCTGTAATAAATACCGACAATGCCAGCATGAGCGACAGTCCATATACCCGCCAATTTCTTTTAGGTTTAGAAAAGTAAAATTCGAGACAAAGAAACATAAGGATAAACCTTGCCGGTATACTACCCCTAGAGCAGAGATCATTAAATAATCCCATCTTAAAGAAGGGTATAATGAGTAGCTCTACCAAAGCGACATAAAGCAGCGGATTTTTAGCGTTCCGTTTAAACAGAAATACCGAATAAAGTAAAAACTCTGTCAAAATAAACACCAGATAGAATAAAAAATTATCCTTTATATTAAACAGTTCAAACCCAACACTCCCCGGTTTCTCACTAAAAACATTCCCAGCAAAATATATACAAAAAACACCGGCAAGCGGAAGCATAAACATATTTCCGATCCCAAAAATTGATTTTAAATAATCTTTTATAAGATTGTTTCTTATATTCCATATTGCAAAGAATATTAAAACAGGTACAAAATACACGAAGGCAAAAGTCGCACTAAACAACAGTGGAAGTGCTATCATAACATAACTCTCAACATGTTTTCGGTTTCCAAGGAAGAAACAGGTTACAAGCCATGGTACTATAACATGCTGGAATGCACCATAAAGTGCATCATAATTTGATGCAAAATGGATCCGGATATTCTCTATATCTATCCATTTAAAACTGTCCGGTAATAGCTTTATTGTTCCCGAGTTAATTAGGTGATATACGATAGTTCCGAGTTCCGTACATCCTCCCCACAAAAGCATGAATAACGCTACGCTAATTTTTTTCTTTTTCGTTTCTGCCTTTAAAAGAAATGCTAAAACAGAATATACCAAAGTAAGACCTATAGCATTCCACAAAGGAATGCTCCAGGTCATTACAATTGATGAATTAAACACCTTTCCTAAAAATGACGGCACTATATACTGCCCCAAATAATATGTCAACAAAGACCCATCTTTATATACAACCGGCCAATCATAGTTCATCAGATCATTAAATACTGCATGATGTTTATGCCAATCAAAGTCCTGCGCAAAGAGATCACTATGTCCTACCATAACAAAAAAAAGGAAGAAAACACCAAATGCAACCATCATCTCAGCTGCGTTACAATAAGCATCATCCTTTTTTTCTGTATATATCTTTTTCGTTGCATAATAAATTGCAACTAATGCAAAAAGGAGTACAGGAAGTGCTATAAATATCGCTGTCCATCCAAGCAAAAATATGAAAACAGGCAGATACAAATATCCTAAAATTGATATATATATTTTGTTTATGCTAATATTTTTTGAGAACATAACCGTGCCTCCGCTAATCTAGCAGTTTTTCACATAGCCTTTAGTCATTATTAAGTATAGTTTGGATTTGTATAAAAGTCAAACTATTTCAATTTGATTATTGACACTATATACGAATAGTATATAATTAAAATGAAATATTATTCTAGCGGAGAATTCAAATGAAGAAGTTAGCAAAAATACTGGAAACCAAACAACCTGTAGTATATAGCTGTATTTTTTTCATTGCAGTCCTTATGTCTTTCACTGCCACAAACAATCCATTCTTAATTGGCAATACAGGCATTGACTCTTCTGTATTCAACTATGTTGCAAGGGTAATCTTAAAAGGCGGTATGCCTTACCGGGACACCTTCGACCACAAAGGCCCTTTAATCTACTTAATTGATGCCTTAGGGCAGTTTATCAACAAAGGCCTTGGCGTATGGTTCATCGAGCTTGCCTTTATATTCGTCATCTTCTTATTAACTTATAAAGTTGCCAAACTCCTTGGCTGTAATAACGTAAGAGCTTTATTAGTCGTTATAATAAGTATGCTTTCATTTGCGTTGTATTATGAAGGTGGAAATTTTGTCGAGGAATTTGCCTGCCTTTTTATTTTGCTACAGCTCTACATCTTTATTCAGTTCTTTAATGGCCAAGAAATTAGCACAGGCCAGCTTATTGTAAGCGGCATTTCTTTCGGTGCCGTATGTTTTCTGCGTATCAACATGGTATCGTTATGGGTTGTAATGTGTATCGGAGTACTGATCAAATGCATTAGAGATAAAAAACCTCAAATGCTCATCCGTTTCATTTTGTGGTTTTTAGCAGGGGTATGTATGATCACTCTGCCCATCGTTATCTGGCTTATAGCCGGAGATGCACTTAAGCCATTTTTAGAAGATTACTTTTCTTTCAATTTTATGTATAGCAGTTATTCTGAAAATGGCAACTTAATAAACATAGTAAAGGCAATAGGGATATTTATAATCACTCCTCCTGTACTTTTAAGTCTTATTTTCCTGTCAATAGTGAGCTTAAAAGGCAAAAAGTTATTGGATTGGCTGTGCTTAACCTCATTACTTCTGTCAATTATCATGCAATGTATGGCCGGTCAATATTATCTACATTACGGAATGGTATTCTGTCCCCTGGTTGTTTACGCATTTTCTTTAGCATTAACCTCTGATTATATATTACAACTTAAAATTTTCAAGCACAAAACAAAACTGATCCTTGGCATTTGTGCTGCACTTATCTTGTGTATTATAGGGCTTTTATTAGTAGGTTTTTCTTTTAAAATGATATTTGATAAGATTACCGGAATGTATAGAACCCAGGAATTCTCCGAGGCAAAAGAAATTGCTGAAATTGTTAAAGAAAACTCCGATGAAGATGATAAAATAATCGTACTGGGTACCAACGATCTGGTTTATCTGTTATCGGACCGAATGGCTTCCTCTAAATATTCATATCAACTTCCTATCATAACGATCGATTCAAGTAAAAAAGAAGAATTTATTGAAGAAATGAAAAAACTTGATACAGAACTGATCATATCCCACCCCGACTCAAGAGTAAAAGCCGTTATCGAAGGAATTGTATCTGATAACTATAATCTAATTGATACTGTCAATGAAATAGCAATATATAAAAAGCGCAATTAACCGCCATAACCTATGCTAAACAATTAAAGGCTTGAAAGATCCCCTTCTTTCAAGCCTTTAATATTTCTAATCGTTTATATGTATCCTAAGCTTTATAAAATCCCCCAGTGCTTTCCAGCCAATCTTTATGATTTTCTTTGGATTAATGGTATTTGTACCTTTTTCTCTTGGTTTAAAGCTAATCGGGATAAACAGGGTTCTCTCCTTAAAATATGTAAAATAGGTTGTAAACATAATATTAGGTATATTAAATTTTCTGGGGAGCTTACCTATATACTTTTTAACAACCTCTGTTCTCATCAGTCTGAACGGTGCGTTTGCATCCTGGACTTTTATCCCAAAAACCAGACGAAGCAAAAAGCATACCGTGTTTTCAACGAATTTTCTGTCTTTTCCATCCCCACGTACTACACGGTTTCCCAGTATAGCATCATACTGTTCCCTTTTCTCCCAAAACTCTTCAAACTCAGCAGGGTTTGTCTGGCCATCGGAATCAGTCTGGAATATCCACTCCGCATTTTTCTTTATTGCATAGCGATACCCTGAAAGTACTGTTGCTCCGTGACCACCATTGGGCTTAGTTTTAGGATCCATCAAAGGACGGGTCTTTGCTAATTCCAACAATTTCTCATATGTACCGTCCTTTGAGCCATCATTTATTATAACCAGTCTTGAAGTCCCGTTTTCATTATGTTTCTCAACAACCGGATACCAGTCATTTACACATTTATCAATATTTTCTTCCTCGTTGTAAGCGGGAATGACAATATATAATCCTGACATTATTTACCTCCTACTGTTTTGTATCAAATATCGATAACGCCGTATTCTTTTAGCTGTGCCAGTAACGCATCCAGGTCTGCCTCAGCCGCATCTTTTTCCACATCAAATTCATCTAATACTGCCTGTAAAAGATCTTCTTTTGATATAGGATTTTGAAGCTTCTCCCAAATAAAAGCAGAAACATCATTCATTACAACACTTCCGCCAAATACTCCGATATTGTCTCCTGTCGGCATTAAAATATGCTCATCAACTACATTTCTTAGTACAAACCCCTTTTTTGCAACCATATCCTTTTTCTCCTCTAGGTAATTATTATTTTGTAGCTCACCATATAATTTTCCGGCATCCTCTTCATTCGGGCCACAGAAAATACGCACAATGTTCATTGACTTAGCAAGTTTAGTAATATTCATCATCTGTATTGCTGCTGTCTCTGTATCCCACATAGGTAAAAAGCATTGCTTCATAAGCAGCTTACGTTTCTGAGGTAGTGACATTTTACGGACATAAACAGAATCAGAACGCCTTACCTCGCATATCGCTTTTAATGGATAATGTACATTTCTAAAGCATTTCTCTTTTCCATCCCATGGAACTCCGTACAATTCTCCATTCCTGACATCAATCAAAGGTCGATCCCCATTGATAAGTTTGGCGTCAATCCCTTTTATCCACGCCTCGGCTCTGGTTGATTTGCCAAGACCGGATGGCCCTGTAAAAGCAAATGCCTCACCATTTACTTCTACTGAAGCTGCATGTAATGAAACATAACCCCTGCGTGCCAGCATACATTCCACAGCTATCCTTACATACCACTCCATCATACCGTAAATGGTATCATCTGTTACTCCCAGTACCTTTATCCTGCTATAGTCAGAATCAACGCATACTCCTGTATTTTCAGATTTTCCCTCATGGAAAAACCACCCATTTTCGACACGACGGTGTATTATGGATCCGGATTCGACATCTATTCCACATGGTGGAAGTTCCTCTGTCTTCACCAATAAAATATCGGGAATACCTTCATTACAGATAAAAGATTCAAAAGAAGAAAGCTTATATTCTGATTTTATAACTATTTTTGCGATCTGATAGTAGTACATATTTTCTCCCATAAGCTTTAACTTTTTTCTTTTTTATCTATAAGTCTGTGCCACCATCGGCCAAGTTTTCTGTATACCCTTCCGGCCTTGTGCCAGAATTTTGCCCAGCGTAGCCCTCTCTTTGGATTAGGTTTTATTTGCCTCTTCCCGCGCTCAACTAAACTTACCTTCCCCCAGATGCAGCTTTCAGAAATCCATCCGTCAGGTCTGTCACAATGATCTCCCCATGTAAGCGCATTATCATTTTCAATCTCCCATACCCTGTGAACAACATATCTTCCTGTACCGGGTTCGTTAAATAATACTATATCACCTACAACAATCTCACCATTAAGCGGTGTAATTGTCACATAATCTCTATTCCATCGAACCAATGGAAACATACTGTTTCCGTTTAAAGTAATCCTAACTGGTGGTGCATCACCCTCCATAGCCATACAGTGCCATTCAGGTATTGATATAGTCTTTTTCATAGAGTAAATCTCCTATTCTGTATTCAATAAATCGGATATTTACTTCTTTGCTTCGTTAAAATTTCTTCTACTACAAAATGGCGTCTCAAAAGAGACGCCTCTTTAATTTTTTATATTACAATAATTCACTCTAAATAAATCCATTTACATCATTCTTCAAGCTTGATCACCAATGAAAGGATCATATTTTTTTACCGGAGTAGAATCACATCCGTATACAGAGTCTTCATAAGATATTGTTATGCCTCCCTTACACTGTGGTGATGCCACGACTGTTTCAGAATAATCGAATTCAATCTTCTCTACCTTCGGAATTTCATACTTTTTCTTCATATTTTTTCTCCTTTAAAAATATATATTAACAAACTAGCAAAATGCCAGTCCATTCATCAAATAAAGCACTAGTCACATTCTGGTATAATTGCTATACCTTGTTGAACAAAGAATTTTGTTCTTTTACATAATTCAGTGGGTCTCTCTCCTGGTTTAACATATTGTAAAGTATTTCCGGAACAATTACTACATACACCACGATATGCACACCCCTGACACTCAGAAACGCGGGGCCAACTATTTGCTTTCTTATTTACGCTTTTCCAGGCTTTTGCAAAGCCATCTAACAACGGGAACGCCTTAATAATATTTAAGCGATTACATGGCATCAATGTTCCCTTCCAGTCAATAACAAAAGACGAACGTCCACCACCACACTGCAAACCACATTCACCACATTCATACAACGGATTACCCGCTGGAGGAAGTTTATCCTCAGCAATCTCTTTTGTTTCTATGCCATTTAATTCGTTAAGTAATTTATAAATACGAACATACATTTCAGCATTGGCGTCAACATACATTTCAGATTTTCCTGTTTCTTCCCGTGGATTAAAAAGAGCCGAATTAACAAATACATCTTTTACTAAATTCCTACTTACGCGTATCGTCTCAAAAACATCCTCCCCTAGGTATGTGCTAGGGGTAATACTAATCCTTATAGGTAAGTCCGCTTCTAATGCCTTACTAATATTTTTTTCCACAACAGAAAAAACACGCCGACCAGTAACACGCTCATAAACATCATCATTCCAACCATATAAAGTTATCTTCACTAAATTAGGCCTATGATGTTTGAAAAAGTCAATTCTTCTTTCATCTAATAGATAGCCATTGGTCAGAACATTAATTTCGCAACCCAGATTATTTAAATACAAATACAATTCTTCAAATCCCGGATATGCCAAACACTCCCCACCAGTTAATGTAGCACACATCATACCAGCTTCAAATGCTTGATGCATCAGCTCTTTCCATTTGTCTACTGAAAGGACTTCTCGTCCACCCAGCTGATCCTTGTTAAGATGCACATAGCACATCTTACAATCAAAATTACATATTGGCGTTAATTCAAACTGCCCATGAATTGGTACACCTTTTTCTCTTGCCTTAATATCCAAATACTTATAAAAGCTATTAAAAGATTGTGTCTTCTTGCCATTTATCTTTTTAATTTCTTCAAGAAACTCGAAGCCATTTTGTGGTTCATTCAAGGGTGTGTATCCTTTCTATGCTACAGCATCATTCATTATATAAATTCTTTTACAAATAGTCAAGAATTCTTTCACCATTGTAATTTTTTTCATTTAAATAGATTCAATCCCTTCACAAGTTTTCCCCTTTTACCTGCACTAGAAAACAGTTCCTTGCTTGAGACTCCTCGAACCTTTCTGTTGTTTCTAAGAAACCTTACAAGCGTAATAGTCCATAAAACCGGCCAAAGCAGAAAACACTTTCCCGCCTTTGGAAAATTCAAATGCATCTGATGATGGAACTCTCTTATATAATCAAATATTCCATTCCCACGTAAAGCTACCATTCTTCCTTTTGCTTTCCCAAATTCCTCGGCATCCATCAGCTCTTCCATGAAGGACTCGGTTTCTTTTTCAAGTTCCTCTCTTGTCCTGCCATTATCAAAGGGTGCCATCCAAAGTACTTTTTCTCTTTTTAAACCCAGATATTTTATGCAGGTCCTGGTTATCATATCAGAAAACCCTTTTATCCCGCTTTCATTTACCAGGTGCATGTAAGTCTTACCATCTTCTTCACTTAACCCCCGGTTCCATAGTACTACCCAGTCGCAAAGAAGTCTTATGCCAAAACCAGCTCTTAAAAAATGCTGAAGCATATGTAATAGTAACTCATAGGCATGATATGCGTCTTCCAACACCGGAACCTCAGCACCCATAATTACTTTTCTAATAGTATGCCTGCCGCATTCCGTAACCAGACTATCAATGTAAGTGTTTATCCGGTTGTTGTCAAACGGCTCTGCCAGCATTGTATGGACCTCTATCTCAAGACCGTTAAAACCGGACATTGATACATGATGTAATGAATGCTGATCATTATCCTTTCTAAATCCGATTTTTTCTATCTCGACTACTGCTCTCTCAATATCAGCAGGATTAGTTATTAAAATATCTATATCACCCGATTTTCTAAGTTCCGGAACCGGGAAATCTGCTGCTGCCGCAATACCCTTCATTATGCAGAAAGGTATTCCGGCCTTATTCAGTATCTTATCAAGCCACAAGTCAACATTCAAAAGACGATAGCTGTTTAAGGCTATCATCCTTGAATATTTTTCAACTTCATTTCTTGAGGTTTCAGGGACTGTTTCAATCAGATCAAATGTCTCAAATAGCAAGCTTGCAACGCTATTATTTTTTGCTATACGTACTATTTCTGCCCATTCAGACTCACTGATATCCCCAATAAAAGCAGGTAACTGCATCTTGTCTGTGTCAAGAGAAAACTCAAGTAGTTTTAGCAGCGTTTCGAATGCCGTCATTAATTCTCTTCTTCCTCTTCGTCATCTTCATCCATTAATTCTTTATAGTTTCTTGGCCAGATAGGCTTCTCATAATCTTCTGCCGGTACCATTACTGAAGGATCCATCGTAGCCAGTTCATATAGGTTTCTTTGGTTCTGATGGAGATAATAACATAAGAAATCGTCATCTTCATAATATACGTGAAGCTCATTCGGATACATAGCGTTAAACTTCTGACACCATACATACGCTTTTGAGTTTAATACGACTCTTGACCAAATTTTTGCATAAACGCTTGAGTCCATAGGAAATCTTCCAAAATATACATTAGCATACTCTTCACTTATGGTATTTTTATGGATGTCATCTCCTTCACTGCAAAGACCCCAATAATAATCCGTGTACTTCTCTTCAGCTAACCAGTCAGGTCCTACAAAGAAATGATACTGGCTTCTTTGTATAGGATTCTTTTCAATATAAATAAATATATATTCTGTAGGAATTGTATAACTCACTACCTCAGATTTATTAATAAACTCGATCAGCTCCTCATGATAGCTTTTCCCGATTATCTGGTATAATTCGTCGGTAGACGAAACAATTGTAAAAGATTCATCAGGTAGTGTTGCTGATATCTGCTTAGTAACCATAACCACACTGTTATATCTTGTGGTCTGATAAAGAAGATATCCGTGAAAACTGTCAAATGCTTTACTTCCAAAATACAAAAATACTATAAGGCTTCCTGCAATTATCTCTGAAATTTTAAACTTGATCACTTTTGCAAGTTTGTAAAAAATCAGATCAAACGGTACAACAAATACCGGTAAGCCTATCATCACCGCCATAGAACAAATTCTGTACGGTTCCATTATCCAGGGAAGTCCAAGCACACCGGAGCAGTAAAAAAGATGTGGAGGAATGCCCATTAGCGGAAGCAACAGATACCCAATGTAACTGTTTTTTTCGGTACCGTCAAGTTTTTTAACCTTAACCCGGATACATTCTGCAATAGTAAGTATCAGCCATAATATTATTGCTATCATGGTAAATATGAACATCGCAGTACCTCTTGTACCCTCTATTCTTTCATATCCATATTCTAGCAATAAAGCTGGAAGTTCTGGAAGCTTCTCAAAAAAAACTGTACTCAGTAATGCCAATCTTGAGGTTCCTTCTCCAGTATTGGCAGCAACTATTCCATTAACACCGATTTTACTATCTGTACTGTTATATACTGTTGTATCCCCTTCAATATCCTTTTTCTCTTCTGTATCCGTTAAATCATTCTGCTTATCTTGATCCTGTTTTTCTTCATTCGGCAGTACATCTTCTAATTCTTCGGGCAGGGGCTCAGCCGGCATAAACAGACTCATAGCCCATGTTAACGAGCCTTGAAGGGGCAGGCCTGACATAAAACATGCTACAAAAGGCATGATCGCAATTATAAGTCCTGCAAAAATACCTGATAAAAGCGGTAAAAATTTTCTGGAAAAAATCTTTCTTATAAGTGCTACTGCAACTCCTATACATAGAAAAAGTGCCATCATAGTAGAATAAAAATGTATCATGATGGTCAAAGACATAGCCATAGTAAATAAGAAAAGATTTTCATCCTTTAACCAATAAGGACATTTTATCCTAAATTTTCTCTTCGGTGTGCTTATCTCATCTGTTTTGGGTTTCTTCTCTTTCTTTTCTATAACACTAAACCTTAAATACCTGATGAGATATGCAGTACATAAAAACATTGCTGGGAATCCGAATTCCTGCGGTAAAGGCCACTGAAGCCTGCACATACTGTACAAAGTCTCAACCCATTTAATATCAACGAACAAAAACAATGCCAAGGCAAGCAGTGATGAGTATCTCCATTTGAATATTTGCTTGAACAATATATAAAGAGAAATAAAGGTTACAAATGTATTAATACCACCTATAAATATCATGGCACTGTACATCCGCACTCCGCACAGACTTAACAACGAATAGATAAAGAAATGCATGCCCTCCGGATAAATACCGCTGGAAAAGATATTGTTTACAGAAACCTGATACACCCACTGGGTATGAACATATGCATCTCCACAGCCAAAAGAATAGTCCTGAAAGGCCCCATACGAAAAATACGCCATACCGAAAACTACAAGCACAAAGAGAGCAATGTATTCAAACCAGCAACCTTTCATCCCTTTGGTAAAGTTTTTCCAGATTGTCCTGATTGTATCCTTTATGAAATTGAAAATGTCACAGAACATACTTTTGGGTCCATATGTTCCGCTTATCAAATTCTTAAATTTTTTTATGGTAAGACGGCTTATCCTTTTATCTTTTAACAGGAAAAATAAAAAAATGCCGTAAAAAATCAATCTGTATAACCAATCATACAAAAGACGAGGCATTCCCAATACTACACACGCAAGATTTGTTAATGCAACCATGCATATAGTACAAAATGAAAATCTGTATGTTCTTGATTTGCCGGACAAGTGCTTTCTAAATACTACAGATGGCCAAATATACATTACAAAAATAAATGATATTAAAACCCATATATATTGAAGAAGCCAATATAACGTATCCACAATTTCCTCCACTAAGCCTTTATCTGATTATTTCACTATTTCACCCAACAATATACTGCCATCAGTCATTACTGTTTCATTAGCAAAATACACTCTTTTGTTTCCGGAATTATCTGCATAAATGCATAATTTCCCGATTACTTTTTTTATTTCTTTTGTAAAATGTTTTCGTTCCCCCGGATGACAACTGTTCAATTTTTCATCAAAGCATTCCCTTAAAACCCCTTCGTCTCCTGATATTTCAACGAAGAGACAGGTTTCTTTATATATATCCGCAAACCCACAATTCTCTATTTCTACACAGAGCTTGATATTTTCTCCGCTTTTTCTTACTTCTACATTTTTGATTACAAAACGATATCCAAGATGAGCCCCTATATACTCATAGTATGTGCTTTTATCCCAAATTCCTTTTCTGTTAAACATGGCATTCTTCCAATATGCCATAAGTTTATTATCATAATGTCCGTTTAAATATGTCACTCTAAGAGCTGACAATTCTGAAACATACCTGTCAGGATTATTTCTTGCTACAAATCCTTCTCCGTATAAGGCTTCTCCCCCTATTGGTGCGGTACACGCTATTTTCCCGATAAGACCAGTCTCGTTTTCCCGGTTCCATGCCTTGCTCCAACTGGTGTCTTTATTTGTACAGTCAAACGTTCCGAGGTCAGATTCAGACCCAAACATTCCATCATTAAAAATGCCCAGGTTAGCAGTATTTACCGCATTTTCTATGCTATGCTGAAAACGAACCATTCTCCATTGTACCGGTTTTCTGAACGCTCTGTATACCGTATTGGTGAGTATACTGTCAAAAACCGAGTTAAGCTCCTTTATCCTGCTGGAGTCTATAAACTTGGATGTATGCATTTCCCCCCATCTGCCAATAAGCAAGCCCTGGTATATAAATATTTTATCTCTGTTTTTATATACAAAATCAGCTATCTGTTCTGCATGCCTTAATACTATCTGAAAATATGAAGGTTCATTCTCAATTCCTTTCCCTTCATGGTCGTATGCAACACGCAGTATTATGCTTTTGCCATTTTGTGAAAAATAATTAATTATATTTTCCAATTTGGCAAGTGCATTTTCAATGTTCTCTTTATCCTTGTATGCCCCTATATCCGGTAAGACAAGAACAAGATTTTCTTTATCAGATAGTTTAAATTTCTTCTCATAGTCAATATCTTCTTCAATATCAAAACTATATAAGCTAAACCATCCTCTGTCGGGATTATTTAGTACTGCCGTACTCTCCTTGAGTTTTTCTTTCTTGAATCCTCTATAACTGTTAATCTTTTTTAACAACTTTATCATTTACTGCACCTTCAAGATCGGCGTGGTATATCTTTATCCTCAGCCAAACTGCTATGATAGAGTACATCATTCTTATCATATAAAGTATGGGCTTAAGCCCTGAATGCATACTGGTACCTGTTTCTCTCTGATGCATAACTGCAGGTATTTCCACTATTTTGAACCCAAGTAGCAGCATCTGAAGTATCATATTTGCATCCGGATATCTGTCATCAAAATGGTTATATTTCGAGTAAAAATAGAAGGCCCTGAAACTTAAACCTTGCAAACCCGTGGTAGGGTCCATAATCTTCTGATGACCCATATGCTTTATCAAGAACCTGAAAAACTTAATAGCAAACTTCTTTACCTTACTTATCTTAAACTCAGAAGCCCCCTCAACAAATCTCGAACCCAGAACTATGTCAGGTACTTCGCCATTTGAGTCCTCTGTTTTTAAGGCCAGGTATAATTTTTCAACGTTTGATACATCATGCTGACCATCTGCGTCCATCTGGATAACATATTTATAGTGATTTCTTGCGGCATACTTATACCCAAGCTGCAGTCCACTGCCATACCCCAGGTTAAATATATGTGTTACTACGCGGTATCCTCTTTCCCTTACCAGCTTCCCGGTACCGTCACTCGAAGCGTCATTCATTACCAGGATATCTGCCCACTCAGTAATTCCTGAATTCTCAAAATTGTCCAGCAACCCGCCTATTGTTTTAGCCTCGTTGTAAGCCGGGATTATTATCAGCAATTCATTTCTCGTTTTATCCAAAAAATCACCGCCTTCAGTCTACAAATATTTTTTTAACTTCTTCTCCGTTATTCATATTTCTTTTTAATGCATTTTTCCCAAGACGTTCTCTCAAACCCTTATCTTCAATCAGTTCTTTAATTGATTTTGCAATAGATTTCGAATCAAAAGCACAAGTGAGCCCATCCTCCCCATGATTTACCTGCTCCCTGTTTCCGCTGCAGTCAGAAACTATTATAGGTTTCCCAAGTATCTGCGCTTCCTGGATTGCAATACTTTTTCCCTCAAAACGGCTGCAATGCACATAAAGATCAGCTTCTTTTATGTAAGGATATGGATTATCCACTGCCCCAAGCAGAACAAAGTCATTTTGAAGTCCCAGTTCCTGTATCAGTGATTCCAGTTTGCTTCTCTGATCTCCCTCTCCCAAAACATACCAGCGTATATTTTCTCCGTGCTCTTTAAGCATTTTTGCTGCACGTATTGAAACCTCAAAGCCCTTTTGTTTCATAAGTCTTCCGACAGTAAGTATTCTAACGCCTTTAAAGCCATCCGAAAAGCCCTCTCCTGTTTCGGCCTTTTCGATAATGGCTTCATTATTTAACAGATTATGAAATACTCCTATTTTGTCTGAAATTTCCGGATACACCTTTTTAAATACTGCAGCTACTTCATCAGATACCCCAAATATTTTATCAAACTTCAGGTAACAGTCCCTGTCGAGCTCTCTGGTGTACCCAGCTTTTTCATAATCCACATGTATAAATGCTACCCTACGGTCTGCCTCAACATGATCTGCTACATAATAAGCTGCTGCTCCCTCAATATACGAAACTGCTACATCATACTTTCTTTTAGGTCTCACAGCAGCGTCCGCAATGGGTCTCCACAAAAGTTTTTCAAGCAATATCTGTTTGTTTTTTAACATTACAGCCCCGTTTTTTACAAAGTAGGGCATAAGCTTTAAACCATTAGCTTCTTTTAACAAAGCACGGCTTACTTTCTTGGCCAGATGTTTTCTTCCCAGGGAATCATGTACTGAATTAGTATCTACGGTCTTGTTGACCAGTTTAACGCCCTCCGGGATCCTGTCTATCAATTCTCCCTGCCCGGTAAGTACATATAATGACACATCATATTCCGATTTATCAATTCTCCTTAAGAGCTCGAGAAGTGCGATTTCTGCTCCTGCTCTCCCCATCGTATTGATGACAAATAATACTTTTTTTTTCTTTTGTCTCATTTTAATCTTTCTTCAATTTTTCTGTGATTTTCAGCTATATCTCTCTTTAACTCTACTATTTCCTGATTTAAAAGAGAGATATTCATAGCCATTTCTGTATTTTTTCTCATAAGCTCACTCATTCTGATGCTGCCCACAAAAAGAGCTATGATTGCTAAAACTATCAGTATGAAAATAATTATTAGTGCAAACGTACTAATAAAATTCCCCCATAGGTTAGGTCTTAAGATAATGCCGGCCAAGACCATGATGATAGCCCCAAATCCCCATGTTACCGATACCGGTTCCGAAAGCTTTCTTTTAGCAAGTAACGCTACATCAACAATTAGGGATAAAACTCCCACAGTGATCAGGAAAATCTGAATAATATACCCTTGATGCATATTATACCTCCTTAAGATCTCAGTTTCTCTTCCCTATTCTCTATCGATTTATTATTGAAAACCATATTGCTCGGCTGTTTCTTTCCGGGTCCCCTGTCCAACAGATTTCCATTACAGAAAATATGAACATCCAGATTCTTCTCCACGCTCCTGAGCCTGAAATATGCTACCGTAAATCCAACAAACGCTCCAAATACCAGACCCAAACCAAACCAGATTGTAGACAAATGACATGATACAATACTTCCAAGTAACGTCGATGCCGCAAAAGCAAACGCAACGCCCATTGCACCGTTTAAGTCACTAAAATAGTAAAGGAAGAGCAGTTCACCATACATAAGGAACATTATGAAATATCCAGCTGCAAGACATGGATATATCTGAAGTATAACTCCTCCAAATCCAAACATGGGCATAAAAATGATAAAAAGCAGGTACAAAATAACGGTCACTATGAACTGCAAACGTACCAGGTTCATTATCTCATGCTTTAGCTGTTCAAACATTCTGCTTTTGGCGTTTGCTATATCCATCCCACGTCCGCCAATAACTGCCTCTGAATATATTTTATACTTCTCATGGAAATTCATCTCCATACGGGAAATAAAAATAACACTGGCAGATATATTGGTAAACATTGCAAGACATGTAGCCATGTCATAGGTTGGCATACATACAAAAGTATCTGCTACCACCATCCTCATATCTGTAGTCCAAAACACAAAATTATGAACATACAGGCCCAAAGTATAAAAGAAATTTGTAAGTACTAGCTGCCAATATTTTTTAAAATAATGGATTACAGCCCTGTAATTTCCACTGTTCTCACGGAAATAACTTCTGACAAGTGCCATCTCCAAAGTAGCTGTAAGTGCAAAGCCTGAATCAAGGCCTATGAGCATGGCAAGCGTTGTACTCATCCCGAAAACTTTATTAAGTACAAACGATACTAATATCGTGAGTCCCATGCCAAATATGAAGTATAAGGATATACGTCCATAGTCCTTACATATCGAAAGATATAGCATGGAATAGAATACAAGCACCAAAGCCATAAATCCACAGAATCCTGCAAACACAAACACCGGGGCAACCTTTCCGACTACAAGCTCCCATATACAGAACGGAATCCCAAAAAATGCTGAAAAGACCACATTTATACCCAAACCAATATAATAACACGGAAGGATATCTTCATAACGCTCCTCATATATTATATCGGACAAATATCTGGAAAGTAAAGCATTAAATGGAGAAGCAGTTAATAATCCGAAAATAAAAATATACAGAACAGTACATGCATAAAGCTCTCTTGAAAAATAATCTAGTTTTGTAAATCCAAGTAAGAGCTGCATAATTATAATAGCACCTATGACCACGATCATAGGAGCTATAGTAATGATGGTACTATACGCAAAACCAATAAGATTCGTTGTAATCGTATTTTTGCTGTATATTTTGTTTAACTTAACGCCTATACCGGCCATGATCAATTCTCCTCAATCTCATTAACCCTTTCAGGGTAGTTAAACCTATAAATCTTGTTATACAAGTCTTTATAAGTCTGTTGCATCTGGCTTATCTGGTATTTAGCCTTTACACGTTCATATCCGACCTTTCCCAGCTGTTCACGTTTCTCCGGGTGACGCGCCAGTTCTATCATTGCCTCTGCCAGTTCTTCAGTGTTCATGATATGTGTAAGGATGCCCGCCTCACCAAGCTGATCCTCTCCTTCGCCATATATAAGTCCCGAGCAATTTCCTACGTCCGTAGCTATAACAGGCTTTTTAGCGGCGTACCCTTCAAGGATGGTAAGAGGCTGGCCTTCACTGATACTTGTAAGTATGGTAAAATCCATTCTTCCCATATATTCAGTAACGTTTATCCTTCCGGTAAATACCACATCTCTCAGGTTCATGATCTCTACCATTTCAAAGCACTCATTAGCATATTCCTCATCCTCGTCAGTAGGTCCCATGATCCAAAGCTTAAGATTAGGTACTATCTGCTTTGCAAAGGAAAAGGCCCTTATCATTGTCTTTACATCCTTGATCGGTGTAACCCTAAGTATAGCTCCGATATTGACATACCTGTTATCCTCTTCAGTCTTTCCGGGAATATCCGCAAATCTGGACATGTCTATTCCGTTGGCTGTGATCATTATCTTGCTTTCATTACAACCAAGCTCTATCTGAAGCTCCCTAGCATGATTATAAAGGCAGGTAACAGTATCTGCCTTATTATATGCCAGTACTGCCATTTTTTTAAACTGATCTATCCAGATATTCTTATAAATACCTGCTACCCAGGTAGCCTTTATAAGCTCTTCTTCTCGCTCTCTCGCATAAATACCATGCTCTGAAACGATCAGTCCGCACTTAAACCTCGACTTTGCCATTCCTCCTAATACACCTGCATATCCGGTAGATACACAATGGTAGATGTCAGCTTTTGGTATAGGTGTCTTAAGTATCAGGAACAAGGGCATATATATTGATCTCATAGTCCATAAGAAATCCGCAAAGTTAATCTGTGTATAACTGCTTTCATAAAGTTCCTGTACTATATGCAGGAAATCCGCTCCCATAAGCAGGTCATCTATTGCGAAATTCTTTTCAAAAAGTTTAAAAACATTGTCCCAGTCAGGATCTTTATTCATAACAACACTTCTTAGTGCTCTGTAATATTTCTCCCCGAAATGAGTACGACTTCCAACCTTAGGCTTCTTACCCCAGTCAAAGTCACTTAAGTATGACTCATAAACAGCTGTTACATTTTCAGGAAGTTCATATGCAAACTTTGCACTCTGGGACCTGTCTGCTATTATTGAAAGTATTACGAACTCATGCTGTGGGAAGGCTTTTATCATACTGTGTATCCATCCGGAAACTCCGCCGACCACGTAAGGATAACAGCCCTCTGCAACAAAACATATTCTCATTTTTTTCTTCCTTATCTGACATTATCAGTTGTCTGTTTAATCAAAAGGTCCGTCATAATGGAAAACCTCTTCGGATTCCCTAACCGTGATAGTTGTATCACCGGGTTTTACCTTAAGAAGGTAAGAATCCTTTTCTATACGGGTATACTCCGCATTATCAGATATCCCGGTTATCTCCGTATCATGAAGCCTAATTATGAAGTAATTTTCATCAGCTCCCGAAGTATGCAGTACAATAGTTTTATCATCCTTTTTCTCGTCACTATACTTTACGCTAAGCATTTTTCTAATTCTTGCGTCACTTTCCGAGATTGTTGTAGCATCAAATACCATCCAGTCGGACCAGTATGATGTTACATAACTAAATACATGATCAAAGAAGTTCTGCCACTCATCATCCTCTGACCCCGGCCATATAACCTGGCTCATGTCAACAAGAACGTTTGTATATCCCAAGGAAGTAAGCAAACTCCTGTAAAGCAGTGCATTTTTAAATGTGTATTCATCAGCCTTGTTTGTTGCGTACTGAATGGTCACGTTATCAGAACAGAATGAAATAGCCTGATTATTATTTCTTACACTGCTTACGACAGTCCTTATATCCGGCTCCTGATTATCAAGGATGTCCTTCATCTCATCCTTCCATTCCTTGATATAAAGGCTCCTGAACCTGTAATTTATTCCTTC
Organism: Lachnospiraceae bacterium; assembly: GCA_017557525.1. GTDB lineage: Bacteria > Bacillota > Clostridia > Lachnospirales > Lachnospiraceae > RUG11977. The sequence goes on from JAFYYN010000138.1 coordinate 54,668, forward strand.
TTCCAAAAAGTATTTCCTGCTCAGTTCTGCTTTTTCTGTAAGTGAAATACTTCCTTTATAATCAAGGGATCTGCCTGCTTCAGCATCAAGCTCTTTCATCTGCTGCAGATAAAATTTGGTTTCATCACGACTTATTTCTGCTTCATGGTCGTGGTCAAATCGTTCCGACAGGAAACAGGTCATGCAAAACTCGCTTCTGGTAGCCATAGATATAATTCCGGGCCATGCTATATCTCTTTGAAATCCTTCTGCATCTCTGGCATAAATTTTCTTTAATTCTTCCGAATTCTCGTTGGACAGGTAAGGGAAATCCGCAAAAACTATATTATTGGCATTTACTACAGGGTAAATATAGTATTCCTTAGTGTCATACATCATGGAATCAAGGAATCCTATTCCCATCATTCCCTGCAGATAATCACCGTTTACCGCATAAATAAAAGTACCGTTATAATAGCTTCGCCAGATCATCTTCGGGAAATCATAAGGATGGACTAGATCCTCATCCATAACCCCTACGATGTAAGTCTTGGTTCCAAGCCCCGTATCATACCATGCTATATCAAGATCCAGGTCTTCAAATCTTTTCTCTTCAGGAACATCTTTATTTACTGCGTATACTGTTTCTCCTCCGAGCAGAAACCCGCTAAATATCTGCACGCCCTCTACATGTACTGCAGGCTGAACCACTTTGGTAATACCCAGTAATTTTTTCAGTTCCTCGTCACTGTCTATATAAGCTGCATCTGGGAGATCTCCAAATATCATCGTGGCTCTGAGCTCTGTAAGTTTAAGGAGTTTATCCGTCTTATTCTTAATATCTACAGTCTTAGGGTCGATAACAATTGCTTCGAGTCCTGTTATTGTAATTGGTTCGGGTATCTCAGAAAAAACTTCCAGCTGCTGCCTGGTATAAGTACACCACTGACGGACTGCATCACCTACAGGTCCCTCAATGTCACCTACAAACCACACCTTTTTTTCTGCCTCTACAACCGGTACATCCGAAGCCTTTAGTTCAACTTCTACTACATGTTCATTAACATCATATTCATTTCCCTGAGCCTTCATGACTAGTGAAAACTGAAAGATAAAGAATACAGTTGCCATCATCAGAAAAATGGCGAAATAATCTCTTCTAGAAAGCATTTTTTAACCTCTTAATATGATCAGGTAAATACTCTAATAAGCTCCAGTGTCTCTTTGTCTATAACTATAGGCGATGCCTTTAATTCATCAATGCAGTTGAAAAACTCAGCACGTCTGCCTTGACTAAAGAAAAGTTTAAGCTGGCAGGTGTATGATGAAAGAGCCGATGGACAATGGATTCTCGAGCGCTCGCACCACTTTTCACATTTTTCATAGTCCTCAATGCCAAGCAGCCTTAATGAAATGGCCTCAAACTGTTCTGGAGTAATGCTATCAGGTTCTCCCATGTATAATATCTCACCTACAGCTTCCATGATACCTACATAGCTTCTTTGTTCCATCTCAATAAATACCTTCTGAGAAAGTACCTGATCCATATAATCTATAAGGTTTCTGCACCTTTCATACTTATCGGGTGCATCCTCCATTATCTCTTTATATTCCTTGTCCACTGTAGTCCTGAAATTATTTAATGCATCCTGTAATACTGATGCTGCATAATGGGCAGTCTCTGTATCCTCACTGTTTAAGGCTAACGTAATCGATGCCAAAGAGTTTTTGATATCACTCGATACAACATTCATCATGAGAGCACGCAGATCCTGCTTTTCAGTAATGGCTATAGCCTCTTCAAGAGGTATCATGTTTCTTTCCTTGTCTTCCTCAGCTTTCATCTCAAACTTTGGATGATCCTTTCCAAAGATAACGTCTTCCAGATCAACCGGTGCTGACATGAAAACCTTGTACCAAAGGTACGAAAGACAGATAAAAACTATACCTACTACAGGACATAAAGCTATAACCAGTGCTTTAATTAGTATACTTTTTTCCTTATTCCTCTTTATCACAAAATTAACTATATAATAAATTGCCGCTGCGATAAAGTTTAGAACTATAAGGGTTATTATCAGGATACCCTGTCCGGTCGTAGACATACTATACCATCCTCCACTATCTCTGAATCAACGCCCATTTTGTCAAATCTCTTCTGTACAAAGTCTGCATCGTTACGGCTGGTATTAGCCAAAAGCACATGAAGTGCGCCATCCTCAATACCCATGATGTCGCTCTGCCTTAAGTGCTGGTAAAGATTAGCGCTTAAACTATGGAGATTTTCTCCTTCCCTCATATTTATCCTGACTAAAACACACTCTGCAAGTCCGTTCTTTTCCGCATTTTGGAATGCATTAAGCAATAAACCGAAAGCTTCAGGTTCAAGCACTTTTGTTCCTTCTATATATCGCTTTTCCTGCAGAGCCTGTAAATATCTTGTAGAACGAACAACTGCGCCCTTTATTAGTGCCGAAATAACTATCAGCTGATTTGCCTGACCTAAAGTCATATTTTCCCAAGGCAGTGTCCATACCATCAGCATAATAAGGGGATGTCCGTCATCATCAAAGATCATGTTTGCCATCATAGGAAGACTCTCTTCCATCTTCCTGTTAATAAAGACTTTCTTATTAACCAGTACTTCATACATACTGCCAAGCTGCTCTTTGTATTTTATCGAGTTCCCAAGTGACCTTGCCTTTTTCGAAGTAGCTGAGAAAAGACGTGCATAATTGTCATTTACTATATTGTAGATTGCAACATCCTTACTCTTTACAAGTGTTGACAACATATCTGCGGCATAGAAAAGAACCTCTTCAGGACTTCGCTGATCAAGGGCTGAGGTAATGCTGTAAATCTTTCCTACCGAGTCATTCTGGTTTACGATCTGAGTCTCTAAAGCGTCCTTAACTCGTACATTGCTTGAGTTTATGTCCTTCATATCCCCAAGCTGCCCGGATAGGAATTCCTTTTCTTCCTTGCTTTCCCTTCTTAGCATTGATATCTGGTCGCGCATGTACCCGACTACAAGTCCTAAGATGAATATCTGTGCAATCCATACATATGTATTTGTGTCGAGCATAAGCTCAAATCCCGTCTGATGATACATCTGCCTGAAACAATAGCCGATAGTTGCAAGTACTGCAGAAAATACCGCCTGCTGCTGACCATAAACAATCGCAAAAATCAGTACATATAACAAATAAAAATCCAATTTAGCAAAATATTTACTATCCGTCGCCCTGTTATTGAGCATAAAGAATGGGATAAAAGCTATAAGATTCTCAACAAAAGGAATCATGGCCTTTATCAACCATCCACCCCTGTCAAATATCCTTTGTACTAAGGATTTCTGTTTTTCTTCGTCACTATAGAATGCAGGCTTATTTAACTGCATAGTCCTGCAGATTCGCTTTACAATGTCATTATCATTACAGTAAAACTGCTTTCCAAATTCATCAATAAATCTCTCGTTTGAAAGAACAATCCTCTTCTTTTCACCGGAAAGGCTCAGAATCTGTGTGTTATCGCCCGAGTACTGCTTAACCACCTCAGCAAGCTCCGGCTCACCGATTTCCTTGCAGGATGAAATATTATATAAACTATATTTATGAGAATCAGCTACCGCAAGGCGATAGATAAACTCTACAGCATCCGTTTCATACAGAAGTGCAAATCTGCTGTTCTCATTTACTGTGATCTTATCAGAGTCAAATGCCTCAAGACACATCTTTGAACACTTGTCACGACATTCACTTCGTCTCTTGGGGATCCCGTATACATGATCAAGTCTCAGTGTCAGAATATCTTTTTCACGGCTCACACGATAGCTGTCACACATTTCTTCAGCCTGCGCCAAAAGCATATTTCTGACGCCGATAGGTGTGGGCTGATCCTCTTCCGTAAGGTTTGTATCACTTCCCAAGCTGTAAACCTCATCGGATGACAGATAGACAAATCTGCCTTGGTTTTTCATTGCGTAGCTCATGAGGATATTCATAAGTCCTGATGAATACTGTACCGCGTCAGCCTCTTCGTGATGCCACTTATAATTTGTGTCGTATGCTCCAAGGAAAATCGTGAGATCCATATGTATACTTTCAAAGATCTCATTAAGGCAGGCACAATCATAAGGGAAATTGTACCTTTCAAAAACCTTTTGATACGGAGCCTTTTCGTTTCTGGATCCGGACAAAAGGTATACTCTGTGCCCTTCCTTTTTAAATTTGATGATTAGACTGTTGATCAGGCTTCCTGATCCGCCAATAAGAAGTACGTTCACGCTGCCTCCTAAAATGTGTGGACTATGTATCTGTCAGCTTTCTCTGTCCGGTACATATCCGAATTCCTTCAGCTGCAGTTCAAAACCTACTATGTCTCCCAATACATCCTCAGGCTTTGAACTGTATCTGTCGCCTAGTATCTCTGCTATCTGCTGATTGCTCTTACCTTCCTGCATCAGCTCAAAAATCTCTGCCCCCACTTCATTCATAGGGAGGGGCTTTTTGTAGCTTCCTATTTCCTGCTCCATATCTAAAAGCCAGTATATTCCTGCTGCATGCCTTAGTTGAAACTTGTTATTCATCTGGCTTATACTCCTTATGTGATATCGAAGTCAAAAATAGTGTGCATAAACTACCAAATTAATATTATACACGCAAACCTCCCCAAAAGTAAAGAACTTTTTTCAGATTCGCTTGTTCTATACCTATTAGTTCCAAGTTTTTTGCGCTTTACTCACCTAATCAGAAAAAATATCGTCTGAATTTTTCTCGTTTCGTCTGCCATTTTCTAACAATTTAAAACTGTAAAAAACCTGTTGACAATTCCAAATTTGTGCAATTTACACAAATTCATGTCCCGCCTTCATTTTCCGATTATCGTTTCAAATCTAAAAATTCTGTAAAGTACTGGTTAAGTTATCCACAAAAAACACCCTTATTTTCGTATGTTTTTGACTTATAAACGATTTTATCCACCTTATCCACAAAAAATCACCACTTTTGTAGTCTTGAAAAAAACCTTGTCAAGCAGAAACTTTGTTTTGTCATTTGTGATAAATTTACAATAAAACAAAAAAGATGTTGACATATGAATCTTTTGAAAATGAGCTAAAATATTAGAATATTTAAACAATTTCCAAGCATTCTACAAGCGAAAATTTCATTTGACCGCACTTACCATAATGTGTTATTATTGTGGCTGAACCCTCATCAATCACCGGTCAATCACCGGGACGGTTCTCTGATTGAACCACAGTCTCATTATCCCTGGATGATTTTTTGATTGTTAATGTAAATAATATATCAAAATTACGTAATTAGGAAGGAAATATCAAGACCATGACATCACAACAGATCTATGACACAATAATAATCGGCGCGGGTCCTGCTGGCATGGCAGCCGCAATATATGCCGCTCGTGCAGAGCTCAGTTTCTGCCTAATCGATCGTTCCTATGCTCCCGGCGGACAGGTGCTCTCCACCTATGAAGTAGATAACTATCCCGGGCTGCCCGGTCTCTCCGGCGGAGAGCTTTCAGATGCTTTTAAAAAGCACTGCGACAAGCTTGGCTGCACCTTTGTTACCGCAGACATAACCGATATTACGCCAGGACGCATAGCCCCTAACGGTTTTTTCAATGAGATAGATCCCAATTCAACCGGACTTGATTCTGTAAATGAGCTCATCTATATGATCTCCACAGGCGAAGGTGAGGCATATCTTACAAAGACTGTTATCGCAGCTACCGGTGCTTCGCATAAAAAGGCTGGGATAGATGGAGAAGAAGATTTCGCAGGGATGGGTGTTTCTTACTGTGCAACCTGCGATGGAGCTTTCTTTAAGAAAAAGGATGTTGCGGTGGTAGGCGGTGGAGATGTCGCATTAGAGGATGCCATCTTTCTTTCCAGACTCTGCAACAAGGTATACATTGTCCACAGACGTGACACCTTCCGTGCTGCAAAAAGTTTGGTAACAGCCGCTGATAATATTGAAAATATAGAGTTTGTTTTTGACAGTGTCTCCCAAAAAATATCCGGTAATTCTAATGTTGAAGAACTTATAATTAAAAATGTAAAGACTGACGGAGACCGCACTCTTCCTGTTTCAGGCATTTTTATTGCTATCGGCATCACTCCTGTTACAGACCTGTTCAAAAATCTGGTAGCATGTGATGAAGCCGGCTATATTTTAGCTGACGAATCAGGCAAAACCTCCATGCCCGGCATCTATGCTGCAGGTGATATTAGGAAAAAGCCTTTAAGACAGATCATCACCGCTGCTGCTGATGGAGCCAACTGCATAACAAGCATCGAAGGCTACCTTATGAAATAACCTTAACTTTTGCTGGGATGATTCTGTCAATCACCGGGACGGTTCTCTGATTGAAAACTAAAAATGCATAAATAATAAGAACCTCCGCTTAAGAAGGTTCTTATTTGTTTTATATAAGTGATAGACACACCAAACATGTCAATCCAAAATTACAGCACATCCACCTTACGTACGCCTGCGATAGCCTTGATAGCGTCAACTGCACTTGCAACAGCTTCCTTAGCATCGATAAGGCAGTAGCCTACTTTACCGCGCTTGCCGTCCTTAACTGCGTTGATAACAAGACCAACACCGTTAACTGCAGTAACGATATCAGCAATAGCCTCTGCGTCGTAACGAACTGCGATTCTTACACCCTGCTTAGCACCAAGATCTACTCTAGGGTAGTTAACTGAGTTGATGATGTTTCCGTTCTCTACATAATCAACAACCTGCTTAACTGCCATAGCTGCACAGTTATCCTCTGCCTCTTCAGTAGATGCTCCGAGGTGAGGTATAGCGATAGCGCCTGCCATATTTGCAGATGCGGGGTTCGGGAAATCTGTTACGTACTTACGTACCTTACCGCTCTCAAGCGCTGCTTTCATAGCCTCGTCATCTACAAGGAGATCACGAGCAAGGTTAAGTACGATAACGCCGTCCTTCATAAGAGCAATCTTATCAGCGTTGATCATCTTCTTTGTATTCTTCTCAGGATCGGGATCATCGATAAGAGGAGTATGTACTGAGATGAAATCAGAGTTCTTGTAGATCTCATCACGGCTTCCTACTATCTCGATAGCGGGATCAAGAGCTGCCTTAGCTGCATCACTTAAGAAAGGATCGAATCCGATAACCTTCATTCCAAGTCCGAGTGCTGCGTTACCAAGAGGTCCGCCTATTGCGCCCAGACCGATGATACCGAGGGTCTTACCCTTGATCTCTGTACCTGCGAACTTGCTCTTTCCTTTTTCAACGAGCTTAGCTACTGTCTCGTCATCCTTTACAGTCTGTACCCAGTTGATACCGCCAACGATGTCCCTAGATGCAAGAAGCATAGCTGCGATAGCAAGCTCCTTAACTGCGTTAGCATTTGCACCGGGAGTATTAAATACTACGATATTTTCATCTGCGCAGCGATCAAGCGGGATGTTGTTTACGCCTGCACCTGCACGAGCGATAGCCTTGAGGCTTGCAGGGAACTGCATCTCATGCATAGCTGCTGAACGTACAAGTACGATATCAGCCTCGTCAAAATTCTCTGTTACTGTATAATTGTCGGTAAGGTTAGCCATTCCGACAGGTGAAATTTTATTTAAGCAATTTACCTTGAACATGATACTTCTCCTTTTCAATTTATCTAATGTATGACAATCATTGCTTGTGAAGGGAGAACTGTCTCCTTGTCACACCTTTTATTCTCAAGCATTCTTTGCTTCGTAGTCTTTTAAGAAATCAACAAGTGCCTGTACACCTTCGATAGGCATTGCGTTGTAGATAGAAGCACGAAGACCGCCAACGCTTCTGTGACCCTTAAGGTTATCAAAGCCTGCTGCCTTTGTAGCTGCAACAACTGCTGCATCCTTATCTGCATCGCCTGTTACGAAAGGAACGTTCATAAGTGAACGATACTTCTTCTCTACAGTACCCTTGAAGAGCTTGCTTGAATCAAGGAAGTCATAAAGGATAGCTGCCTTCTTCTTGTTAATCTCATCCATAGCACTAAGTCCGCCAAGGCTCTTTAAGTACTTAAATACCTTGCCGCATACATAGATAGCCCAGCAGTTAGGAGTATTGTACATAGAACCGTTCTTAGCGTGTGTGTCAAATCTGCAGTATGTAGGCACGAAATCAGGAAGGTCCTCACGGATAAGGTCCTCACGAATGATAACGATTGCAAGACCAGCAGGACCTACATTCTTCTGAACACCACCGTAGATAAGACCATACTTTGTTACGTCTACGGGTTTACTTAAGAACATTGAAGACTGGTCAGCTACTAAAATCTTACCCTTTGTGTTGGGGAGCTCTGCATAAGTAGTACCATGGATAGTCTCATTCTCGCAGATATATACATAATCAGCATCATCATCGATAGGAAGATCTGAACAATCAGGAATGTAGCTGTAGTTCTTGTCTTCACTTGATGCTATTACATTTACCTTACCATACTTCTTAGCCTCAGAAGCAGCCTTCTTTGACCAAGCACCTGTAACAATATAATCAGCTACGCCGTTCTTCATAAGGTTCATAGGGATCATAGCGAACTCTAATGTTGCACCGCCCTGAACAAAGAGAACCTTGTAGTTATCCGGAATACCCATAAGATCACGAAGATCAGCCTCAGCCTCATCTATGATCTGCTGATATACCTTGGAACGATGGGACATTTCCATAACGCTCATACCACAACCACGGTAATCAACTACCTCTTTTGCGATCTCCTCAAGTACGGGCAGGGGCATCATAGCGGGACCTGCTGAAAAATTGAAAACTCTTGCCATTTCTAATAATCCTCCTTTTTATATAGGGCAGTACTCATCTAAAGAGCCTGCAAATATGTACATAGTCAATCATGGGTCGATCATAGGGACGGTTCTGCGGTTGACGCATTTCCTGTCAACCACAGAACCGTCCCCGTGATCGACTCCCTACTACAAAAAAGCCCCATATGCATAAAAGCATATGGGGCGAAAAATCATTATAATCCGCGGTACCACCCAATTTATCATGAAAGCCATGATATCTCTTGCGACGATATAAAGGTCGTCTCCCTCCGACTCATCGCCGGCAGCTCCGAAAGTGGAGTGGCCAGTTTCCTTATACTGCCTTGCACCAAACGGCAGCTCTCTGAATAAGTACTTTCAAGCCGTAGCTTTCATCTTTGCTGAAACGTTACGGCTATCATACATCTATCCAAAAGAAATGTCAAGAACTTTTTTCTTTTTCAATTTAGGTTTCAATTATTATTGATTCTTCATATAAAAAGTATACCAAAAAGTCAATTTCATTGATTATGATATTCCCCTAGCACATATATTGACCAAAATATTCAGAAATGATATAATTTCATTATATATTAAAAATCGAGTTAAGAGGAGACAAACTCTGTTATGACAGTCAATCAAACATATGAGGAGACAAGGGATTTAAGGATAACTAAAAGCCATACACAAATTGCAAAAGGACTGGGTATTTTGTTAATGGTGTACCACCATTTATTTGTTATTCCAGAAAGATTAGGAAATAATTATATCTCATTTATAAATTTTTCTGGGTTAGACTTACAATCTATTGTTGCGAATTTTGCTAAAATATGTGTATGCATTTTTGTTTTTTGTAGCGGAATAGGGTTATACTATTCCCTCATAGAAATTAAATCATTAAAGGATATGTATAAAAAAGTATTGGTTCACGGATTAAAGTTTCTGATGAACTTTTGGATAATCCTTATATTTATTTTTCCAATAGGGTTATATATTCATTATCTTGATTTTAACATACGAACAATTATTCTTCTAATAACAGCATCATTCGGTAGTTTTTATGAGTGGTGGTTTGTTCACTTATATCTACTTTTACTTCTTATATCACCTATTATAGTTAGATTGTTTCAAAGCATAGATGTTATAAAAAAATCATTCCTGTAATAATTCTTTTTTTAATACTTATTTTAGACAAAGTCTTCCTCAATTTGCCTCTTAATGAAAATGGTATATTGATAAAAATAGTCCGTTTTGTAGACCATCTTAATAACTTTGACTGTGTTATAACTTTTATCGTTGGTATAATGTGCGGTTGTTTTAATATAATCTACTATTACCAAAGAAATATAGGATATAAAAGGTGGCTATTGTGCATAATTTCTATTTTCGTAGCTTATTACACTAGATTGGTATTTTCTAATTCACCTAAGTCTACAAATGTTGATTTTATTGTAGTTCCGCTACTCATCCTACCTCTTATGACTCTTTTTTATAATACAAAAATAGGAACTGTTTTACAATATTTTGCAAAACACTCAACCAACATCTGGCTGACACATACTTTTTGGTGTTATTACTTCGGACAACAAATCGTATTACTTCCGAAATACTCAATTTTAATCTATCTTTGGTTGTTAATACTTTCGTTATTAAGTTCATATATCATTAACCTCTTGTATATACCTATCAACAATTTATTATTCAACAAATTACATAAGCTTAGTTATAAGGGTTATTTCTATAAAAATATATAACTTTGACGAGGAATAAAAGATGTTATTGAGTGAATTAAAGATTTTGATCATATATAATCCTATGGCTGGTAAGGGCAAGATAAAGAAGCTGATGCCACGGGTTAAGAAAATGTATGAAAAGGCAGGTCTTAAGCCTTTGTTTCATGCTACTAAGTGCAGGGACGATGCATACAGGATAACAAAGGGCTATATAAATAAGTTTTACACAGAGACCGGAGATATAGCTAAAACTGAACATCCACACGAATCTGACGAAATAATATCCGGCTCAAGCTATGATGCAGAGGAAAGAAAGCATTCTCTATATGTTATAGCAGCCGGAGGGGACGGTACTCTTAATGAGGTTATGCGTGGTGTGCTGGATACCGGCAAAGATGTACCTATCGGTATAATCCCCGCAGGTTCGACCAATGATTTCGGGTATTCTTTAGGGATAAATAACGGAATGCTTGATGCTGCTGAGAAGGCTCTTAATGCCATACTTATGGATGAGGCATTTAAATGTGATGTTGCGGAATTTAACGGAAAATATATCACATACACTGCTGCGTTTGGATTGTTTTCCGATGTTTCGTATGCAACGCCGCAAAATCTGAAAAATAAGCTTGGGCATTCGGCATATCTTATGTATGGCGCGAAAAATATCTTAAAGACCAGACCGGTGCATGCTGATATAGAGTATTTAAGTGAAAATAATAGCAATAACGCAGATGAGTCAGGTGTGATGAAAAAGATCAGTGCAGATTTCCTGCTGGGCATGGTGGTAAGCGCCAAATCCGTGGGTGGATTTAGAGGTATTACCGGGGCAGGCGTCGAGCTAGATGACGGAAAGGACGAACTGTTATTTGTGAGATGGCCGGATAATCCCGTAAATCTTGTTAAGACCATAGGGCATGCAATCGGTATGGTTAGAAAGGACCTTAAGGCGAGAGAAAAGGCGTTAGATTTAAGCATTGATTATGGCATTAAGGTCATCCGGGTAAAGGAAGCTAAGTTTGCTTTCGAAAAGCCTGTTGCATGGGCATTAGACGGAGAAGACGGCGGAAGTCAGAAAGAGGATACTATAACTGTCAGGAAGCAGGCTGTGTCGTATCTGGTTATTTGAAATACTTTTATACATTGGTGATCTTTGGAGAAAAACATGAAGAAAACTTTTGAACTCCCTAACGGGATCAGCGACTGTCTGCAATACCTGCAGGAGGTTTTTGAAAATTTTAAGCTTAAAAAGGCGGAAAAAAACAGAGCGCTGCTTATGCTGGAGGAAAGCCTGACAAGTCTTTCCAAGCATGGGAATGACAGCGAACTCACTGTGACGATTAAGAGAAGCGTGGGAAAGATCAAGGTAGATTTACTGACAGAAGGAGAACGGTTTGATCCTTTCGAGGACGCATCTGATGCTAATGTTCTGCTGATGAAGTCTTTTTCTACGGATCTTAAATACGTTCATACAAAGACGAAAAACCGAATAAGTATTTCAGCATACAAGTCAAGGAATCTTTTTTTATACCGCATAGTTGGTGCTGCTCTGTTGGCAGGACTGGTTTCTCTGCTGCTCAGGAGTTTCTGCTCTGATGAAACACGTACATATCTTACGGACAACGTTTTTACCGTAATGAAAGATATTTATATGAATGCGTTGACCATGATGATCGCACCGCTGATATTCTTTTCAATAGCTTCATCAATAGCAGGCTTTGGAAATGCAGCGGATATAGGCAGGGTGGGTGCCAGGATAATGAGCATTTACCTGATGACCACGATTATCTGTATATCTGTTGGTTTCGGTCTGACATTCCTTTTAAAGCCGTATAATTACGCGGAGGCGGTTTCACAGGGTGCGGCCGATATGTCCCAGTATACGACTACCCAGATAGATACCTCGGTCAAGGGCTTTTTGATGAGCATAGTCCCGAATAATTTCTTTGAACCATTTGTAAAGAACGACACGATAGCCATAATGTTCCTGGCTTTTCTGGTCGGACTTGCCACACTTCTTTCAGGTGAGAAGACAAGACCGTTTGCTACTTTTCTTGATTCCGGTAATGCGGTATTTATGAAAATAGCGGATGTTGTAATGCAACTGATCCCTATCATGATCTTTTCATATGTATGTGTGACACTCGTGCCTCCTAAGAGCGGGGTTAACAGCGGAGCCTTAAAGTCCATGCTGGCGGCAGCGGTTGCTTTTGTTCTTACTATTATAATAATGATGGGAGTCTATATCCTGCTCTTAAGGGTAATGGGCGGACTAAACCCTGTTAAGCTTATAAAGAAATATGCTCCTCATGCGTTAAAGGTTATAGTTATGGGCTCGAGCAGCGCTGCAATCCCTATCAACATGGGTGTATGTGAGGAACTGGGTGTTCCTTCAAAGATTTATTCACTGACCATCCCTCTGGGCGCTACTATAAATATGGATGGCGTCAGTATGTACCTGGCTGTGTTCGGACTAACCTTTGCTAAGATTTATGGAATCGAGATTACCCTGCCGGTACTGCTTTCAATGGCATTTACTATCATAATGCTTTCAGCAGGTGCTCCGACAATATACGGCGTCAGTCTTATTTGTTTGTCTGTTATGCTCACTTCACTGGGAGTGCCCGTGGATGAGGCTCTCGGACAGGCAGTCGGCATGGAGGTTATCGCCGGTATGTTCCGTACGGTAAATAATTCTATCGGAGATATGGTAGGTACGCTTATCACAGCATCTAAGGAAGGGGTGCTGGATTTGGAGAAATATAATAAGTAATGTCAGATATTAAATGATTTCTATGAGACAGGTGATGCGCCTTGTCTCTTTTTATTTTAGCTTTATATCACTTACGGGGTTTTTTGTTATCACATCTTTAGCTGTTTAAGCGAATAAACAGCGGAATTTTTACTTCTTGGGACTAAATATTTACCTCTTGGCTAAAAGGTATTTACTTTTTTACAGGTATCAAGTATATTAAACTCATTAAACGTCATCATACGCAGTATGATGACAGTCGGTCCGCGCGACGCCTGGCGCGGTAAAATAATATAAAACCCTGAATGCAATGAAGGGTTTTCACATTCGGAGACGATATGAAAATACGCGTAGAGATAGATGATCGTCTGAACGAGGATGAAGAGGAGGTTGTTATCCGGTGCAGCTCACTTTCTGAAGAGGTCATGATGCTTCAGAAACAGGTATCGGAGATTGTAAGCTCAAAGCTAAAGCTTGAGGTATTTAAGCAGGATACGGTTCTGTATCTTAAACCGGAGGAAATACTTTTCCTGGAGACTGCGGATAATTTCCTGGCTGTACATACCGCAAAAGACATTTTTTCTGCGAAGCAGAGGCTTTACGAACTGGAGGAAATACTTCCGTCATCCTTTGTAAGGATATCAAAATCGGCAATTGTGAATATAGCAACGATCAGGTCTGTAAAAAGAAATATCACGGGACCCTCTGAAATCGAATTTGAAGGCACGGTTAAGAGGGCATATGCTTCGAGAAATTATTTAAAGCAACTGATGAACAGACTTGAGGAAAAGAGGTTGAACAAATGAAGGCTAGAAGAATACTTTTTGGAGTTGGACTGTTGGCTCTGGCCGGTGGGCTTGTGGGAAGGAAAATGGGAATAATACCTTATATTGATATACCTACGATCATTTTAGGTGTGGTTTGCGTAATACTGATCGGGGACGGACTAAAGCATCGGAATTTCTTCCTTATACTGCTTCCGCTGGCATTTATTGCGTCGAGACTTGTATTTGCGTATTCCGGTCATACGGTATTTGAGGCGATGGGGATTGCAGCTATAGCAGCAGCAGGGCTGACGGTACTTTTCGGGAAAAAGAGGAAGTCTATCGGCAGCCGTAATCGTGGATATATAAATTACAACGGGACATGGGGTAATAACGGTGCACCTGGACAGCCCGGAGGGTTCGGCGGAGCCGGTGGTCAGGGAGGTGCCGGTGGAACTGGTACGGAAATCGATAAAAACCGTTTCGTTCAGCAGCCGGGATTTCGCAGCAACGGTGAACCTGTGCAGGACAATTTCGGGTATCCGGATGATGACGGAGACAATGTGGTGATCGAAAATGGGTTCGGAAAGCTTACCAGATATCTTCATTCGAGTAATCTTAAAAAGGTAAAGATTGATAACGGATTCGGAAACTGCATCGTTTACTATGACAACGTTTATGTGGATCAGGACGGATCAAAGCTTGAGATAGATAACGGATTCGGACAGGTAGATGTCTATATTCCTCCGTTTTACAGATTTAAGATGAAGCAGGACAACGGTTTCGGGTCGATAAATGTTTACGGAAACTGCAGTATGGATCCAAACGCGCCGCTGATTGACGCCGATATTGATAATGGGATGGGGAAGGTTAACATTTATTTTGGATAATGAAAAGTGTCAATGGGAATAACGATTCTCATTGACCTTTTTTTGTATGTCATATCCCCCTGTTTTTAAACCAACGGTTTATTGATAAAAATCCATCACGTGATATACTGTTCTACAGTTAAAGACAAGCGATAATGATTTCCTATTGGTCAACACACATAAAAGGAGGAATGTGACCATGATACTTAAAGAATCTTTCCGTATGCAAAATCACCTAAATGCCCTCTCAGCTGAGGCTCTGTATTTCATGACTACCTATGAAAATATGATGAGCGTCAAAGAGGAACACTTAAAAAGCAGGAGCAATCCGAAAGCCGAGGACGAAACGGTCGAGGTTAAGAAAGTACTTAACCTGGTTCCTAACGAGGTGATCGGCCTTTATACCGATATTCTCAAGGAAAAAGAAAAGCTCAGCACCGCTATCAGCCGTGCTAAGGCAAAGTCCGAGATTGATATGGACTCGGCACTCGCCATAAACAAGGCAAAGCAGGACGCTGTGAGCCGCTTAAAGAGCATTGCTTATCTGCAGGCATCCGATACGGTTACTACCGGCAAAGATTACCTGATCAACTCAGAAGGTAACCAGACTCCATACTACTACAACATTCGTACCGTAAAAACCATCGATTTCGACAGAGACCTGCTGAAAGGCATTATCAGGCGCCTCCAAAGAGAATCCGATGAGGTTTCATCAAAGATCGATCTGATCAATGTCACCCTCGAGGTCGATTACGAGCCAAAGTATGATTTAAGCCTCTCTTTCGAAGAGGCATACGAGCAGTATATCGCCACCAAAGCCTGAAAAACGGCTTTCCGGTATACTGCCAAAAGCTGGCAAATAAACTTCAAAAGAGTCCGGCTCCCGTAGCCGGACTCTGATAAAAGAAATACCACATATAAAGACAATGACCTGCGGTCTGCCGCTTCGGTACATCGAAGTACGGAATGTACAGCAGCAGCGGCTAAACAGCGCAAAAAGAATACTACGCTATTTTTAGCGATCTAAATAACAGCTTGGTTTAAGGGAATGGTCCGTTATACCATACTCCATACGCCGGCCGCTATTTCCAGCATTCGAAAGCCTGATACTTCGACAGGTCGAAACACAAACAACGCTTCGCTATAAACTCAAAGGTTCAATGGAGCCTTCATTTGGGAATATAAATCTGAAAAATCGCCTTTTCCCTTAAGTTTCGGAGCCCGGTTTCCGGTTCCTGGATTCTTTAGGAGAAAAGCAAATTGGCAGGAGCGGTCATGGTCTTTATATGTGGCATTTCGATTTTTCTTTTTTGTCACAAATAGTCCTTGAATTTGCCATATTTTCATGTTATACTGAAAAGCCGCTGTGTTTGGGATTTACAGGAGGTGACAAAATGAGGACTGCATATTACGATCCGAAAGAGTTAAACCGTAAAGTGTTCGAGCACGCTAAAGCCCTAGGTCTTAAGGACTGGCAGATAGCCCAAAAACTTTCCATCACCCCGCAGCTTATCACCAAGTGGCGCAGGGGGACGGGATCACCATCGATAGATGATGTGGTCCAGCTGTCAGACATTTTCAATGTTACCGTACACGAATTGCTTGTATGCGAAGCTTCCATTGCAGAAAAGGAGGATATAGCTTATGAGGATTTACAAGCATCTTGAAACCACAGGAAACGTGCTAAAGCTTGCCGAGTCCAGAAATTTATCGGATTCAGAGCTCGCCAGAGGACTCGGGGTTACCCCTCAGGCCATTAACAAATGGCGAAACTGTGGCGGTGGCTTATCAAAACTTCTACTAGTCAATGCTGCACTATTCTTTAATGTAAAAGTAGATGACATCCTGGTCTTCGAAGAGGGCCGGGATGTCCTTTTATTATACCGCTTAAACACAAAAATGGTTCCCGACAAATGGGAACCATTTTTTCATATCATATATCAGAATTTATGTCTTTCATACATCCAGTTACATCTTGCCAGCTTATCCGAAAGAGCTCTTGTAGCCTCACCCTTTACCATACGCCATTTCCAGTTCTCGCCAAAGGTTGAAGGAGCATTGAGTCTTGCCTCCGAGCCATGGTTTAAGATGTCCTGCATGGGGATAACGGCAAGCTTTGCCGGGCTTCTTAAGGCTGCCCTGATAAATACCCAGGCAATCTCCTCATCCTTTACGTTATCGCAGCCCAAATACTCACCGATGTACTTCTTCTCTTCTAGGCTCAGATTCTTATACCAGCCACGTGTAGTATCATTATCATGAGTACCTGTATAAACCACACAGTTCTCGATGTGATTATGCGGCAGATATACACTCGGAGTATGCGGATCAAATGCGAACTGCAGTACCTTCATCCCCGGGAAACCTGAATCCTTAAGCAGCTTTAAAACAGAAGGTGTCAGGAAACCAAGATCTTCTGCAATAATATCCTTCTCGCCCAGAGCCTTTTTGATAGCCTTAAACAGTTCAATGCCGGGACCCTTTTTCCACTTTCCATGCTCGGCAGTCTCATCCTTAGCCGGTATAGCATAATATTCGTCAAATCCCCTGAAATGGTCAACACGCACTACATCATACAGCTCATAACAATGGCTTATCCTTGAAATCCACCACTTAAAACCTGACTCCTTATGTACCTTCCAGTTATATAACGGATTGCCCCAGAGCTGACCGGTAGCACTGAAAGCATCCGGAGGACAGCCTGCAACCGACTTGGGATTACAATTCTTGTCAAACTCAAAGAGCTCGGTGTTTGCCCATGCATCCGCACTATCAAAAGCAACATAGATCGGTATATCACCTATGATCCTTATTCCGTTCTCATTTGCATAAGTCTTAAGCTTAACCCACTGCTCCATGAATTTAAACTGGTTAAACTTATAGAAAGCTATCTCATCAGCATACTTCTTTTTATACACTTCAAGTGCCTTGGGTGTTCTTGTCTTTATATCCTTTTCCCATGATGTCCAGCACGCACCGTTAAGAGAATTCTTTATCGATACAAAAAGAGCGTAATCATCCAGCCAGTATGCATTTTTCTCGCAGAAATCCTTAAAAGCCTTTGTATTCTGGTGCTTGCTCTTCTTAAACGCCTTCTTTAAAAGAGCAAGTCTTGTGTTGTACATAGCACCATAGTCAACATATTTAGGATTCTTGCCGCAGTCTGCTTCCTTGCACTCTGCCTCTGTAAGCAGCCCTTCCTCAGTCAAGGTCTCAAGGTCTATAAAATAAGGGTTCCCTGCAAATGTTGAAATGCTCTGATAAGGAGAATCCCCATAACCTGTAGGTCCTAATGGCAGGATTTGCCAGTAGTCAACTCCTGCTGCCTTTAACCAGTCCACAAAATCATATGCTTCCTTGGAAAATCCGCCGATACCGTACTTGGTAGGAAGACTTGCAATCGGAAGTAAAACGCCTGTGCTTCTCATTTGTTTTTCCTCTTTTCTATGATTTTTACCGGCATTACATTAAATATCGGTAATTCTATTTCTTAAAATATGAAAGGTCATCGCACAAACACCGTCTGTAGATGACCTTTCTCCTTTTCAAAATTATTATCCCCCAAAATACTTTTCGCCGGGGTTAGCGTATTTATCTTCTCTTACCAAATATCCTTAAAAGATATAAGAACAGGTTGATAAAATCAAGGTAGAGCTCAAATGCTCCGTTTATTGAAAGAGCGGTAACATTGCTCTCATCAGCAAATGCTGTCTTAGCCTTAATCTTCTGGGTATCGTAAGCTGTAAGACCTACGAAAATTGCAACTCCGATAAAAGAAGCTGCATATCCGAGTCCGTCGCTCTTAAGGAAGATATTAACAATTCCCACAAGGATCATGCCGATAAGACCCATTAAGCAAAGGCTGCCAACTGAAGAAAGATCCTTTTTGCAGACAAGCCCGTAGAAAGCGGTAACTGCAAACATAACAGCAGTAATGATAAATACCTTGGTAACCGAAGTCTCAACATAGCCCATACATACAACACCAAGTGTAGCACCGTTGATAAACGAATATGCTGTAAGCAGGCTTGCTGAAAGTACCACATTATTCTTCTTTAAAGCGATGTTTGATACAATAACTATAGCAACTTCTGCAACAAACAGGATGATAAGGTTTACCGGATTGGTTATCATCCATTGAAGCATGAACTCTGTTCCGATCTTCGCACCAACAGCTGTGACAGCAAGCGCAGCAACCATAAACAGGAAGGACTGTGCAACAACCTTCTGTCTTAAGGCCTCTGCAGCCTCACTGAACGCATTTGAGAAACCACTGATCCCGTTATTTACGTTATAGCCGTTAAAATTCTGCTGATAACCAAACTGATTGTTCTGGTACCCATTCTGCTGGTATCCATTCTGCTGGTACCCATTCTGCTGGTATCCGTTCTGAGGATATCCATTCTGAGAGGTACCCTGCAAATTATAGTTGTTATTTTCATAATTAGGTTCCATAATAGTCCCCGCCTTTCCCGTCCCAAATGGACGATTCTCATTAAACGACCGTACTTTTCCACGTCGCAAAATACATGATAACACAAACATAAGCGAAAATCAATCTAATTCACAGAAGTTTAACAATATAAAAAGCCGGTTTCACAGCGAAACCGGCTGGTCTATTTTGGAAATCAAGCCTTGCCATCTGAACCAAGAACGTTCTTGATCTTATGAGCAACCATTTCCTTAACAGCCTGACGAGCGGGCTTTAAGTACTGACGAGGATCGAAGTGTGAAGGATTCTCAGCGAAGTACTTTCTGATGGTACCTGTCATAGCAAGACGGATATCTGAGTCGATATTGATCTTACATACAGCAAGCTGAGCTGCCTTACGAAGCTGCTCCTCAGGGATACCTACTGCATCGGGCATGCTTCCGCCGTACTGGTTAACCATCTTAACAAATTCCTGAGGAACTGAAGATGAACCATGAAGAACGATAGGGAAGCCGGGAAGTCTCTTAATGCACTCCTCAAGTACGTCGAAACGAAGGGGAGGGGGAACAAGTACGCCGTCAGCATTTCTTGTACACTGAGCAGCTGTAAACTTGTATGCGCCGTGTGATGTTCCGATAGCGATTGCAAGTGAATCACAACCTGTCTTAGAAACAAAATCCTCAACCTCTTCAGGACGAGTATAGCTCTCGTGACCAGCCTCTACAACTACTTCATCCTCGATACCTGCAAGTGTTCCAAGCTCTGCCTCAACAACAACGCCATGAGCATGAGCATACTCAACTACCTGCTTTGTTAAAGCAACGTTCTCCTCATAGGGCTTTGAAGAAGCATCGATCATAACTGATGTAAATCCGCCATCGATACAGCTCTTGCAAAGCTCAAAAGAATCACCATGATCAAGATGAAGAGCGATCGGGATGTCAGGATTCTCTGCAACTGCTGCTTCAACAAGCTTAACAAGATAAGTATGGTTAGCGTATGCACGCGCACCCTTTGAAACCTGAAGGATAACAGGACTCTTTAACTCGCCTGCTGCTTCTGTGATACCCTGGACAATCTCCATGTTGTTTACGTTGAAAGCACCAATAGCATATCCGCCATTATAAGCCTTCTTGAACATTTCGGTCGTTGTAACTAATGCCATAAAATAAACCATCCTTTCATAATATGTATCGCACCATACGGCACGTTTACACCTCTGTAACATAATTTAGGGCACAGAGGTTTTTAATCAGAAACATTATATCACAGATTTTGGATATTACAAGAAAATTTTTATTAATAAACATTTTTTATATTGTAATGCTCCCTCCACTCCTTTATAATATTCTAGGATATGTTCTACGTAACCACAATTTATTTAAACCTATACCTTTAACTTACCCGGTAGGAACGAGCATATTACCACATTTTTTAGTAGTCCGGAGGAGCTATGAACAAAGTATCAAGGCTGTTACTCATAACAATTATATTGAGCTTGTTTTCTGTCATATCCATGAAAGCAACACCTGTTCCCGCTTCTGACAAGCCTGTCATAACCGCCGACAGGACAGTTCTAAAGCCCGGACAAAAGCTAAATCTTTCTATTACCTGGCCCGGTACCGAAACCGACACCGGAAATCAGGATCCCATAGACTCCCCAAGCATCATCTCCATAACCTGGACCTCGGGCAACACAGATATTGCAACGGTCAGCAGAAAAGGAAAGGTTACCGCTATAAACGACGGCAAGGTTTATATAGCAGCAAAGGTAAATTATATTGATGAGGAAACCGGTAAGGGGAAAACCGTTAAATGTAAGATAAAGCTTAAAGTAGAGTCCGAAAAAACCGTTACCTTGGCAGCAGTAGGTGATGCCCTGATACACGAGAATATCTTAAACTCGGGTAAACAAAAGGACGGAAGCTACAACTATGACCATATATTCGAAAACATGACGGATTACCTGTCAAACTTTGATGTAAAGATAATCAACCAGGAAACCATATTTGTCTATGACAGCAGTAAATTTGCCGGTTATCCCAGCTTTGGTACTCCGAAGGAGGTCGGAGACGCCATGAGAAAGGCCGGCTTTAATGTCATTACCTGTGCCACAAACCATGCCTATGACCGTGGCGCTACAGGCATACAGAACACCCTTGACTACTGGAGAAAGTATAAGGAATCCGTCCTGGTGACCGGCATCTACGGCACACAGGAAGACTACGACACTTTATCCATCAGGGAATATAACGGGATAAAGATAGCATTCCTAAACTATACGACACTACTCAATTCAAGTGCAAAGCGTGAACCCTATTATATCAGAAAATACAAGGAATCCGAAGCCATAAAGGAAATCAAGGCAGCAAAGAAACAGGCTGATTTCGTCATAGTCCTCCCCCATTGGGGCATAGAGTACGAGCACGAGCCCTCAGAAGAACAGGAAAAAATGGCAAAAAAATTTGCCGAGGCTGGAGCAGATGCCATCATCGGCTGCCACCCCCATGTGGTTCAGCCCATGAAGGTGATAAAAACCTCTGACGGCAGGCGTGTGCCCTGCTATTACTCTCTCGGCAATTTCGTATCTAATATGTTCTGGTTTAAATGCCAGCTTGAAGGTCTTGCGGAACTTACCATAACCAAATGGAATGGGAAAACCACCTTAAAGTCAGCAGAATACACCCCCATCGTCAATCACATGAACAAGGATGACACAAGCTTTACCGTGTACCTGCTTTCCGATTACACGGGTGACCTTTATAAAGACCACTACATGAACCACAGGTACTGGATGGGTGATGTTACACCCGAACGTCTGAAAAATCTTTTCAAATCCTTAGGTAATGATACGTACTGATAATTCCGTCACCACTAAATATGGGGCTGCACCGGTCAGCCCCATTTAATTTACAGATTCTTTGAAATCTCAGCACATGCGTCCATAGCCTCAATAAGAGAACTTCTGAATCCCATTTCTTCAAGTACTCTTACAGCCTCAATAGTTGTACCCGCAGGTGAGCATACCATATCCTTTAATTCTCCGGGATGCTTTCCTGTTTCAAGTACCATCTTTGCACTTCCGTAAACAGCCTGAGCTGCAAACTGATAAGCCAAAGCTCTCGGCATTCCGAGCCTTACAGCTCCGTCAGCCATAGCCTCTATCATCATAAATACATAGGCGGGCGAGCTACCGGAAACAGCTACAACAGCATCCATCAAAGACTCGGGAACTACTGCTGCCTTACCGAGTGCTGAAAGAATGCTTAAGGTCTTCTCCAGCTCATCCTGCTCAACCTTTGCACTCAAACATACCGCAGTCATGCCCTCGCCAACAAGTGCGGGAGTATTGGGCATGGTACGTACCAGCTTAAAGCTCTTTCCTGCCACACCCTCAAACCATTCTATGCTCTTTCCTGCTACTATCGAGATAAACAGTGTTGTTTCATCAATATCATCCTTAACCTCTTCGATAACGCGGGGTATAACCTGAGGCTTAACTGCAAAGATAACAATTTCTGATTCCTGGACTACCGCCCTGTTATTTTCCGTAACCTTTATTCCAAAGGATATCTGGGCTTTGTCACGTTCAGCTTTTACAGGTGATGAACAAAGTATCTCATCACTCTCGATCAAACCCTTCTTAACAATACCGCCTATTATGGCACTTGCCATATTTCCTGCACCGATCACACCAAGTTTCATGTAACATTACCTTGTCGCAGGCATGGTACACACCGGTGTCGTGCCTGCGGCGGCACCGATGAAAGACTGAAAACCTGTCTTTTCGTCTTTATCCTCTTATAACAGAACCGGATAGCCCGAACAAGGACTTCCAAAGAACTTTCCAAATTGTATAATACCACAAAACAGCATAAAAGGTCAAAGATTATTTTAGTATTTCCCAAAAAGCAACCGCACTAGCAGCTGCCACATTTAATGAATCCACATCGTTGTACATAGGGATCTTAACCGTATATGTACATGCCTTAATAACATCCTTTGGCAGACCGTCGCCCTCAGTACCGAGCACTATGGCAAGCCTGTCTTCTTTTTTAAGCCTTTCATCACTTACAGACACGGAATCATCAGAAAGAGCCATAGCTGCCGTCCTAAACCCGTATGAGTGAAGTATCTCTATCAGCCTATCTTCTCCGCTTTCCTCCGGAAGCGCCATAGTCCAAGGCACCTGGAAAATCGTGCCCATGCTGACTCTTGCTGATCTACGTGACAGAGGGTTTACAGACCCGCTGGTCAGCACCACTCCTTCCACTCCAAGTGCCGCTGCAGATCTTATAATAGCACCTGCATTGGTAGGGTTCATTATATCATAGAGCACTGCCATCTTCCGCTTTCCCCTGCAGAAATCCTCAAGTCTTTCCAAAGGCTTTCTCCTAAGTACTGCCCACAGGCCTCTTACAAGAGCATAGCCTGTCAGATCCTTTACAGTCTCATGATCCGCAATATATACCTTAACCCCATCATTGGCACTACCAGGATATAGCTTCTCTATCATATCAAGCACAGGGCGTGCTTCCTTTTCAAGCCTCTGCTCTTCAACCAGCAGTGAAATCGGCTCATATCCTGCTTCCAGGGCTCTTAGCACCACATTTGCACTTTCTGATACAAATACTCCTATATCCGGCTCGTAGTACCTATAAAGCTGCACCTCAGAAAGCTTTGTATAGACCTCAAGCTCCGGCGCTTCTATATCTTCAATACGTATAAACTCCATACCAATCCGTTTTTTCCCCGCACTTCTGCATATCATAAACTGTTGATTTTATGACATAACAATCATTCTTAAAAATATCTTCAGTTCTTGTTCTGATAGTAAAATATCGCCAGATTTGTCCTGTCCCTTAAGTCAAGCTTCCTTAAAACATTGCTGAGATAATTGCGCACGGTTCCCTCAGACAGGCAGAGCTTATCCGCAATTTCCTTATTTGAAAGCCCGCGTGCAACCTCTTCTATTATTTCCTTTTCCTGTGGAGTTATGCCATGTGCCTCATAGTCAAACTCTTTCTTCTTATTTATAATATCGGGCAGCTTTTCAGTTATGGCATTTCCAAACACGCTCTGACCCTTATAAACGGTTTTTACTGCAGGTATGATGCTTTCAAAATCCTGCTTTATTATGTATCCCTTGGCGCCTATTGAAATAGCTCTTATGATATATTCATCATCATTAAAGGTAGTAAGATAAAGGATTTTTGCGTCGTTATGCTTTGAAAGTATCTCGCTCCCGGCATCAAGTCCCGACATTCCGCTCATCCTGATATCCATAAGGAGTACATCGGGCTTCTGTTCCTCATACAGCTTTATTGCCTCTGTCCCATCATTTCCAAGACCAACAACCTCTATCTCCTCATCCGAAGATAATATCGTCTTTAAGCTCATAGCTACCAGACTGTCATCATCCACAATTAAAACTTTCATGCCTTACCCTGCCTTTTCCTGCTAATCTCATCTCTTTACACCCATCAAGCAGATTATCCCTTGTCATCAAAACTAATGATGGGTTTATTATTTGGGTATCCTCACAAATACCCTGAATCCGTTTTCATCTGTAAACGTAGCATTTCCACCAAGTTTCTCAGCCCTTGTCCTTATATTTTCAAGTCCCATGCCCTCTCCGGATACAGGATCGATCACAGGGACGGTTCTGCGGTTGACCTTTTTATCGTCAATCACAAAACCGTCCCCGTGATTGACCGCATAATCATGAACAATTATCTGATACATGGACGGATGCTCGTAAAACCTGATATCAACATTCTCATTTTTGCTGTACTTGATGATATTTGAAACCGATTCCTTGACTATATTTATGGTGGCATACTTAATCTCTTTCGAAATCTCTCCCACCTCAGCATCAAATTCAAAAGTCACATTGAAATCTGACTTCAAAGGCTCCGCAATCTCCTCCAGAGCAGTTTTTAAGTCAATAGCCTCATCCCTTAAGTCATGTACGCTATTCCTGATATTGTTCATGGCTGTGTCCAAAGTCTCACGCAGGCTCATTAATTCCTGCTTCATATTCTCATCCTTATTCACAACCATCATGGCCC
This sequence comes from Lachnospiraceae bacterium, assembly GCA_017557525.1. Classification (GTDB taxonomy): domain Bacteria; phylum Bacillota; class Clostridia; order Lachnospirales; family Lachnospiraceae; genus RUG11977. The sequence goes on from JAFYYN010000138.1 coordinate 80,068, forward strand.
CGACCTGAAGTATGGAACGACTGAGCATATGACCCACATTATCGTGTATCTCACGGGCAATGCGGTTTCTCTCGGATAGCTGTGCCGCCGAGATACTCTTATCCTGCTCTTCCAAAAGATTCTTATTCTGCTTGCGCAGGTTCTCCTTATTTATCTCACCCTCGTCCCTGATCTTTCGGTTCTCAACCAGAAGCTTACCCATTTTTTCCGTCCTGTACGCCAGGAATACCGCCAATCCTATGACTGCCCCCAGCATTAACCTGGCGCTTAAAACCATTTTCAAAGAAGATATTACAAACCCGGCAGCGAGCATTATTCCGACTATGATCTGACGGTCAAGAAAAGCTTCATAGGAAATTACGGGTATAAAAATAATGACTTCCGGGAAAAATACCGAAAGTATCCCAAAAAGATACTCCAGTATCTTATCCGCCAGAATACCCTTCTTCTCCACAATACGCAGATAAGACATAAGCGCCGAGATTGTGATCAGTGAAAAAATAACCAAGACCTTCCAGGTATCAGTATAAATCCCTATCAAGATAAATATTGACAAAATGATTATAAACAGTTTATCAACAAACTCCTTCAAAATACCACCCGTCCCATAAAAAAATGTGCCAAACCATGTTGACACATTTATTCTACATCAAAATCATAAATAAGGCAATCTATTTTACTCAGCCTTCCTTAAATTATACCTTCCGTAAAGCATTCCTATCACCATTACCATAAGGCCGAACAGGAGCTGGATTCCAAGACATATTGCGATGTCATTTAATCCTCCTCCACTCTTTATCCTTTCAATGGCTTCAGAATACCAGTATGTGGGAAGAAACTGTCCGATAGCTTTTGCAGTTCCTCCGAGATGTTCGATCGGTACGAATATTCCTCCAAGGAATGAGAAGGAAAGTGCAACGATATTCGTTATTGCGGGAGCTGCTTCGGGATTGATACCAAAGCTTGATAGTGCGATTATTATCATGACAGCGGTCATACTAAATACTATTACGTCGATTGCTATCAAAGCCCATCGTGCAGTAAGCATTTCCCCTGACAGAAGTGAAGAGATTATGATAAGTACACATATCATCCCTATTGTAACCAGGGCACTCGCCAAAGCAAGCATCGACTGTTTTTTTACTGAAGGCAGGGAGGATATTCCTGTCCTTCTGCTTATCAGCATTGTTCCGAACCTTAAAATAACAGGCAGTACCGCCGAGCAGAGCAGGGTAAGCAAAGCATAAGGAAGAATGGTAAATACTGTAAATATCTTATCATCCTGTATTACGACCTCAGAAACCATATTAACTGCGCTCATATCCGCCAGGGACTCTCTTGACAGTTCATCAGCTTCTGAGAAGCTATAGCCACCCTTCATATAATTAGCGGTAAGCTTCAAGTAGCTGTCCATCTCAGCCTCTACGGTATACCCCATTCTGGTATCAACTTCTTTTGTACTTTCAATCTTCAGTGGATTGCCTGAGTCCGAAAGGAAAGCCTCACCAAAGCCTTCGGGTATTATCAGATAATTGGATGCTTTTGTATAGTAGATCATATCCGTTATCTGTTCTTCCGTATAGTCGTCTTCATAAATATAATTTATTGTTTCCAGATATGCTATAAGTCCCCTTGATACCTCCGACTTATCATTGTCCAAAACGATAATTCCCTGGCTGACCGAATAATAAGAGGCATTCCCGCTCGAATTGAAGCCTGACATTATCGTTATTATTGCTAAAGCGATAGCCAGATACATTATCATCGAAAACTTGTATCTGCTCAATACCTTAAAAAATGTCTTAAATACTATCATAGCTGACCTTCCTTCCGAGGAGCAAGCCTCCTATAGTCAAAATGAGGCTTAGTCCGACCATGTACATGACCGTTTCAAAAAACCTTCCTCCAACACCAAACATGTTTAAGGCATAATACGAATCACTTATAACTGCTGCCGGATTGATCTTGTTGATGAACGGAGCCTTTTCGGCTATAATTATCTTCATATCCCCATACATAAGTCCCGAAAGGGCACATCCAAGAAGCGTAATGCCTACAAGAATGCCTTCCTTCTTATCAAGTGAAAAGCTTCCGAGATTTCCAACGAAGAAGCCCAGCGAAACACCGAGCAGTGCTGCCAGCGCGGAAGTCAGGTATATCATCAGAATATTTCCGCCGAACTCAACCCTCAAGATAAAAATCATGACGGTAAGTCCTATCTCAACTACCGCAAGCGAAACCAAAAACGATGCGATAAAGCCTGCTATCTGAAAGCTCATACGCCTGACAGGTGATGCATTTGCCCTGGCCCCTACCTTGGACATGTTTGCCTGGGTATTGTTTCCAATCCTTAAGCTGTGCATTGAGGCAAACAATGTAGTCATGGCTAAAAGATTATAAAAGTAACTGATGAAGGGATCCTTGTTGTCACCGCCAAGACTTTTAGGAAGTACATAGGAAGTATTTTCCGAAACACCCTTTATAACCTCGTACAGCTTTTCCGGATGTTCCTTAGCCACCTTCTCTATCATGGTCACATTCTGATTGTATCCCGTAACTATACTCTGCTGGATGGTAGATAGAACTCCGTTGCTCAATATGTCCAGAGTCAGTTTGCCGTCTTCCTTCACCCTTATAATGCCGTTTACCTTTTCTCCGTCCTTTAAAAGTGCTTCTGCCTCATCATATTCCAGATACTGAATGTCGAGCAGCTTCTTTCCGTCATTCGATATACCTTCCAGGAAAGTCTTTGCATTCTCGACCACCTGCTCATTATCCGTATCAAACACTACAGCAGTTTTGACCTGCTCAAACTTATAGCTTTCAAATATGCCGCCAAATGCTATCGTAAACAACGTTCCCAATATAATAGGAAACATCAGTGTCCAGAATATATTCTGTTTGTTGTTTACACATATTTTTAATTTCTTACACAGTATGTTCAAAAACATATCATGCCTCCTGATCCCTGAGTGAAGTACCTGTAATCTCCAAGAACACATCATTTAATGTGGGCAGCTCCGAATAAATCCTGTCATAATCAAGATTGTTGTCTGCAAAATAATCTATAACATGTGAGATGTTATGCCTGCCGCCCGCGCATTTGATCACCAACCTGTCAGACATATACTTTACTTCATATACATGATTAAGTTTCTTCATTGCCTCGACATGCTTTTCATCAAGATTCCTCACATCAACTATCACGTTCTCGGTATTCTTTATGCTGCGCTTGAGCTCATCACTTGTGCCTTCAGCCACATTCTTTCCCTTATCCATTATAAGGATATGTGTACAGATCTGTTCTACCTCTTCCATGTAGTGGCTGGTATATATTATTGTCGCACCCTTGCGGTTAAGCTCCGTGATGCCCTCTAAGATTTTGTTCCTGCTCTGCGGGTCAACAGCAACCGTAGGCTCATCAAGTATTATCAGCTCAGGTTTATGAGCAATTCCGCAGGCTATATTTAATCTTCTGAGCAGACCTCCCGAAAGCTTCTTGGGTCTGAACTTTTTAAAATTCTCAAGCCCTACAAATTCTATAGCCTCTTCAACATACTTTTTTCTGGTTTCCTTATCTCCAATGTATAGGCCGCAGAAATAATCGATATTGTCATACACGTTCAACTCATCAAATACCGCTACATCCTGCATGACCACTCCTATTTTCTTTTTAAGATCGTATCTGGTATTCTTCATCTCCTCGCCGAAGACCTTTATCTCTCCGTTATTATAATTAAGAAGCGAAAGTATGCAGTTGATCGTAGTGGTCTTTCCGGAACCGTTAGGTCCTAAAAGTCCAAAGACCTCTCCCTTTTCTATCTTCATGTTGAAATTGTCAAGAGCTATCAGCTCCTTGTACCTCTTTACCAGGTTTTTAACTTCTACTACTGTTTGAGACATCTCTTTCCTCCTATGCCTTTCCTGTTTATTCACATGGGTTACATCTTTTTCATGTAACCCCGCTGATCTATCTTACAGTGCACATTATATATCCTCATTTTTCTCTTCGGTAGTGTTATGTGTAACAAAAAAAGTGTGACATTTGTCACAAATGCCACACCTTTATAAACATCCAATTTTATTCAACAAGTCTTCCGATTTAAGTAATTACTTCTGCCATTCCTTTATCTGATCTTCGATGATTGCCATTAGTCTTCTTCTTGCTTCAACAGACGCCCAGGCAATATGAGGAGTGATAAACACTCTCTCGGGATGCTTCAGTTTAATGAAAGGACTGTCCTTTCTCATCGGCTCAACTGAAAGTACATCAAGACCTGCGCCTGCTATTTTTCCACTGTCAAGTGCCTCGCACAGATCCTCTTCATTAACTATAGGCCCTCTGCCAAGGTTAAGCAGTATAGCAGAAGTTTTCATCTGATCAAGCGCTTTCTTATTTATCAGGTTTTCCGTATCACTGTTTAAAGGCGCATGTATGGAAATTATATCCGAGGTAGCCAGCAATTCATTAAAATCCACCTCTTTATATACAGCATCATGATTTTTGCCCGATGTTGAAAAATACTGTACCCTGCAACCAAAGCTTGTCGCAATTTCAGCAACTCTGTGACCTATCGCACCAAGCCCTATGATACCCCAGGTCTTTCCGTTAATTTCATGGAAATTCTGCGCAAAATGTGTAAAAAGCTTATCTCCTGCATATTTCCCACTCTTTACATACTCATCGTAATAAGGGAGATGCTCGTAAAGATAGAAAAGGAGTGCAAATGTATGCTGAGCCACTGTCTCGGTAGAGTAACCTGCGACATTTCTCCACTCTATACCACGCCTTGCCAGATAATCCTTATCAAGGTTATTGGTGCCTGTAGCAGTCACACATACAAGCTTAAGCTTTTCGGCAGTATATATTGTGCTCTCATCTATCCTCGTCTTATTTAAAACTATGATATCCGCATCCTTAACTCTTTCCGGTACCTCCGAAGGGTCGGAAAAATCATACATTACTACCTCGCCCAGCCGGTCATACCCTGAAAGATCCAGGTCCTCTCCAATTGTTTTTCTGTCAAGAAATACTATCTTCATATATCAAATGCTCCTCTAAAGTATTACTCGTCATAGCTAATGGTTTCTTCCGTATACTTTCGCTCCATATCATGTCTTTTCTTTCTGTTTTCCACAGAGTCAAAAATAATCGAAAAATCATAATCCTCCGGGTACAGCTCCTCTGCTTTGACATGCAGCTTTACCCTTTTATGATTGATATAGATCTTCTTGTCCGCAATCTGTACCCTGAGCACTCCCTTGTCGTTAATGGGTTCACAGACAATTCCGATCTTTTTATCCGGATAAACCATTACGCTGTCTCCGATATTATATTTTGTCCCGAGCCTGCTGTCAATATGTGTCTCTTTAATCCTGGAGATTTTTCTAGTATTCTCCTCCTTGATTGTCTCGTTATTATGGAAACGGTAATTCTTTACAGCTTTCTTCCCATATGCCGCAGCAACGGCACACTTTAGCATCTCCTCTGGCATACCCAGACGGTCTGCGATATAAAAAGCGCAGCTTTCTCCCGCTTCACCTATCACCATCCGGTAGGTCGGCATCAGAGTTTCCTTATCGAAAGTCATCCTGGCATTAATTATATTTTCGGTCCTGTCGGCATATTCCTTTATCTCCGGATAATGAGTCGTAACCAGGAAATTGGCTCCGCTTTTCTTGAGCTCTTCAAGTATTGCCGTAGCAATGCCCATACCCTCGGCAGGATCCGTTCCGGAGCCTAACTCATCCATTATAACAAAGCTGTCCTTGTTTACCTGCTTTAATATCTCCAGTACATTCTTTATATGAGCAGAAAATGTCGAAAGGTTTTCAGAAAGATTCTGTCCGTCACCGATGTCGCTTAGGTAATTGCTGTTCATGCAGATATCAGCTTCCTTACAGGGTACATGCAGTCCGCACTGTGCCATATAGCTGTTGATCATAACTGTTTTTATGGCCACAGTTTTACCACCGGTATTAGGTCCGGTAATTACGATACCCCTGATTCTTTCCGGTGTTTCAGCTCTGTTTCCGTTAATATCATCACCTACTTTAGTTTCAGGGTGCCCTGTATTTCCAAGTTCAAAGTTCAGCGGAACATTAATATTTCTGTCCATCAGAGGGTGCCTTGCCTCTTTTAAGCTTATATATCTCGCAAAATTAATCCTTGGCTCTGTACAATCGAGATCTATACTTAGCTTACCCTTAGAAAATATGAAATCAAGCTTCTCTATCATACTCATATTTTCTTCCATCGAAGGGATCGCATCCGAAACCAGCGCGGTAAGAGTATATAAAACCTGATATACCTCATTCTCCTCTTCTACGCGTAGCATCTGCAGCTCTTCATAATGCTTCCCAAGTGCTGCCGGTTCTACAAAAACGGTATTTCCTGATGCAGATTTATCTATAACGCTTCCGGGGATCCTGTATCGGTATTCCTTTTTCACCGGAACACAGATTCTCCCATTCCTCATAGTATAATAGGTATCAGCCATGCAGTCTTTATTATTTCTTATTACCTGCTCAGCCTTCTGCTTAACAGCCTCTTCTGCCCTTGCAATTTTTGTCCTTATCTCAAACAGCGTGTTTGTTGCCCGGTCATCAACTGCTTCATACCTGATCTGCCTGCAAATCTCTTCCCTTAAATCCTTTAACTCATCAAGATTCTCGTCATAGTAGGCTAAAGGGTTTTCATACTGCTTGCCCCTTCCGAGATAGTCCTTAAGCCGTTCCACAACAACCAGCACTTTTTCCACGCGCTCCAGCTGATAAGGGGTTAGACAGCTGCCCTTCCCCGCTTCGGTCAGTATTTCTCTTATCTCCGTTACATCCTGCAGGGGTGGATTTCCCAGCTTTTCTATCATCCTTTTACTGTTTGTTGTATCCCGCAGTCTGCTGCTAAGCTCCATTTCATCGAGATACACTGAAGCCTCTGCAATCTCCTTTTTTGCAGCACCGGTTACCGCCAGTTCTGCCCATATTTCCTTTATCTTATCAAATTCTATCTGTTGTTCTGTATTCATTTCTTTATTCCTTTTTATTTTTTCAATCAGAGGGACGGTTCTGTGATTGATTTTTTTATTGTTCTATAATCTTCGGATCACCAGTCCTATAAAAGACAGATATTTTCCCATCCCCTTGTCAAAGTAACCCTTGTCTTTAATTCCATATTCATGTCCCGACTTAAACCAGTCATCCCATGCCTCATCAAAGCAGTCCAGATCAAAATCCATAACGACTTCAAAATCGTCACCTTTTCCTATTAAATTGACCCACCATTCTCTGGTTTGAAACTCATTATAAGCTTCTTTGTCATCTTCAAACCATTCCATCATCATCTCGTAATCCTCACCTTTAGGAGCCTCCTTCAATCCGGGAACAGCTATTATCAGAGAACCGCCTTTCTTCAGGTAGGGTAATATCTTCTCCTGCATATAGCCTTTTTTGTTTGCAAAATAATGATATGCATCAATGCTCACTATGGCATCAAAATACTCTGTCGCATAAGGAAGATCATTTGCATCTGCATGAATCGGGATAACACTGTCCGCTATTCCCCATTTTTCAAAAGTCCTTGCGTTCTGGGTAGCAGAAATCCAAAGGTCTGTTGCAAATACATTGACCGCTGCTTCTTTTGCCAGAAAAAGGCTTGTAATTCCCGCCCCACATCCAAGATCCATTACGCGGCTGCCTTCCTTTAACGGATATTTAGCAAGCATCTCATCTAGAAGCCGCAGACTGTTAGGTCCCATTAAATATTCTTTTGTAAAGTATTCTTTGTAGTTATCAATTCTTCTTATATTTTTATTCATTTTTCCAACCTTTCTGTTTGCAGATATTCTGACCGCAAACCTATTCTAAGTGATTTACAACAATTTTCATTTTGTCACAAAAAAACAGACCATAAATCTTTACGCAAAGATATCATGGTCCGAATTGTTTCTTATCGTTATTATACTTACACCGAGTAAATAAACTTGCATCCCATATTTTAAAAAGGAGCATGCATATATTTCCCCGAGGCATCAAAAAAACGAGGGTATTATAATCCATGATATTAAGCGCAATTAACTAAGCCGGCAGTAAATACTGTCAACCCTGTAAAAGTTAAAATATTGCAATTCTCGTGCCATGCCGAAAGCTTATCAGGTCGCACACAGCTGATCATGCAATGGTTATCTCACCACGCTTAACATAAAATACCTCGTTCTTTCCTCAAATTTTCTTTATTATATGCTATAGACTCAAATCTGTCAATCCTTTATTTTCGCTCTTACCGTGTATAAAAAAAAATAGTTGACAAAATATTTTTAATATGGTATTTTACAAACTAACATAAGAAAAGCAACGACGGAAAGAGTAATTCATTACGAATCATCCAGAGAGAGCGACATTTTGGTGAAAGCCGTTTATGAGGACGATGGACGAAAACCATTCCTGAGCTGTAATGCCGAATTAAAGTAAGCGTTACCGTACTCCTGCGTTAAGGGATAGGATTTGTTAGAATCTGAAGTGAAAAGTTAAGGTGGAACCGTGCTAAATGCACCCTTAAGATTACTATATGGTAATCTTTGGGGTGCTTTTCTTATGTTACGCAGCTAGTCCGCGCAAGAGTTTGCCCCTTCGGGGCACACGTAGCTTGGCGCGGTATATTTAAAAGAAACCCAAAGTAAAGCGGAGGGTTTCTACCAACATAAGAAAGAAGGTAAACGATTATGAACAAGGAGTATTTATTTGACAACGAACAAAACAGAAAGATTTACTGGCACACATGTTCTCACATTCTGGCACAGGCAGTAAAGCGCCTGTTTCCTGAGGTTAAGCTGGCTATAGGACCGGCTATTGAAAACGGATTTTATTATGACCTGGATGCGCCTTTTAGTTTTAATCCTGAGATCATGGAAAAGATTGAAATTGAAATGCGCAAGATCTGTAAGGAAAATCTTGAACTTAAAAGATTTGAACTTGCAAGGGAAGAGGCTCTATGTTTAATGAAGGACGAGCCATATAAGATCGAACTTATCAATGATCTGCCGGAGGATGCGGTTATATCATTTTACAGTCAGGGAGAATTTACAGACCTCTGTGCTGGTCCGCATCTTGAATCGACAGGTATTGTAGACGGAGAGGGGATCAAGCTCTTATCATGCGCCGGAGCTTACTGGAGAGGGGATTCTAATAGGGAATCACTTCAGAGGATTTACGGGATTGCTTTCCCTCAAAAAGAAAAGCTTGAGGAATATCTCGAACAGCTTGAAGAAGCAAAAAGACGTGATCATCGTAAGATAGGTAAGGAATTAGGACTTTTCTTTTTAGCTGACGAGGGACCGGGTTTCCCGTTCTTTATGCCAAAGGGGTTGGTACTAAAAAACACTCTGATTGAATATTGGAGGGAGATCCATAAGAGATACGGGTATGTGGAAATTTCAACACCTATGATGCTTAACCGGGACCTGTGGGAAAGATCTGGTCACTGGGCACATTATAAGGACAAGATGTATACAACAGTTATCGACGATACAGACTTTGCAATAAAGCCGATGAACTGTCCAGGAGGTATGCTCGTATACCGCTCTGAACAGCATTCTTACAGGGAACTCCCCTTACGTGTGGGTGAGCTGGGGCTGGTCCACAGGCACGAGCTTTCGGGCACACTTCACGGTCTTTTCAGGGTACGCTGCTTTACACAGGATGACGCACATATTTTCATGACATGGGATCAGATGCGAGATGAGATAAAGAATGTCATAAAGCTTTTTGATGAGGTATATTCTGTTTTCGGACTTTCGTATCAGATAGAGGTTTCAACAATGCCCGAGGACCATATGGGAGACCTTGAGACATGGGAGTTTGCTACAGATACACTAAAGGCTGCATGTGATGATATGGGAAAGAGCTATATAATAAATGAGGGTGACGGTGCTTTTTACGGACCCAAGCTTGATTTCCATCTTTCAGATTCGCTGGGAAGGACATGGCAGTGTGGTACAATCCAGCTTGATATGCAGCTGCCGGAAAGATTTGAGCTCGAGTATATCGGTGCAGACGGAAAGAAACATCGTCCTGCGATGATACACAGGGTGGTATTTGGTTCTATAGAGCGTTTTATCGGCATAATCACAGAACAATTCGCAGGGGCATTTCCTTTGTGGCTTGCTCCGGTACAGGCTATAGTTTTACCGGTAACAGACAGAGCCGGAGAATATGCTGACGGTATAGTAAAGAAGCTTGAGGCAGCAGGATTCAGGGCTGAGGCCGATCACAGACCTGAAAAACTCGGATATAAGATAAGAGAGGCACAGGGGCAAAAAATCCCTTACATGATAATCGTAGGCGATAAGGATATGGAAAACGAAACAATTTCCGTCCGCCACCGTGCAGGTGAGGATCTTGGTGCATTAAAGTACGAGGACTTCGAAAGACTTATCATGAAAGAGAGAGACAGTAAGGCAAGTAAATGATTTTAAAAGGAGTGTCCGGTGGACTGGGCACTCCTTTTATTTCTTTTCCTGTATCTTCTCAAGATCGTTATTCATTTCTTTCACTGCTCTTTTGTATGCAAGATAATTTGCCAGCCATATAATGATATATACCACGATAAAGACAATTGTTATTATCCAGAATACCGCATCGCCAAAGTTCAGCCAGCCCTGAATGGTTCCTAAGGTATAAAAGCTGGCCAGTGTGATTACAAAGTGGGTAATGGTTACGCCGGCAATGCTCCAGTCCTCTTTTTCATAGATTATCGATGAACCCATTGCTATCGCACCATGTATGCCACCTGCCAGCAGATAAATAAGACGTGACCATAGATTTGTCGGCGTTTCTTCAGAAGATGCTGTAAGCAATGAAATAATTATCCCGATCAAAATACCCGCAATAAATCCTGCAATACTTAAGATGATCGCTTTTTTCTTTAACCTATTCATGGCGATCACCCCCGGATGCTCTCTTTTTAAGCTTTTCCTGGATAGAGCGTACACATCTCCTGGCTACCCAAGTCTCGGTCCCATTTTCAAAGATTACTTTTATGGTACCAGAAATGCTCAGATCAAAGCTTGAAACCTTCTTAAGATTTATAAGTTCAAATCTGCTTATCCTTACAAAAATTTCATCATCAAGGATTTCCTCAAGCTCCTTTAATGACATTCTTGATCCGTAGGTTTTATCTTTGGTGCATATGGTAAGCTTGCGGTTTTCTGTGTATATGCGTATTATATCCCATTGATTGAGCAGTATCACTTCGTTACCATTATATGCGGTGATATTTGGGTATTCATCGCTAACACAACGCTCGACGGCATATATTATTTTTTCAATCAGCCCTGAATGCTGATCTGCTTTTATGATCACCTGTGGGGAAGCACAGGTTTGATCTATCTCTACTTTGATATCTATCCTGTTGTCCATTATCCGTATCTTGCTCCGGGCGTATTTTCTTTTGATAAGTCTCTATATTGATGCAACATTAATAATAGCAAAAAAGTAAAATGCGGTCAATCCGTTTAAACAGAAAAAAATACCGCTTAAACAGAAAAGGTTTGCCTGCACTTAAGTTTTTTGTTATCATATCCGATATAAAAATATATTTATAGCAAATCTGCAGACAGTATGAAATAAGCTTTCGGATTATATGAGGTTGACCATGGAACTAAAGATACTTATTACCGGGAAAAATGATAATGTTGCTTCAGATCTGCTTGAACACTTAAAGGCAGACACAGAATATAATGTTGTAAGATGCGCACCGCTAAAATCAGATCTCTTTGACGCTCTTTTAGATGAATCACCGGAGGTAGTGATCATCTGTCTTGGTGATGAAACTTCAGAGACGATCACACCATTTGATATGCTTAAAAACGGCACGCATAAGGGCAACTGCATAACCATAGTTATCGCAAATGAAAAGGATGAAAAGCTGTTCTTAAGATATACTAAACTTGATCGGGCATACCTGCTTTCAAGACCGGTCTCTTATGATGCTCTATATGAAAAGTTATTAAGCATCGAAGAAGAGGTTGTAAAAGAGAGGGAAAAGAATAAGTCAAAGGTAAGGGAATTCATTAACGAAAGACCGGAAAAGGAATACAAAAGAAAACATATTCTTGTGGTAGACGACGATACCGATCAGTTGCTTAACATCCGGGAACAGTTGAAGGAGTTTTATGATGTTACACTTGTAAGATCCGGTGATGATGCGTTCAAGTTTTTAAAGAAAAAAATACCCGACCTTATCCTGCTGGACTATCTGATGCCCGAGAAGGACGGTTCGGATGTAGCCAAAGAGCTTAGGGAAATTGAAGAATATGCCGATATCCCGATCGTATTTTTGACCGGTATGACTGAGAGAAATGCAATACTTGATATACTGGCAGAGTTAAAGCCTCAGGGATTTATCATTAAGCCGGCAAAAAAATCCGAGCTGGTTGCAAAGATAATTGACGTACTTGGATAATCAGATTTTACAAATCTACCAAAGAAGGAAAATCGTCTAAATTATGATAGTGGATAATAAGCTTGAAATTTTAAAAGAAACCGGACTTGATATTGAGCAGGGTTTAAGGTATACTGGTGGTGAGGATAATTATATCTCAGCTGTTCAGCGTTTCTATAAAAGTTACGAAAAAAACAGACCGAAGATCATGGAATATTATTACGCCAAGGACTATAATAACTATATGATCACAGTGCATGCTTTAAAGAGCAATGCAAAAATGATAGGTGCCATCGATCTCAGTAATGTTTTTGAAGAACTTGAAGCTGCAGCCAAAAACAATAATGTTGATGTTATCGAAGACAAAAATACCCCGGCTCTTATATCATATAAAAAATTAGTAGAAGGTCTCAAGCCGATAGGTGAAATGGAAGAGGTTCATCCTGCTGATGAAATATCGGCAGATGAGGCAAAAGAAGTGGCTGACAGGCTGCTATCGGCGCTTGATGATTTTGATGACAGTCTGGCAAAGGAACTGGCAGAAAAGCTTGCGGGATACCCTTTCAGGATCACGCAGCGTGAAAAGCTGAAGGAAGCTGCCGGACTGATAGAAGATTTTATGTATGATGACGCCGCGACCATAATAAAAGAAATATATCCGTGCATAGAGTAGCGGACTTAAGAAAGGCGGTTCATGAAGAAAATAGGTTTCTTAAATAAAAATCTTTTCTTGTATTGCGGTCTGAAAAAAGAAGAATTTGAAAGTATCAATACCCTGATCATGGAACGAAATGTGAATCTTGTAGCAAAGACATCAATCGGAGTAATGATCCTGGGTATTTTTTTTCTTGCGCTCAATTTTTTCCTGGGAACAGATAACCTTTTAGCATACTGGGTATTGATAATTGGCGGGCTTATTCTGTCACTTATCGGGAAATACATAAAAAATGTTACCAGCTTATATGCTCTGGTATATTGCTATGCGTTTATACTTACAGTAATCCTATACGGAATGGTATTAAGCATTCAGCCTTCAAATATGGACTCACCATCTACCAGTATTGTAGTATTTCTGGCGCTGATACCACTGGTAGTAATGGATAAGCCATATAGAATGGGTACGATCGTATTTTTGTCGACTGCACTGTATCTTTTCATAAGTCATGATATAAAAAGTCCCCAGGCCTTCAGTACGGATATCATGAATACAATAACATTCGCTGTTATGGGCTTCCTGATGTATCTGAGCCTTACCCACAGAAATGTAAAGGAGATCTTTTACTGGGTACAGGCTGCAGAAAACGAGCGTATAAAAGAAGAAGCAAGAGTCGCCGAAAAGGCTAACCGGGCCAAAAGCGTATTTTTAGCCAATGTTTCTCATGAGATCAGAACCCCTATGAACGCCATAATCGGTATGGATGAGATGATACTCAGAGAAACACATGATAAGGATGTTGAAAAATATGCGCTTGATATACAGAGTGCAGGAAAGACTCTTTTGTCAATAGTCAACAATCTCTTGGACCTAAGCAAGATAGAGTCCGGCAAGATGGAGCTTAATCCGGTGGAGTACGGGGTTTCTTCCGTGCTAAACGATTTGGTCAATATGACTATGAAAAAGGCTATGGATAAAGGCCTGAAATATAATCTTGAGGTTTCTAAGGATATCCCTTCAAAGCTATGGGGTGATGAGATAAGGATCAGGCAGATAATGCTTAATCTGATAAATAATGCCATAAAATATACACATGAAGGCAGAGTTGACATCAATGTATCCTTTGATGAGAAAAGCAAAAAGCTGATCTGCAGGGTATCGGATACCGGTATAGGCATTAAACCTGAAGATATGGAAAAACTCTTTACATCCTTCCAGAGACTTGATGAGAATAAAAACAGGAATATTGAAGGAACCGGTCTGGGACTGAATATTTCAAAACAGCTTACCGAGATGATGGATGGTACTGTGGATGTAGAAAGCGAATACGGGAAGGGTACTACATTTACCGCCTTTATGGTCCAGAAGATTATAGATAATACACCTATAGGCAATTTTGCAGAAAATCTGGCCAAGCTGCAGGAGGAGAAAGAAAAATACAAACCTACCCTGGTTGCCCCTGATGCACACATACTCGTTGTTGATGATAACGATATGAACCTTAAGGTATTAAAGGGGTTACTCAAGAAAACAAAGATACAGGTTGAAACAGCCGAATCAGGTGACGAGTGTATAGAGCTGCTTAAGAAAAAATCTTATCATTTGGTGCTTCTTGACCAGATGATGCCCGGAAAAACCGGTACAGAAACCCTTAAGATTATAAAGAATGAACGGATAGCTGATTCGACACCTGTCATTGCACTTACCGCCGATGCAGTATCCGACGCAAGAGATACATATCTGAAAGAAGGCTTTACGGATTATCTTTCAAAGCCTGTTATCTACCAGGAGCTTGAAGAGATTTTAAGGAAATATCTTGATAAAGGCCTTATAAAAATGGAAGATGCACAGGCAGATACTAAGAGTCAATCTGCAGATCTGACCGGAAAACCTCTGGTAATTGTTATAGATCCTTCATCTGATAATCTCAGAAGCATGAAAAATCAGCTGGGTGACAGCTGCAAGGGAGTATATGTTAAGGATGTGGAAAGCGCAGCCAGATATTTGGAGAAACATAAATAAGCTATAAAAATTTACGCCCACGATTTGTGGGCGTTTTTTCTCGTCATTTTATATCAGGCATATCAGCATGTCGTATTACAGATCAAACAGGCTCATCTGTTTATACTTTTCCGGAAATTCATGCATATACTTAAAACACTCATCTGCGTTAGATATGATCCCGTTTTCCTTACAGATTTTCTGGAACGCCTCCCATAGCTCCTTTGATCTTGGGCTCGGTACTTCATAAGCATTTCCATACTGCTTAATATATTTTTCCTTTAAACCCGGGAAATGCCTGTCAAGTGCAGCATAATAATACTCTCTGTCACCTTCCCTTAGAGTCAGCCCCATGCCAAAAGCAATTACGCCTTTTACTCCTACTCTCACACACTCCTTTAGGATAGCGGTTATGTTTTCCACTGTATCATTGATGTAGGGAAGTATCGGAGTCAACCATACAACTGTCGGTATTCCTCTCTCCTGCATTTTTTCAAGTACTTCTATCCTGCGCTTTGTATTGCATACATTAGGCTCTAAGGTTTTACACAGTTCATCGTCATATGTCGTAAGCGTCATCTGGACTACTGCTTTTGCAGAATGATTAATTTCCTCGAGCAGGTCAATATCTCTTAATATCCGGTCCGACTTTGTCTGTATGGCTATGCCGAAACCATACTTCAGGATAATCTCGAGGCAGCTTTTTGTTAGACCTAATTTCTCCTCACAATGCATATACGGATCCGACATTGACCCAGTTCCTATCATGCATTTCTGTCTTTTTGATCTCAGTACCTTTTCGAGCAATTCCGGAGCGTTCCGCTTTACTTCAATATCCTCAAAATCATGTGTAAACTGATAACACCGGCTTCTGCTGTCACAATATATGCATCCATGTGTACATCCACGATAAATATTCATCCCGTTATACCCGCCGCTGGCGGTGAGTATCCCTTTTGCATCAACAAAATGCATCTCTCGGCTCCTTTCATGTCAGGTATGCCGTACAACCTCGAAACGATATAAATCAATATTGCTTCCGGGGTTAATCCCACCTTTTCGCATGGCTATGGAAATCTGCTGTTCAACAGTATCCACCCCATCGAGATCAGGAAGAAGAAGTCCTCTTTTATGCCCGCTCTGAACTATAACCCCGTATTTTTTTACATCAAGCTGCTCTTCAGACTCTATTTTTTCCGGACTCTCAAGCACGTCAACATTAATATCCAGCCATTTAAGCTCCTCAGGCTCCACCGGGTCAAATCTGTTATCTTCCGATACAGCACTTACGGCATTCCGGATAATCTCTTCTGCAAGGCTGTTTTTAGTGGGAAGTATGGTTCCTATGCAGCCGCGTAAAGCCCCAAATTTATGTATTGAAACAAAGGCCCCGGCCTTAGTGTTCAATAATTCTTCAGGCACCCATTCCGGCACCTTCATAACCTTTTTATTTTTCACATAATATTCTGCCGAAGCCCTTGCAAGCTTTACATAAACATCGGATCTTGCTTTCTTTTCCTCTAAAGCAGTTTCTTCTTCAGCAAGCTTTAGGTCTAAAAAATGCCTGCCCTCATCAGTTCCTTTAGGGATAAAAGAGCATATCCCGTAACCAACGCCCGTCACATCCTCATGGGAATACTGAGTTGCCGTTACTGCAGTACCGTCAAGCGCTCCTGCCATGATAACGAATGATTTATGTCCGCATTCAGCAGCTTTGTTGCAGAAATTCTCATCAAAATCAAATAATTTCCCAAACCGTGCACTAGAGCATACATCCATTATCCTTCTATCGTACTCGGGACCTTCCTCTGCAAAACCGTATGGCCCATATTCCTGAAGCTTATGTGAAAGATCTCCGCTTGCTACATAAACAACACGTCTGTCAAGTTCACTTACTGCCTCTTTTATCATGATACCATACTCATAATGCTTTAACAGATCATAACCTGAAAGCCCGGTCCTTACCAGTTTAAAGTCCGAGTATTTCTTTGTGATGAACCAGAGAGGAACCATAGTTCCGTGATCAAGCTCTTTTCTCTTCTCTCCCAGACACCCTGCTGGAAAGCCTGTATACATAGCCTTATTCGCAAGGAGATTCACCAGTTCGGCATCATAATTAACCTCAAATTTAACCTGAGGTGCACCAAACTCTGCAAATGAGCCTGTAGCCTTAACACCCGGAGATATATGAAAATAATCTGCATACATTACGCTGTGCGGACTTGATATAATAATGGTCTCTGGCTTTAATGCCGCTATTTCATCTGCAACCCTTTCATATGCTGCAATGGTTTTCTCTATCTGCTTTTCACTTCCCCGACCTACCGCAGGCACTATCATCGGCGGATGCGGTACCATAAAAGCTCCAACTATAGCCATTTTCAATGCCCCCTTGTATTTTTCTTTACGGAATACCCAAATTTCCCAAGTTTCTTTCCCAAAGTAAAATATTCACCGTGAGAGTACGCAATAAGACCTGTAGCAGAAAGATCAAATCTCCCATTTTCATCCATATAGGATTCATCCACCGTTACACCGGTAACCTCGGCCAGAAACATGTCATGTGAACCAAGTTTAAGTACATCCTTAACTTTACAGTATATATTTACCGGACTTTCTGCTATTGCCGGAGTTTCCATAAAATCGGAAATAAAGGGGTGGAGCTTCATTTCCTTAAATTTATCATAATTCTTTCCGGAACGTACTCCACACCAGTCACAAGCCTTTGTCAAGCTCTCTGTAACAAGGTTTACCACAAATTCTCCGCTTTTTTCTATGATATCATGAGAATGCCTTTCCGGTCTGACTGATATTGACAGCATCACCGGATCAGAACATACTGTCCCGGCCCATGCCACCGTTATAATATTTGGCTTTGCGTTCTCTTCTTTGGCCTTGCAGCTGACCATAACTGCCGGTACAGGATAAAGCATATTTCCGGCTTTCCAATTTTGTTTTTTCAATTTATCCTCCACGGTTTTCTACAAAAGTTGGCACAACCTTCAGTCACCACGTTATAAAGATGCCTGCTCCACGGTATAACGGTATCCGTCACAGACTTCTGTATAAATAACTTTTGAAGCAGGGAACTTCCCGTCAAGCCCCGGTTTATCTTCTCCCATAAGCGGCACGGTCTCACACTCTTTCTCTACCTTTAATACCAAGTCCCCATATATCCGGACCATCGACTGCGACTTTCCGATAGCGCCCGCAGTATATTCTTTTCCATCAAACATCTCTTTTATCTTATCAGGGAAAAAATCATCCAGATAATGTATATTATAATCCTTCGATTTAAGGACGATCGAGTTTTCAGGGAATACTTCACGTAAAATCCTTAATTCCAAAACAGTCCTATGCTCAAGATGTTTTACAAGTCCGTCAAAACCCGTTAATCCATGATTTCTGCCGTACGGACAATCCTCTAAAAATCCCATCATAAGCTGGAACCATATTTCATTACCCTTGTCATCCACACGCTCTTTACGGATTATATCTATAGTCTCTGAAATGTTTTCTGCTTCAAGATACAGTATCTTTACATCCTTTTCCTTTATAACATCCTTCAATTTTCTATAAAAATCAACAATCTCATCATCTGTCATTTCAAAGAAAAGAATCTGATTCTCGATTATGTTCTGAAAAATCGAGCATTCAAATATCTGATTTTCCCCATCCCATGCTGAAAATCTTGAAAGAATGGTCTCTTCAAAAGCAGCCCTGTCCACACGTCCGTTATAGATTTCGTACTGCTCCAAATCCTTATGAAATCCGGGGATATCTGTAAGTATCTGAGTATAAGTTACAACGTATCGGTCTTCATCTTTCCTGTGTTCAATAGTAGTATGCTTCTTTATTTCATCAATTATCTCTTGAAATTCCTTAAGCATGGCATAATACTGATCCCTCTTCATATATGCACACCATGCAAGTTCTACAGGGTTGTAATCACCCTCTCTGAACACATGATAGTCATAGTAAATTTCAGATATTTTTCCTACCAGGGTACTCTTTCCTGCACCCTGGATCCCCTCTATAAAATAATTCATACACCCTCCAAAGCTTTCAATTTCATCAATCACCGGTAGAAATCCAGTAACGTTTCATAATTGTTCCGTCAACATTAATGGTTTCCTCAAAAACACCGCCGTTACCCAGGATTGTTTTCTCGCTTGCGATATTATCATAATTACAGGTAACCAGCATCTTTGCAATTCCCAAACTCCGTTCATTCTGAATATTTAGTCTCAGCATTTCCTTTGCATATCCCTTGCCACGTTCAGAAGGTCGAACCGTATATCCGCAGTGTCCTCCCCATGTACCAAGTATCGGGTGGTTGATATGATGTCTTAGGTCTATGATCCCCACTATCCTGTTATCGCTGATCCTTACTGCCAGATACATATGTGACGGCACCTGTGTTCCTGCCTGATTACAGGTTTCTTCACTCTTTCTTAATTCGCATATGTTTATCCATTTCTCGGCAGAACTGCTGGTATCAAGAGACAGGCAACCGGCAAACTGATCCTCATTATCAGCATCATTTTCCAGCACCTCCTGCCTGAAAGCCCAGATATCCTCGTTATATTCCGGGCTGGGTTCAACCAGTTTTATTATATCGGCACCATCCTCTAAACGGTCTACTATATCCTTTAGCTCATTCGTTTCACCAATCTCATAGGCTGCATAATGCATTCTATCAGGCTCATTCTTACGATTGATCCAAACAGACTTAAGTCCGGCATTGTGTGCTCCTGTTACATCGGTTTCATACATATCTCCGATGAACAGTATATTCTCTTTTCTTTCCTTCGGATGTTCTGAAAAAACGGTCAAAAGTGCCTGTTCAAAGTATTCTTTATAAGGCTTTATCCTGCCAAAATCGGCACTTGACCAAACATTTGAAAAATACTTTCCTATTTCAAAACGGTCAAGTACCTTCCAAAGAGCTTTTGCTGTAAAACCACTGTTTGAAAGCACATACATCGGAATCTGCTTTTTTGCAAATTCTTCAAGCATAGACTTAACACCCGGAAGAATTTCAAGATCATTACACCGCATCAGAAAATCAGCCTCTTCCTCCGTATCCATCGATACCGTTTCCCCGCCGTACTTCTTAGCATATAAAGGTAATTCATCTTTTACGAAAGGAAACTCTACTCCCTCTTTATGCAAATTCTGTAAATGGGTAAATAATTCATCACCATATGCTTTTATATCTTCAAATGAGCATTTATCTTTGTAATGCTGTTCCCATAAAACCTTTAATCCGCGATTAAAATCTATGGATCTGTTATTTAGCAAAGTTTCAAAAAAATCAAATATAAGTATCATCTGTTACTCCATTTTATCAGAAACTACCTCATCATTTATACTTCAAATTTGGGGTATATTCCCTGGAAATACGTATTCAAGCTTCTCTTTTGAAACTTCAACCAGTCTCAAAATTTTACCGACAGGCGTTGGATCTTTGTCCGTCATATTAAATCTCGGGAAAAATCTTGTGATATGAAGCGGTATCTTTTTATTGTGTTTCACTTCCAACCCGGCAACCCAACTGCTTAAAGCATGCATTTCATCTTCGCTGTCATTTTCACAAGGTATTATCAAAGTAGTAAGCTCAACATGACATTTGGGGACAGCGCGTTCTATAAAACTTTTTGTCATTTCAAGGTCACCGTCTATCATATCATGATAAAAAGATTTTGAAAAGGCTTTAAGATCGATATTCATTGCATCGATATAGTCAATGATCTCATTAAGGATCTTAACTTCAGCAGTCCCGTTTGTTACCAGCACATTTTCCATACCGGCTTCTTTAGAAAGTTTTGCGGTATCACGAACAAATTCATACCCTACCATAGGCTCATTGTAGGTAAATGCCACTCCGATATTTCCCTTTGGTTTAAGCTCCAATGCACGCTCAACGATTTCTTCCGGAGAAAAATACTCCGCATATTTATCATATTCAAAGGCCTGTTTTGACCATGAAATATCGCTATTCTGGCAAAACGGACATCTTAAATTACAGCCGTATGAGCCTATCGATAATACCTTCTTGCCCGGCCTGAACATTTTTAACGGCTTTTTTTCTATCGGATCAAGTGCAGCGGAAGTTATCCTTCCATAATTGGCAGCCACCACCTTGCCATCTTTGCAGGTCCTTGCTCCGCAGAATCCTTTTTTACCTTCTTCTATCTTACAGTGTCTGAAACATACATCACAGATTGGCATATTTACCTCGCTTGACAATAATCAATCACTTCGTGCCCATTAAAAAACAAAGCGTCGGTATCCTAAGACATATTTCCGAACAGATAAAAGTCACCGGATATGCGAGCAGCATGGGTACAAAATACATTAGGACGATATTCGAACCAAATATACCGGAAAACCAGTATTGGAACAATACTACCCACAAGAAATGCCAGCTGAAATAAGGGAACGATCTGCGTGACATATAAGTTGAAACTTTTCCCGTATGATCAAGCTTATTCTTTCCGATCCCTATAAGCCCCAGTATCATGAACCATTCCGCAAAAGCCTTAGCGATAACGTTTATCGTTCCAAAATCTTTTCCGGACCATATAAACATATATACATTAGCTGCACATGCGATAAGTCCCATTGCCAGTGTAACATACCTGTATTTTTCAGTTTTCTCTATCGCTTTATCACCTGACATAATATAGTAGCCGATAAGAAAAACAAACAGATACTCCGCAAAGCTCTTTCCACCCACAGAAAGAAGCTCATAAAGAAACGGCAGCGGAACACCAAAAAGACAGATTACCCAAAAAGGTATATCCCTTTCTTTCTTACTTTGGAATATGCGGTTAACCAGTGCTATGATCCCAATTGCCACAAACGAGATCACAAACAGAAAATAAAGGAACCAGAACTGTCCGACTCCAAATCCGCCATCAAACCCCGACAGATCCGTCCACTTGGTAAAGAATACTTTGTAATGCTCAAAAAAACCGCCGCTGTACCCAAAGTTTGTCTTATCCCCAATATATGCCAAGATCGGACAAAATACGATTACTCCGAACAGGAAAGGTACGATCAGTCTCTTAACTCTTTCAACAATATACTGTCCGTATGAACGTTTTTTCAGTGCATACCTTGTGCTCATGCCAGCCAGTAAAAAAAGCAGCGGCATGAAATAAGGGCTAAGGAATACTATAAAGCTGCTGCAAACCTTATTTCCCGGGAATGTAACATAATTCAGCTCCCCCCATGTATTAAATGCCTGTGCGGCATGGTAAGGGATCAGAAGAAAGACATCCATCCATCTTAAATTATCAATAAAGTATTTTCTCATAGTTTCCCCGCAATCCTGCACATTGCTTCTATGTGCATGATCCAGTGTCTGGAAAACGGCATCTTGATCAAACCTTTAACATCTTTTCCGCACCAATAATCAACAAGCCAGAATGCATTTTCATCGGTACTTACGCATTTGCTGTCTGTTATTATTTTCTTATCTTCATCGGAGAATTTCCGTTTTAATTCTTTATAATCCAGACCTTTCAGAAGATCATTTGAAGCTTCCATAACAGCCTTACAATAATTAAACACGGCTTTCACATCAAGTTTTTTAGAGAATTCCGCAATCTCTTCTCCATGCAGTTCATTACCTGTAGTAATGATAGGGCTTTTTGTCTTCTTTATCCAATTTCCACTAAAAAGCACCTGCTCATCCTGCTTTATCAATGTATGCGCCACTATATCCTCTATCCTGAATATATGCCACATGGAATAACTCAGTGTTTTGCTGTGATACCCATCAGCTTTCGCGAAAGGCATCTTATAAAACGCATCTTCCGGATATGTATTTACAATTGAAGTTATCTGCCCGAAAAGATCGTTTCTTAAATCTATAAGAACATCAATTCCCTCATTAAAGCTTGCTTCTTTCCCGATCAGCGACTGCATTTTTTTATTCTTTTCTGACCAATCCTTATTCATAAGTTCTCCTTTTCCCACAATTCAAATGCCTTCTCCCAGGTATCTACCGCAAGCGGTCTTCGGGTATCATTTATTTCTTCCGCATATTTATTTGCAAACTGCAAGAAGAATGTCAGATGCTCCTTTGCACTTCTTAGTTCTTTTATGATCACTTTGCTCCATACATTAGCTTCATAGTACTGTGTAGTTGTTTTCAGAACTTCTATATATTCCTCTGTATCAAAAGGTATCCTGCACTTTTCAACTGTAACCTTTCCAGCATCCGAAATATCCAATATCGTATAAGGAATTGTGCCTGTTACTCCATCCAGTGGCAAACCACAAGAACCAGGATTTACCAGAAATATCTTCTTATCTTTATCTTCGTAATCCCACTGGATATGCATATGTCCGAAAATATAAACACCTGCGTCCAGATTCCTTAAAGTTTTGTCATAATCCGAATTGTTCTTTATTGATGTTTCAACAAATTCTTCAAGCCTTTCAGGAGTTAAGGATTTATCTTTAAACTCATAAGCCAAAACATCAGAACGTATCTTTTCTTCCGGTCCGTCTTCCCCTAAAAAAGCATTCTTTGAATGTGCGATATGAATATTCACGCCGTTACAGTAAAAATCAATAATATGAGGAAGACTAAAAAGATAGTCCAGGTTCTCTTTCGAAATATTTCGATAACACCAATATGATATCTGCATCTGCCCGTCAGTCCAGCTTTCCTGATTCTGTCCTATCAGGTTTTCAAGATACTGTTCTTCATTTCCTCTTATGATATGAGCATTCTTAAGATTTCTGATTATCGAGATACACTCATCAGGATACGGTCCGCTAAGGCAATAATCGCCAGCTATTATATAATCTGTAATTCCTTTGTTTTTCACATCTTCAAGAACGGCCTTTAAAGCTGTCGCATTTCCATGAATATCTGATATGATCGCGTATTTCATAAAACTCCTTCATTTTTGAATACCCATCTGTTTCAATCCGTAAGGTATGATCTTCTGATACATTTCCACTCTTCGACCAGTCTTTCGGTATTCCATACGGCATTGGCCGGGCTCGTGGAAGGCAGGCATTTTGCAGGTCTGCCAAGCTTCTTTTCCGTATACTTTTGATAAAACTTAGATGCAGTTTTCCCGTTTACAAATATCTCTTTAATATCCGCAACATTCAGTATTACATTAAGATCATTTGCTACAACATTTTTTATACTTGAATCCGAAGAGCCTTCAATATCACAGGACCTGATCACATCCCATACTGCTACATGATTCTTAAGCAAAAAGGCTTTCTTTTCTTCAATGGTCTGAGGTGTGTTTTCACCAAATACTCCGGCTACAACCTTCCAGAAACGATTCTGCGGATGTCCGTAGAAGAAACCTGCCTCTCTGGATTTTACAGAAGGGAAGCTGCCAAGTATCAGTATCTTGGAATTCTCATCATATAGCGGAGCTATCGGATGTATTATCATAATATTAAACCTTCTTTCTTTCAATCAGGGGACGGTTCTGCGGTTGGATTCAATCACAGAACCGTCCCTGTGATTGAATTTTATCCCACAATTTTTCTTTCTGTTCAATACCAAACAATAGAATCTTCCATAGCGAATCAACAGCATAGGGGCCATATGACTGCATATAAGAGATATGCATCTGAATTGCACCGGCAAATATAAGGTCATACTCTTCTCTTAAAATAGGATCATCACCAAAATACCCTTTAAGGAAGCTCTCCGCCAGATCAAAGCGGTAATCCATCTCATCTGTAGCATCATCTAAATTCACGAACTGCATTATGAAAGGCCAGCCAAGGTCCAGATACCTGCTACCATACCCCGAATCATCCAGATCAATAAATACTACATCCCCGTTCTTTTTCATCATCGTATTATGCGGCCCGATATCGGTGTGAACAAAACACTGATCAAGCTTTTCAAAATCAGGGAGAGAATTCAGTATTGCGTCGAACTCTTTAACAAATTCGAGATTCCTAAACCAAGTATAATAACGCATCTTTGACTGCGTCATAGGGGACTTGATGCTGTAGTCGCTTAGACGGTGAAGCCTTCTCGTCACTTGGGCTATTCTGTATTCATCTTCGGGAGTTTCTTCCATTTTTCTTCCGTCGATATACTCTATAAGATAAAACCAAAAACTTTCTACCTGTATATAATAAGTTCCATCCTTGACCGGGTAGATCATAGGAGCCAAACCATGTTCATTCCCCAAGAAAATATGAGCCTGAACATTGCTCTTTATTGTAGATTCAGATGTACTGCTTGGCAGACCTTTCAGAATATAATCCCGTTTTTCCGTATGTATCCTAAATATCAGTCTCTCGGAGTCTTCATTATACTGCTCGCAAACATCGGGATCATCTATATCCCAGTTTTTAAGGACCAACTTCAGCTTATCTTTATCTATGCTATTATCAGGGTTTTTAAAAGCATTGATCTGAGCATTATATATGTCTCTGAGCTCTGAAAGATGATTTACTATATCGGCGTTCCAAGGGATCATCTGCTTTAAGTTTTCGCAAGGGAACTCACTACACAACCCACAGAACAAAGCCTCATGTTCTTTGCAACAGGCATATACTCTGCATATCCCCGACTCTGCCCACTCCGGAACCTTTCCTTCAGCTTCTATACATCCCGGACATATCCCGTCCTTTTTCTTTGTACATCCTACACAGCATTCACCACATGCTGTGATCAAACTAAAATCTGTCATTTATTCCTCACTTCTCAATCTATATATAGAACATTCTTTATTTTTTCTCTGCCGCCAGTGTTAATATCATATCAGGTAGTATCACATTTCTTCCGTAATCATATTTAGCTTGCTGCTCTTCGGTACGGCCTACCAAAGCTACTCCCGAAGCTGAATTATCAGATACCACCAACAAAGCTATACCAGGAAGTTCAAATAAATCAGTCATAAGATAGAACGAACTTGTTTCCATCTCTATAAGATCAGTATCAAAAGCCCTGATTTCATCCAAATGTGTGTATTCTAGTGCTACCGAAGGAGTACAGAATACACTTGCTTTTTTAATATCATATCCTTTTTGTTTACCGATATCTACTACCTTGTCAACATACTTCATATCAGGAAATACCTTCTCAAAAAGCATATTGTCTCTAATAGTTTCCTTCATAAGGTATGCATCGGCATAACTTCCGGAAATTGAATATGACGGGGTACAAACATCTCCGGGATTAAAACCTTCTTTTAATGCACCTACCGCACCTATAAATATAGCCCTTTTGAAAGTCAGTTCAGCACATAATGACATATGGTCGATCAGGTTTCCTGCAGATGATCCTATCTTTATCCATGCGATTTTAAGACCATCTTTTTCAACCAGATAACCTGCAATATATGCCCCTTCTTTCAATGTAGTAACCTTACAAGTATCCTCCATATGAAGCTTATAAGGAGAAAAACTCGGTGCGATCACAAGTACGTCATATACAACATCCTCGCTCAAGCCAAATGCCTGTGCCGCCATATGTTCTGAATTATGTTGATGTAATTTCTCAACTATTTTCTTCAATGCTTCCTTCATTACACCCTCCTATCAATCACCGGGACGGTTCTGTGGTTGAAATAATATCGTCAGTCAGAGAACCGTCCCTCTGATTGATTCATGGTAACTTCTCCATATATCAAAAAACACTTCACTTCGACTATTATACTCCGGATAGAAGTTTTTCGCCAACCTGTCATAAGATAAAGCTACGGCATAAAGATAATCCGAAATGCGATTAAAAGTCTGATCCTCACACTTAAACGGACTTTGTCCAAGATACTTTACATATTCAAGTTCTTCCGAATATCCATACCTATGGTGATTTGTTCCATATTTAATATCTCTTAAGACCATCTGCATTACAAGTGTTTCATTACAGTTCATATTCGCCAGATGACTTCCGATAAGATAATCATTTCGATACAACTTTCCCAGTGCCTGAACCTGAACAAACCAGAACCTGTTGATGTTTTCCCGGGGCCAGTTTTCATTATTTACTACTTTTTTACCGGCGCTGTTCTTTGCATCCAGATTAAGTTCAGCATCTTCAACATATTCAAAATCAAATCCGAAATCATATCTCATACCGTTTTTGAATATTATACGGTACATACGGTTTTCAGGTACGAAACAGAAACCAAGTGTGGTATTCTCATCAACAACAAACCTGTCAATCCGTCTCATATACTCTTCGGATGTAACAGTTCCATCCTTCGGAAGACATACCATAACCGAAAGATCTATATCACTACAGCAGTCATGGTATCCTGTTTCAAATGCCCGTCCTACAGTATCTTTCTTGTTGTCACGAGTTATGGTGATATCCCGTACCTTAGCGCTCATAATTTCCGGGAGCGAAAATATTCTATCTATATACTCTTCAAAATATTTTTCTGTCGCTTCTTTTGATATATCAATCATATATTATCCTTAAACTAGTCCTCTACTTTGTACCCATGATAGGTAATTATGTTCATCATCTAGTTTGTAATCATATTCTTTTAGTGGATGGAAATTATCAATTACATTAATTACCTCATTCAAAACTTCTTCCTTTGTCTTTCCTGCGACATCGATCATTACTTCATTAGGCAACAACGCTCTACCAATAATAACTGAGTTTGCCCTTTCAACATAGTCAGGAACAAATAATCCGCCTTCGTTCTCATTTCTATGTTCCATCTGACGTTTTATTTGGTCAGGATCACTTGAAACCAGTTTAATTGTAATGAAATCATAACCTTTAAACTCTATAGGCAGTTCCCGGGTTCTTATATCATCAAAATCTAATGCTACTATATTTTTCAATCCTTTTTCATGGAAAAATCTCAGCTGTATCAAAACATTTTCCCAGCATAACTGTTCCTCATAAATCCCAATATCCGGCACATCCTCCGGGATAATAAATTCAGGAATCATATTTTGTTCAATATATACCCCATTATAATGTTGATAAAGCCCTTTGGCTAAAGTAGTCTTTCCTACAGCACTGGGACCAATGATAAAAATAAAATCCATTTATTCCTTACCTTTTCTTTTATTCGTCAACCTAAGAGCCATCCCACTGTCATAAATTCCTCCTCGGATTTATTGTCGGGAAACATAATTTTAAGACGTTGGAACTGTCTTTCTGATTGATTCTAACATGTATTCCGCATACTTAACAGAAAGTTCTTTATCGTACTGTGGAACCACACTTGATCCGTACTCCGATAGTGCATTTTCAATCAGAGAATGATACTCTTCTGGTACATTTTTCAACCCCCACTCTCCGCCTTCTTTCTTGGAAAGTACAAGACCGTCCTTAGCAAACGCCAATACCCTTGCCAGGTTCAAAGTCAGATACATAGTGTTTTCTGTTATCTCTTCGGGTGCTTCAGCTATATCATTCCATATTGAATCCATATAATCCGCTTTAGGTACTTCAGAAAATACATCTTCTATCGAAAGTCCGTAAAGGCACTTCCCTCTTTTCTTGATGATTGTAAAATGAGCCGCAAGATCCTTATCAGTACCGTTCATTTTCCGGATATAGTCCTCGGGATTATCCTTATACCATTTAAGATGCATAGCTGAGAAATGCAATTCAAAAGGTGTAGGGTAAATGAACGGATTACAGACTTCCTTTCGCACTATACTCATCTCTATACCTTTAGCCGGAGCATACGAATTTAGGTTAACAACCATTTCCATATATGCCTTCTTGATGGCATCAGACATCTTATCATTAACCACAACGATAAGGTCGATATCACTTTTTTCAGGATTAAAACACCCCATAACAGCTGAGCCATGAAGATATATGCCGGCAAGGCTATCTTTTAAAACATCCTTTGTTTTATTTACAAATTCATTTATCAAGTCCATTTTTATTCCTTTACTCAGATATCTCCCTTTGCAAAAAGATTATCCTTTCCCATACCGCATACATATGGATTGCTGTCATACATATGGGAGAATTCAAGGAAATCTTTCTTCTGTTCGGGATCATTCATAATCTTAACAAGTATTTCATTGGGAATCGTTCTGGCGTATGCTCCAGGACCGGCCATAGAAATATTCTTTACTCCAAATTTCTTTAGGATTGCTTCTAGTTCCTGCGGCATAAATTGGTATGAAATACTCCAGGGCGTTTCTCCCCTGTCATATGCCTGTTTTGTTTCCTCCACATCACAGAGAAGCCCTGTTTCATACGCTTTTTTCAGATTGTCCAAATTAAAAGAAAAGTTTTCTACCATCTGTTCTTTACTATTCAGGCACCACTGCACAAAAGGATCCGGACTGTTTTTGTCCAAAATAAACTGGTTTTTCTGTACCGGATTAGCCAGATAAGGCAATGCTCCAAGTCTGCTCGAAACACTGATCATAATCTTTTTCTTTGCTATCCTTACAAGTTCACCGATTACCTTTTCCTGGTTCGGATAAGTATATGATATCGGCGAATCAAATGACATAACAAGGTCAAATGACCGGTTCGCATATACGGAAAGATCCTCCAGAGCTCCTTTAACAAAGGTAATATTTTCAATCACACCTTCTTTTTTCGCTATCTCCTTTGCCTTGTCTATCATCGGCTGGGAAATATCAAAATGCGTAACCTTTACTCCATGCTTTGCAAGTAAAATTGAAAACCTGCCGCATCCGGCACCACCGTCAAATGCAGTTTCAATGCCTTCTAAAGACTGCAAAAGTTCGCACTCTATATGTGCTTTCTGCACTATATCATCTATAAATGTTTTTTCTCTATCCGCCTCAAGCTCTCCCTTATCCGGAAGATTCCACATGCGCTCAGAGATTTTTGTACTATAATCCATTTTCTTTCCTTTCTTCAATCACTGGGACGGTTCTGCGGTTGAAATCAATCAGAGAACCGTCCCTCTGATTGATTTCAAATAGTATTTCACTTCATCCTCAACTTCATGTATGTATTTTATCCGAGCCACAGTGTTATTCACTTCAGATATGCCCATTTGTCGCTCGTTTTCATCCACGCAATTTCCCAGTGCACGGTTAATATTAAATTCCAGCCATTCAACCCAGGTATATGCAAGTCCGAAAACTTCTGCATATTTATTAAATCCGTTATCATATGATTCAAGGTATCCTTCAAAGAAAGCCTTCATTTTTTGAAGATCCAGAGAACAAGTTGTTATACCGGCCCATTGCAAAGAAAGCTGTATCGCACTCGATACCGGATTCCCATAGTCCAGACACTCAAGATCGATCACAACAGGCTCATCATTAAGCCACATGACGTTTTTCGGATCCATATCTTCATCAATGATACATTCTATACCGGGCAGATATTTTCTTGCTGAATTCATCTGCTCCAAAGCATATTCAAGTAGGCTTACATTTTCGTTTAATATCGAAAAAACTTCACTGTTTTGGGCCTTTGCTTTCTCAATCATTTCCCTAAAATCGATGCTTTCAGTTTCCTGTTCCATGCAACCTATACTATGGGAGTCTATCGCATGTATCCTGCCCTGGATGCTGCCAGCCTTCCTACATTGTTCCAAAGTAATAGCATTCCAGTCCGTGACAGATCCTTCCTGCCAGTTGAATATATAGAAATACTCTCCGTCAAACTCAAACATTTTTGTATTGTTTATACTGATTGCGGGAACTATCGGAATCTTATTCTCCTCAAGTATGCTCTCCAATCTCTCTGCTTTTTCGTAGTTTTTCCGTGCCTCGGGGCGTTTCATTATCTCCCGGTTAAGATGTTTTACCGCATAGTACTTTCCCTCTGCATAAACCTTATACATTTTATGCATAAAGCCCCCTGAGACAGGAATTATAGGAGGTTCAACCACCCCAAGTCCTTTTGATACAAAAAGACGTTTTATTATCTCATCACTATTCTTTTTCATATAAAACCTTTAAATCCTCAGTAGTTTTCACTTCCATCACGTGAGTATACTTATCCTGTATCAATGGTTTAAGTTCGGCAATCACCGGGACGGTTCTGCGGTTGAAATAATATCGTCAATCAGAGAACCGTCCATCCACCTTAGATTATCAATAAAGTATTTTCTCATAAGCATCCATCAAACTTTTTATACTTTCCACTCCATCCGGGACATTCTTTCCGAAACGGTTCAGCCACAACGCTCTTATCCCAACAACTGAGGCACCTTTAACATCACTGCTGACGGAATCCCCGATATGGATCACTTCATTAGCTTTAAGTCCTGTCCTCTTAAGTGCCAGTTCAAATAATTCCTTCCGAGGCTTATAACTCTTTGCATCCTCCGAAGTAAAAACCCCGGCAGGTTTTAAGCCATGATAAGCTATTGCCTCAAGGATATCGGAAGTATCTATATTTGAAACTACATAAACCGGCAAAGGACTCTTTTCAAAAAATTCTTTGGAGTCCTCAAAAATCGGAGGTTTTACCCAATGAGCAAACATCATTTCACTAAGTTCCTTTGCATTTGCATTCGAATTAAACCTCTCCAGGGTATGAACCAAAGACTTTTCTTCCAGAGCTCTCTGTGTCTCAAATGTATCTCCGTAAGAGTTCATGAACATAGTCTGAAAATCCTTCCACCAGAAAAAATCTATATCTGAATGATTCTCTACCTTTCCGGTCTCACATATGATCTTTGTGATCTTCTTGATCACTTCTCCGTCCTCGTGTACTATAGTTCCGTAAAAATCCACAAAAAATGCTTTTATGCTCATAAGTATTCCATCTCCTTTTCAATCACCGGGACGGTTCTGCGGTTGAAATGTCTGGCATCTGCACGTTCCTCGATTAAATGCTTTTTCTCAATCAGAGAACCGTCCCTCTGATTGATTAAATATAACAGGAATAATCCTCAATCAGCCACTTCTCCATGCTGTCTTTAAGATCACTCCCGGGATCCTCAATGTTTGAAAGATATGTTACTATTATTCCACTATTCGGCAGAATATAACACTTCTGTCCTAACTTTCCGTTTATACTGTAGCCGTCACGGTATTTCCATATAAAATAACCATAACCGCCTTCGCGGTTCATCTGCTGTATTGATGTTGCCATCTCCACATATTTCTCAGAAACAATACGTTGCCCGTTATAACTCCCCTTATTCATGAGCAGGAGCCCAAATTTACTCAGGTCATGAACCGTAAGTTTCATCCCCGATGCCCCGTAAAAATATCCGTCCGGACATCTGGTGTATTCAAACCTCGTTATATCCAGCGGTCTGAGCAGCCTTTCCTCTATAAACTCCCCTAAATCCTTCCCTAATGCATTCGTGAGCGCTACTCCGACAAGATAAGAGTTTATATTACTGTAATTAAACACCTTCTCTTCGGGATTTTTAATCTCGCAGGCAATTGAAAAATCCAGCCAGCTTTCCCCTTCGGCTCTAAACGGCAGATCACCTACCGACATAGTAAGAAGCCTGTGAATTGTTATTTTCTCAAATGTCTTTACCTGTTTTTCGGACATTTTTTTCAGATTCTTTTCAGGCAGATAATCAAGTATGCATTTATTCAGATTAAACAAACCTTCATCATATGCGATACCAACGGCAATCGACAAAATTGTTTTGGTCGCTGAATACAGCTCATGAAGATTCTCCGTCGTATCTCCAAAACTATGAAGCAGGACTCCATCTCTATATACTTCGGTTCCGTATACATTCCATTTGTTTTTTATGATATCGTTGACAAATGCGGTAAAGTTCATCGGATCAGGTTTAAAGGTGTCTTTTTCTACAGCTTTATAAAGATCCCTACCCATTCTTTTTTCAAAAGATTCCTTTAATGCGATATTTGCGTCCCACTTTTCCTGATCATATGAACCGTATCTTCTCTTTACGTCACTCATGCGGTCAACAATGTCCATTACACCATCAGCTCCGGAAATGGCGTCACAGAGCTGTATCAGTCTGTCATAGTCATCAAACTCGACTTTCTTCAAGTTATCAAGTATGAGCTTTGTTTCTTCTTCGGAAGTATCAATCTTTCCTACATATCCCTTCAGACTGTTTCCGTTTTTAAACGAATGTGTGAGACAGATCCTTGCCGCCTCATCATACCCTAATGACATCATATAAGAATATCCGTCCGATACATGCCCGAGATGCCTTTTTCCGAATTTTCTCCCTATATCATGTAACAGGCCGATTATATATGCCTTTTCCGGATCAAGTCCAGAATACTGTGCAATTTTTTCCGCACAATGTGCCGCAGTCCTGCTGTGATTTCCCCATGGTCCGGGATTACATTTTTCAGCCTCTTTAAGTATCTCTTCCGCCTTTTCTCTTGTAGGTAGCATTTTTTTCTCCCTTTTCTCCTTTAATTTTTGTATAAAGGATACTCCCCTAATCTTACATTAAAAATCGAAAAATATTAACCGAACATTAAAAATGTCCCTTAATCGAAATTCCCTTTTTGAAAACATCATTTATTTCCAGCCTATCATTACATACAATAAAGTCAGCATCATTCCCAACCTTAATGGAACCTATCTTGTTTTCAAGCCCAAGAAGCTTTGCTGGAGTCATTGTGACCGATTCGACAGCGTTAACAATCGGAATTCCGAATTCAATCGCCTTCTTCATACAGTCAAAAAGATTTCTAGCCGACCCGGCCAAAGTACCGTCTTTTAGTCTTGCCTCACCTGACTTAAGGACAACGCGCTGTCCTGAAAGCTCATATTCACCATCCGGCATACCACAGCATCTCAAAGAGTCAGATATCAGGCATATCCTGTGAGGAAAAAGTTTGAACGCCATTCTCACGACAGAAGGATGAACATGTATTCCGTCACATATCAATTCTACCGTTACATCATCCCTCTCACAAGCAGCGCCTATTACTCCCGGTGCCCTATGATGAACCGAAGGCATCCCATTGAAAAGGTGTGTCACATGTTTTATACCTAAAGAAAACGCATCTTTAGCAACCATATAATCCGCATCTGTATGGGCGATAGAGATTATCGGAATTTCATGTTCTTTTTCATCATGAGTCAATTTTTTTATAAAGTCTGTTGCTCCTCTGATTTCAGGAGCAACATCCAATATTTTTATCAAATTATCACATGCCCTTTGTAACTTTTTATAATAATCATAATCCGGAGAGCATAAATATTTCGAATTTTGTGCTCCTTTTCGTCCTTCTGATAAAAAGGGGCCCTCCATATGTATTCCTATTACTTCGGCACATTCCGGATGGTCATGCAAGGTAAAATCATATGCATTACAAAATGCCTTTTTCAATGAATCAAAAGGCAAGGTCATTGAAGTCGGTAAAAATGAAGTGATTCCATTTTGAAGCTGGTACTTAGCAATCTTATAAAGCCCTTCCGGTTTTCCATCGGAAAAATCCTCATTAGAGTTTCCATGTGTATGAATATCAATAAGCCCCGGAATGATATAAGCACCATTCAGATCAATCCCTAAAACTTCCATTTCTTCATGGTTGTATACTTCAGAGAAAATTCCATTTTCAACTTCAAAACCACCTAATTTGAAACCCCGTTCAGGAATAAAAATATTTGCATTAAAGAATTTCATCTTATGTACCATCAAACTTCATCTCCTACTGATTGATAATACTTAGCCTGGGCATTCCAGAGCTCAAAGTATTTGCCTTCCTTTTGGGATATAAGCTCTGCGTGTATTCCCTTCTGGACTATTTTTCCGGCATCAAATACTGTTATCTCATCACAGAATTTGCATGAAGAAAGCCTATGGCTTATGTATATGGCTGTTTTATCCTTTACTATGCTGTCAAAATCTGCATATACTGCCTCTTCAGCCTTGGGATCGAGCGCAGAAGTAGGTTCATCAAGAACTATTATCGGTGCATCCTTGTAAAGGGCTCTTGCAAGTGCAATTTTCTGAGCTTCACCACCCGATATCTCCACGCCTTTCTCCGACAACTCCTTATACAAACAGGTTTCAAGGCCTTCGGGCATGTTTTCGAACCTGTCGTAAAATGACACCTTTTTCATACATTCCACCGCTTTTTCACTGTCATAATCAATACTTGCAGCAATGTTTTGTCCAAGACTGAAGGCAAAAAGCTTAAAGTCCTGGAAAACGAATGAGAAAAGTTTAAGGTATTCTTCATAAGGATATTTTCTTATATCCACATTGTTAAGTAAGATTTCGCCTTCCGTAGGCTCATACAATCTGCAGAGCAGCTTTACAAATGTTGTTTTGCCGGCTCCGTTTGCCCCAACAAAAGCCTGCTTTTTACCTATTGTAAACGTTGTATTAATATTTTTCAAGGTATATTCTTCGGCATTTGGATATTTAAAGGAGACATTTCTGAATTCTATTGTAAGTTTACCGGAGTAAATATCCGCACTTATATTTCCTATTTTCTCTGACAGACTTTCTTTTTTCCCACTTTCAATATCCAGATATTCATAGAGTTTATCAAGATGTTCCGTGTATATCCTGTTTTCAGAAACAACCATGAACATATCAGTGAAGCTCTGAACCAGCTTTGTCAATGCCCCTACATACTGGACTATGCTTCCAACCTCAAACGCACCCATACTTGCTTTTACAGAAACAAACATATAGCAAAGAGCATTTGCCAGCCCTAAAACGAAAACACTCTTTCCCTGATAACCGCTCATTTTATTTAAATATGTGTTATCATGCAGATTATGTTCCTCAAGTTTCTGCATCTCCCGATCCGCAGCCCTTTCCTGGCGGTATATCCTTACATCCTTGGCTCTGGCCAGATTTGAATACAATTCATGTCCGTAAAACATGAAGGCACGGTTATACCAGACAGTTCCGTCCATCCATTTTTCAAAAACCTTTTCTTCCCTGCTTTTAAATTTAGAATTTATGATCCCTGCGATACCCATTATCAAAAGCAACGCGAGTATCCAGGCATAAGAATCGACTATACGGTTGCCTGTTTTTGAAGCAAATAGCATAAACGAAAGTGATACCGAAGCAGCTATGCCTACAAAAGCCTCAACCAGTCCGGTGGTATCCCATACAAGCTGAGCAAGCCCGTTTCCGAACATAAAGAGGTTTTCCTGTGCCTGCTGTCTCTTTTTCTGTATTTCCTTATTTTCAAGATCCTCAAAGTCCATAGACATCTGCTTATCTGCAAATATCTTAGGAAAATAATTCCACATTTCCGATTCTTTATTGCTTGCCACCTTGGCTAAAGAATTCTTAACAAGATGTAATACAAACGCAAGCCCGATAGTAAGGCAGACGTACAGCGTAAGGATACCCGTTCTCTTTTCCCCGGCTATCTCATTAATGATCATTGCAGAAAACCAGATGGTCGCAAAAGGAGCCAAAGCACCTGCCGCTGCAGCCAAAACCTTTGCCCTGATCAGTCCGGGACAGTATTTCCCAAGGATCCTATAACCTCGTTTTGTTATTTCTATACGTTTTTTGATATTCATATCGAGCCTCCTTCCTTTTCATCGGAGGAAGCCTCTTGATCTTCGTTGTCGCCATCGCCTGTTTTTTTACCTTCTCTGTAGTACTTTGCCTGTGTTTCAAACAGCTCGTAATAACTGCCTTTACGGGCAAGAAGGTCTTCGTGAGTACCCTCTTCTATTATCTTTCCGTCTTCTATAAGGATAATCCTGCTGCAAAACCTTGTTGATGCAAGCCTGTGAGAGATAAATACCGTAGTCTTTCCGGACATGACTTCATTATAAGTTTCATATAGCTTGTTTTCCGATACCGGGTCGAGCGCTGCCGTAGGTTCATCCAATAAAACCACGGGAGACTTCCTGTACAGAGCCCTGGCCAGGAGCAGCTTCTGCACTTCTCCTCCCGAAAGATTAACACCCTCATCCCAAAAGCTTCTGTCATACATTGTTTTCAAGCCGTTCTTAAAAGACATGACCCTATCATAGAGTCCGGCCTGTTTTAAGCTTTCCGTAACCTTTTCTGTATCGATATTCCCCTCGGTTTCTTCGGAAACTATTTCTTCTATACTTACCGGAAGAATTGAGTAATCCTGAAATACTGCTCCGAAAAGCTTATAGTAATGATCCCTGTTAAGCTCCAGGACATCAGTCCCGTCATACAAGACTTTACCGGATGTAGGCTCCGTAAGACCACAGAGCAATTTGATCAGAGTTGTTTTTCCTGCTCCGTTTAAACCTACGACAGCTATATGCTCTCCGGGTTCTATTGACAAATTAATGTTCTTCAAAACATCTTCTCCATCCTCGCTATACCGGAAGCTTACATTTTTTAGTTCTATTCTTTTGGGTTCTTTATGATTATTAACCTTTTTACCATCTTCCCTTAAATATTTTTCCGGGAATTCCAGATAAGACCTAAACCGGTTCATGGATAGGTTCAGCCTCTCCAAAACAGATATCTGTCCCATCAGACTGCCAAGCCATGTCGAAAACCCTGCTATAACATTAAAATACAGGACAAATTCCGCTACGGATATACTACCTGAAAGAGTCATTTTAAGCAAAATCAGATATGTTATCCCCTCCCTTACCAGTGTTATCATACCATCGGCTGCAGAAACTCCAAAAAGCTTTGCAGTATACTTTCTGTACCATCCAAGTAGTCCGCTAAGATTCTTCTCATAGATGTGGTTAAACCAGATAGTCATATTGTAAAGACGGATATCCTTAGCGGCTCTTACATCATCCGAAACACTTATCACATATTGCAGGTTCTGCTCGTATCCTGACTTTTCATTAGTATTTTCAGAAACCCATTTGTTCACCTTTTTATTAAGGAAATACCCTATCAAGGTGGTCCCTATGATAAACAATATGATCCATGGGCTAAGCGTGACCAGAATTCCTAAGAAAGCCAGAAATCCAAGAAGATTTGAGAAAAATTGCACTCCCGCATCATAAATTTGGGCGTAATACGAAAAATTTCCGTTACAGCTAGAGAAGCTTTCATTCTGAAGCTTCCTGAAATGCTCATTTTCCTGATTTTTGTAATCGGTCGTAAGTCCTTTTTTTACTACCATTCTCAAGAAAAAGGCATTCATTTTGAATTTGTTCCAATAAATAAGCTGCCCGACATATTTTTGAAGTCCCGAACAAACTGCAAGTGTCACGGTAAAAACTGCTGTAATAATAAGCAGCCGTGACAAGTCATTGTTTTCCGTTATCTCCTCGATCACTACCTTCGGAAGATATGCGGAAATGACCGGTAGCAGGCAGTTAACCGGTATTATGATAAGACAGAACAAAAGCAGCTTGGGATAAGCCTTTTTTGTTGCTTTGATGCAATACGACAGGTTCTGCCGTATATTATATTTTTTTAAGTAATCCATTTTAGTATTCCTCATAAAAATGAGTCTGTCTTGTATACGCAAAACAGACTCATACACTAAAACATATATCATCGCGATATAAGCTTATTTTGCTTATTGTAGCAATTCGGTCGTATCTTCATCATATAACAGATAGTTTATAGTTTTGTTTCTAAGATCAAGTGTCGCTATCTGATTGTTTTTACATGATAACCAGTTAA
The DNA here is from genome assembly GCA_017557525.1 of Lachnospiraceae bacterium. Classification (GTDB taxonomy): domain Bacteria; phylum Bacillota; class Clostridia; order Lachnospirales; family Lachnospiraceae; genus RUG11977. The sequence goes on from JAFYYN010000138.1 coordinate 118,616, forward strand.
GATTAGGATTCTGACTCAAATCAAGACCGGTGAGTTTATTGCCATTACATGATATGGATGTAATAGCTGTATTCTTGCTTAAATCAAGCTCTGTAAGCTCGTTCTGATCACACTTTAAATCCCATAGTTCAGTATTGTTACTTAAGTCAAGACTCGTAAGCTTGTTGGCATAACAAGTAAACTGTCTTAAGTGTACATTATTCGATACATCTATCTCTGATATATCATTCGAACCTATGTCAAAGTAAACAAGCTCAGGATTTTTCGATACATCAATACTTGTAAATTTATTTTTCAGGCAGAACAGATCCTTCAGATGAGGATTGTTGCTCAAATCCAGCGATGAAATGTTGTTATGATCGATCCTTATATGCGCCAGCTCGGTATTTGCGCTCGTATCGAGTGATGTCAGCTTATTTTTCTTGATATTTATCTCACCTAACTTCAAGTTTTTACTTATGTCAATCGAAGTAAGGTTATTCTCACCGCACACCAGGTTCACGAGTTCTAAATTGCTACTCACATCAAGTTCCGACAGCTGATTTTCCTGACATTCCAAAATACGAAGCACCTTATTGTGACTTACATCAAGAGAGGTAAGATTGTTTTGATTACAATATAGAATCTCTAAATCAGGAAAATACTCAATACCTTTCAGGCTCTCTATTTTCATTTTCGGTACCTTTATGCTGTCGATTTTCCTCTCATCACCTGACAGAATACCATCTTTGTCGATATCGATATTATCCGATACAAACTGCCTGAATATAGGATCCGGGAAATTTGCCTCGTTTATCTCAGGGTCAGATAACTCTGAAATAGCACTGTTACCATTATTTGTTCCGGAATCATTTCCGTTTACACCATTTTCAAAATAAGTCACAATCGACATCGGAGTATCATCTGCCCCTCTCAATTGATTTACATCTATATGATCAAATTCAAATTCATAACCAAATGACGGCTGGCTTTTCGTTACATTTCCGGTATGATCCGTAACGGTCAGCCATCCCTCTCCTGCACCCAGGCTCTGTTCTGAACCATCCAAGTTTTGTATATCCGCCCTTCCTTCAAGAACATAATTGATTGTCCTATAGCCGCCATCTTCAGTAGGATATGTCCGTATAGCCACAACCGTTCCTCTTATGGCCATTGTAGTGTTCGGTGTCCTGATATTCAGATATTCATCAGGTGAATACTTTTTTTGAACCTCGACAACCATTTCACCTTTAAGGAGATTTATGGTCAGCTTCTTATCAGAATCAGCTATAAATGACGCCACTGTATCATGCTCAAATCTTGAATATGTTTCTCGGTCGCAGTTAATACGAGAAAAACCGTCTGCAAGGACTTTTATAGTGTCTTTATCCCGCATTTTCATTCCCTCATAAGCATCGATCGTATTTCCGTCCCTGTCAACCTTAACATTTCCTATGCTTTCCATTATAGAAATATTATAATAGGAATCGGATTTTTTAAGCAGTAAAAACAGTATTATACCGATAATCAATACCACTCCTGCAATTATCGGAATTACCATCTTTTTCATTTTTATATTCCTCCTGATTTTACTTGATAAGCAATGTACTTCCGTACCCATCCATTCAAGGGCAGGTATATCTTTTATTATTACTCTTTTAAAGCAAATTAAAAGACTTGCTCATTTACAATAATGAGATAGAACATGGACACCCTGATATCCAACCTTTTTATAGAACTCATTCCCGCCTCCGGTCATAATCTCAGCCCCCAGCGGTCTTAATATACTGTCATAGTGTGACAGCGCTGCCGCAGCAAGACCTTTGTGCTGATGCTCGGGTACTGTACAAAGAGGCTCCAAATATGCCAGACGGTTTTCCGGCACCCACCACATACCCGAAAAGCACACATAGTCCTCATTTTCATCAGCAATTATCGTGGTATACTGGTATGTCGCATGAGGTGCCGGGGAAATGGTAGCTCCGAGTACATTTTGATACAGTTCGTGAGGGCTTCTTCCATCATTTTGTGTCGGAATATCCCAGTCCTTAAACTCTCCGAGCTCCCATTTATTAAAGCCGTCCCAAAGACACTTTGCAACCTTTAACGGGTCTGAAGTCTCTGGAGCGACAAAGTGATATCCTTCCGGTAGCGGAAAATCCAGCTTTCCGGTTCTGAAATCAAAAATCCTGTCAGTTTCGTTGTAATTAAGGCTGTATCCTTTTGCCTTTGCTGCTTCGATAAGTGCGGTCTGTCCGCTGCTAAATACCAGCTCAGTCGGATCCTCAAATTTGGGATAGTTGTTTTCAACATAATCTATCATCTCTCCCGCAAGATACTCATATCCCGGACGAAGCACAAAATAAACTTGAGTTACCGGGTTCTCATAGAAAACAAACCCGACCGGCATATCTCCATCCAGCCAGAATCTGTTCAGCCTCGCATATGTTTTGTCACACCAGGGTGAGGTAATGGCGTATTCAAAGAAAGGCGCAGCCGGTCCGTTGCTTTCCTCATGGTTATATACATCTGTCATAAGTTTCCAGACAAGATTTATATCCGTAAGTATTTGAAATTGTTTTGTTGTAATCATTTTTATCAACCTCTTTTTCTGATTATTCTGATAAACTCCACTTCCGCTCAGCGGAGTTATAGCGTCATGGCTCCGTCACTCATTTTGTGACTAACTACTCATGCCAAACACCGGTAAGTTTATGATATTGATTTCAATTAGAGAACTTTTCCTCCAATTGAAACGTTACAAACTCTACCACTCTATCCGCTTCTTCTCTATTAAACGGAAATACTCGTTTAAATGACCTAAAGTATATCAATAATGACCAATATACTTCATATCCTCCGATATCATACTCCTCCTTTGTAGGGAAATATGATAAGATTCCATTAGTATATCCATTCAGATAAAAGTATTCATTATTTAGTTTCTCAGCTGCCAAAATTGCAAATTCAGTCATTAGTTCATACGCCATACCGCAAAGACACAGCTCACCTATTCTAAAGTACTGAACCTCCGCCTTATCTTCCTGATATGATATGTGATATTCATTTAACCTTCTGACTTCAGAAATCCACGCCGTACCATCTATATGGCATTCCCTTTTTGCATCAGCAGCTATATTGTTCGCTTCTTCAATACCAGGTACCCTCGATTTCAAAAGCATTTCGCATGAGTACATTTTGATTGACACATCATCTTTTAAAGCTTTAAGCTTTGTGTTATCGGCTTCATCTAAAACCTTAAGCTTTTCAAGGATATTATCTGCCATCAGCTGTAATGCATTTTCAGACCTCACATATTGTGGTCCCTGTGCATCAACCGGAGTGTTTTTCGAACAGAAGTACTTAGGTGCAATGTTTCCGGCAGAACCTTGAATAAGCATAACATGACATTTATAAAATCTTTGAACCGTCTCACGCACATTACCAAAGTAATCCGGAGATATAAGATAGTTGTCAGCCTTAAGACAGTTACAATGTGCCGTCAAACGCAAAATAATCAGTTTTCTTTCATCAAATGTGGCTCTTTTACCATTATCATTACAATTCTTATCTTCAAAATTCCTGCGAAGCTCTATAATTCCTAATCTGTCATCTATGTTATTATTTCCTAATCGTCTGTTGACTCCAATATCGGATTTAGTATTCCCATAACGTATGACCACAGTTTCAATATCCATAATAGCCGCATCAACGGCCTTAAGCACCTTTTCACATACAAAATCAAAATACCCTTCCATAGCTTCTGCATCCGGTGCTGCATGGGTATGTGAAAAACAGATCATGACCTTTTCACGGGTTATCCCTAAATGCTTACCAATTTTGTCTCTCAGTATGACTGATAATTCAGTGGTAAATCCGATACTATCAATGGTTATCAAAACGCACCGTTCCGTTTCTTCCCAAACAGACACTTGTGCCAGTAAAGGTTTCATTACCCCTCTTGAAATATCATCTTCCCTGTAAAACCCAACTAAAGGTGCCGGTCTGTCCGGAGTTATATCTACCTCTCCGAATCCAACTCTAATACTCATATTACTCCTTTTTCAAACTCAAAATCTGCTGTCTCTTTTATCCAAAAAGAAGCCCATATTGAATCTTACTTCTTTTCTTTCAATGTCACGGTTTGTATAGCAGCAGGAATCATAGCCGATGAGTTCGAACCCCTGGCTTAAGTAAAATGCTATCGCCCTGGTATTGCATGACTGTGTTTCCAACATGATAGCTATTCGTCCCTGCTCCCTTGCTTTTTCCTTTGCAAGATTCATAAGCCTTGTACCAATGCCCCGACGGTGAAGTTCATCCGCTACCCAGAGTTCGGTTACCATAAGGCGGTTGCTCCACTCTTCAGGACAAATCTCTATGCATGCCATAAGCTTCTTCTCACCATTTTCCTCTATAACAATTCCGTAAGCATCAGCATTTTCCCTATAATCCTGATATAGGCCATCCGGGAAATCATAATCTTCCGATTTATGTGTAACAGGAGTGTCAAACTTCTTTTTCTTCATCTGTACAGCGAATCCATCAGGTCCCGTAATAGTTTCTACATCATAATAATATTCTGTTGTGTAATCCAACGGAATATTTGTGCCTTTCCATTCATTCTTAGGTAGTGCTATTATTTCGTAATCCATATTTTTCGTCTCCTTTTTATTCAAATCGGATTATCCAGGGGATAATCTTCCTCGCAAGCTTAATGCTTTGACTCTTTTTATCCCCCTGCTAATCCTGTACCCAGCGTATTTGGTCTCTTTGCTTCTGACATTCGCCAAAGGTGGAACTTACAATACTTTTATCAGAATCCTCACCCGTCAATCACCTCACAGGCAAAGAGAACATTTCCTTCCTTTGTTGTGTAGTAGGGTGTTTCTTTCAAACCGCCCCCTGATAACGCGCATTCTATCATTTTCTTGGTAAGACCCGGTACAGTTTCATCCGAAAGCGCTTCTTCAACAGGTTTCCATATTACCTCGCTGTTTTCATCACCATCAGATCTGGCCTCTCCAGATACATATTCCACGTTGAAAACAGCATACCAATCCTTCAAGTTAAATCGGACTCCCAGAAGTTTTCCTGCCCTGACGGTCACTCCTGTTTCTTCAAGATATTCTCTGATCAAGGCCTCCTGAGGCAGCTCGCCAAACTTTACATATCCACCCGGAATGATCAGTTTACCTTTGCCGGCTCCATATGTATGTCTTCCAAGCAATACTTTACCATCCTTTATACATACGCCGGCAACTGACTGGCTCCAATTTGTGCTTTGAATCTCTTCTTCTGTCATAGTATTTTATCTCCATTTCTATTCTCTCATAAATTCCTCTAATAATTCGTGTGAATACTCTTTCTTTCTGTCAGATTCCCTAACAATCTTCCATAACTTAGCCGCTGCTTTAAGGCGGTTTTCAAAATGTAAAGTTGCTTCATCTGCACAGAAATCCTTTACAAACTTGTTCCACTGAAGAGCAGATTTGTCATAGGTGGCATAAGTCTGTTTCCCGTAATATATATCTAAAAGATCGCCCAGAGTGAAGGCCTTGTCACCAGTTTCCTTCACTCTCTTTGCTGTGGCTACCATATCCACATTAAACTTAAACTTTTCGACTCCTGTCTGCTTTGAAAAGAAATCACGGAAATGATTACCAAAAGTGAAACCGCACTCAATAAGACCGGTATCAAGAGTAAGCTCTGTTACCTGTGATTTCTTCTTTGTTCTAACAGTCTTAACTTCAGGCTTCATCTTATCGCCGTTAAAATACGCCTCGATAACCTTATTCAATTCTATTTTCCCGCCATCAGCCTTTAACCCGTGCGTTTTGCAGATCTTGATCAATTCTTCCCTGTACCAGTAGTACTTGCTGAATTCTTCAAAATCCTTTATGTTGTCGAAATCCGGTCTTTGCATATTAATCTCCAATAACTTATTAAAACAGTGCTTTTAGTATCTGATCTGCGCATTCTTCAGGTGAATTGACAGAAGTATCTACCCTTAGACTGTATGAAATGTCTTTACTCATCAACTGTACCTGTTCATCCGACTGACTTTCAAATCGGTCTCCACGCTCGATATTTCTCTGTCTGCATATATCCAGCGGACAATAAACCTCCACGATATCCATTGGACTATCTTTCATGATATCCTTTAGCTGCTGATAGTGAGGTTTAATTTCATCCCGTTCTACCAAAATACTGTCTATCAGAACATTTTTACCCATATCGGAATACAGCTTTGCAGTATGGTACATCATGATTATCACTTCTGACAAATACTTCCAGTAGTCTTCCTCAAGATACTGCTCACCCACCATTTCTTGAAACAGGTCATTTGCCACAACATAGAAGAATACATCCCTTCTTTCCTGCAGGGCTTCTACTATTGAGGTCTTACCGGAACTGGTAACACCATTTAAATATATTATTTTTCCTTTTTCCATACTATACCTCCTCATATAATCAAGTACTTTTTGTTGAAAATTCAAGGTTTTTTAACCTTGTATATCTCAGAGAATGAGTCACGATCATGGATAATTCAATGTATCAAGTACAGAAATAGTGGTTTATGGGTATAAGAAATAGAACG
>JAFYYN010000139.1 GCA_017557525.1 Lachnospiraceae bacterium
CTATTCTCTCATCGGGTACCGCAACAATTCCGACATTCGGATCTATGGTACAGAACGGATAGTTTGCTGATTCCGCTCCTGCCTTTGTAAGTGAATTAAATAATGTGGATTTTCCGACATTGGGTAAACCAACGATTCCTAGTTTCATATATTTCCTCTATCTCCTTATTTTACTGGGTTTTTGGACTTGGCAAAATGACTTTTACACCATTTCTACACCATTTTTTTCAAGGGTTTTACACCATTTTACACCATTTTGGATTTTATAGGCTTTTATCGAGTATCATTTAGTCTCTATAAATCCCTATTTCACGGGCATTGTCATCCGAAAGACTACTAGTTTCACTTTACACCATTTTTTTACACCATTTTAAGCTAACTTAAATAATCCCTTTGATTCGAACTGCTTTACAGCAAGTTCTTTGGAATCATCCGTAACATGAACATAAGTATCCATCGTTGTCTGCAATGTTGAATGGCCTAAAAGTTTCTGTAAAACCTTCGGATTAACTCCTCTTTCGATAGCCCTGGTGGCATAAGAATGTCTCAAAGTATGCATACTTATATGCTTGATTTCGGCTTTCTCGCAAATTTTATATAAGTCCGTATCATAAGAGCTGTTTTTCTTCGGCATCCCTGTTCTCTCACACAAGAATACAAGTTCTTTCATATTTAAGTGCCTAATCTCTCCTGTAATCGTATCCCTAAACTCAAGAGATTGGTCAAGCTCATCTGATTCTTTTCTGTACTTTCTCTCAGAATATAATGTACTGAGGATATTGAAAGCGGTTGTAGTAAGCGGAATTGTTCTATATCCAGCTTTTGTCTTAGGCGGTCCTGCTTCCCAGGTTCCTCTGCTGTGCCGATACTCAAGAGATTTGTTAATAGTAAGTGTCTTTCTCTTAAAATCGATATCATCCCAGGTCAGTCCAACCAGTTCGCCGGTTCTAAGTCCAGTTTCGAGAATCAACTTGTACTGATTAAAATTATGTGATCTTTGGGAAAACTCAAGAAATCTTTCTTGCTCATCTATCGTAAGTACTTTGATATCCGATTTCGGCTTATCCTTAATATTATATTTAAGGCCATCCATAGGATGTTTTGGAATAACATCATTCATCACAGCCGCCTTAAACAATGTTCCCATTGCGACATAAGTCTGTTTAATGGTAGAACCCGAATAGTCCTCTTCCATATCTAACAACACTTTCTTGCAATGCATCGATCGAACCGCTTGAATCTTAAGTCTTCCTATCGCCGGCTGAATATTGAATCGATACCGATCACGATAATTACGAAGTGTATTGCCTCGCAAGTCCGGTACTATATTCTCTATCCAAAAGTTAAACCATTGGTCTACAGTCATATCCGAAAAGGCAGGAAGCGGTATATCATTCTCCATAATCGCCTCCGAAACCATTTCAAAAGGAGCAATCGTGCTGTATTTATCCTCATGTCTGGCATCTTCAAGCCAATTTCTTGCCTGAGCAACCGTTTCAAAATACTTTTGTTTGCGTTCTCCGGTCTTTGTTACAAATCTTGCTGTATAAAGCCCATCCTTTCTTTGAACTATACCTTTGCCAAGTTCCCTGTTCTTTAAATCTTTTCCCATATTAAGCTCCTTTCTTTAGAAAAAAAGAGCCCAACACGAC
>JAFYYN010000140.1 GCA_017557525.1 Lachnospiraceae bacterium
CCCTGATAATTCCGCTATAACATTTTCTGCTATCTTTGTATCAGGCTTTCCAATTTCACCCTCATCCGGCTCCGTTACATGTACATTTGTCCTGCTTTCAGTCATCCTCGTCTTAAAAGATGCCTCAGTCATTAGCCTGTTGTGCATCAGACAGCATGCTACATCGTATTCTGCGATGACCGATGCCATTTTCTGTCCGTCATCGCCTTTAAGTCCCCAGATATCATTTATTAAGTGAGCTCCTAAACTTAATGCCTCTCTTGCTACAACATGCTTATAAGTATCGACACTTAAAGGTATATCAAACTGCTCTCTTGCCTTATCAATAACCGGAGCGATACGTTCTATCTCTTCCTGATCGGATATCCTGGTATAACCGGGTCTGGTGGACTCCCCGCCGATATCGATTATATCGGCTCCGTCTTTTATCATCCGCTCTATATGGCGTAATGCATTATCTATGTTGTTAAACTTTCCGCCATCTGAAAAAGAATCAGGGGTTACATTAAGTATTCCCATGATGTAGGTATGACCTGTGTTAAACTGCCTTTTCCCTATTATCATATTTTCGAACCTCATCCGTCTGCTTCGCAAACACCTTCCCTTTAGGTGAAGGCTTTTATCTATCGTTCAGATTTTCAGCATCTTAGAATAATAATATATTTCTTTCTAACGTCTTATAGAATTTAGTACAATGGTTTGCAGCTCAGCATTTTTCTTAAACTCACCACGTGTAACTGTGGTAACTGTCTGCGAGCCGGGCTTTTTAACTCCTCTCATGGTCATACAGGTATGCTCAGCCTCGATCACGACCATAACGCCCTTAGGTGAAAGATTTTCCTCAATTGCATCTGCTATCTGACGTGTAAGCTGTTCCTGGAGCTGCAGGCGTCTTGCAAACACCTCAACCGTCCTTGCGAGCTTACTAAGACCTACTACCTTACCTTCGGGAATGTATGCAATATGAACCTTACCAAAGAAAGGCATCAGGTGATGTTCACATAAAGAATAGAAGGTAATGTCCTTTTCGATAACGATATCACTACCCTCTACGTTAAACTGCCTCGATAAATGCTCTGTTGCATCTGCGTCCATGCCTGCAAGGACCTCTTCGTACATCCCCGCTACACGCCTGGGAGTATCTACGAGTCCTTCTCTTCCGGGATCTTCACCCATTCCTTCAAGTAAAAGTTTTACTGCTTTTTCGATTTTCTTTCTATCTACCATTTTCTCTCTTCTCTTTTCCGTCAGTTATTCTGAGACCTTATGACGTATTATATCATAAATCTCTGAAAAATAAAAGCAAAATAAAAAAAGTGGTTCAGTTTGAACCACTTTTATCGAATGCCGACCTTTTGCCGAGTTTTACAGTAACTGTTTTCTCTACATATCCCGCGTTACCAAGCGTTGAATACGTTACTTCAATTTCGGTGTCGTATTTCTTGTAAGAAAGTATGTTTTTTAACTCTTCCATAGTGCTTAATGACCTGTCATTTATGGAAGTGATGATATCACCCGACTTTATGCCTGCCTTGTCGGCTGCTGAATCCTTTACAACTGAATATACGTAAAGCCCCTTAGGCATCGAGAAAGCTTTTGCATAAGAATCACTTACTTCCTTGCCTTCTATGCCAAGATATCCTATTTCTGATTCTGAAAGCTCTACTCTGTTCATAAGCTCATTTATGATAGGTATTACCTTGGAAATAGGTATTGCAAAGCACATTGCTTCTGCTTTATAGCTTGATCTTGATGATGTCCCGTATTTAGAAGATGTTATACCGATAACCTCACCATATATGTTAAGTAACGGTCCTCCGCTGTTACCATGATTGATAATGGTATCGGTCTGCATAAGTGTCATTACCCTGCCGTCAGAAGTCGTAACAGATCTGTCAAGAGCGCTTATATATCCGACTGTAACAGACTGGCCGTAACCAAGTGCGTTACCGATTGCTATCGACATATCTCCAACCCTTACTTCGTCAGAGCTGCCAAAGGTAGCAATTTTAATCTCATTTAAGGTCTTTTCACTTAGATCATTTATATCAAGTGAAAGTACTGCAACATCATAGGCACTGTCAACACCTTTAACGGTTGCATCAGCCTTTGTGCCATCACAAAACTCAACTGTAACAGAATCAACATCATCAACCACATGATTATTGGTTACAACAAGCAGCTCATTACCGTTCTGTCCGATAATAAAACCGGAGCCGGTTGATTTAGCCTGCATTTTGTAGCTTGGTGAATAGCCAAAGCCAAAGAAATCATCATAGGCTGAAGTCTGGTACTCGATGATACACTCTATGGAAACCACAGCAGGCAGTACATTATCTACGATACCTGATACATCGGAGCTTGTAACGTTTAATGATTTAGTTACACTTTCTTCCATCTCTGCGCTTTCTTCTTTACCGGAAGTACTGCTGTCGAGCTCACTTACCACATCGGAGTTCATTACATTTTTCTTTGTCTTTTTATTGGTTGTGATCGCTAAAAATATTATTGCAACGATTGCGCCGAATACCAGACCTGACGCAAGTATTGCAAGCCATCTTAGTCCCCATCTTTCTTTCTTGACAGTCTCTTCTTTGTTTTCCGTCTGTTCTATCTTAATCTCTTCGTCCATAAAATAAAGAACCTCCTTCTCAACAGATTTTCTCTCAACTGATTTTCTTGGAATACAATATAAGCTTTATTTGTGACGCAATTGTGATTCTTTGGTTAAAAATATATGTTTTATTAATAAAAGCCTTTACTTTTTTCAAAATTATGATATTATATGAGTAAGAAAAAAGTTATCAAATATTGCTCGCAAAATCAAAAGAAAGGAGCCGCATTTTATGAGTACTTTCCCCACAGGAAACAAATCTTTAATATATTCGCTAGTCACAACTCCTGAAGATATTGCGGCCTTTTACAGGAAAAACAGTGATTTTCCGGGTTACAGGGATGTAAGGGAAAATGTCGAACATATAAATTTCCAAAAGGACTCTTCTGTCAGGATCTGGTATAACAATCTGCCCATTCCTTTCAGCTTTCACAGGCATCAGGCTTTTGAGATCATTATACCTGTTGAGGGTTATTATGATATCTACAGCCAGACTGAGCTTTTCCATATTGAAAAGGGCGATATCCTCATTATCCCGCCTTACGAAATGCACAGGATTGAGGCGCCCAGAGAAGGCAGCCGTTTTATCTATCTGCTGGATTTAGGAGATATTTCCGGTTCCCATGCCTTTATCGGATTAAAGCCGCTGCTTACAAGGATCATACAGCTTACCTCTGATCAGCATCCGCAGATATATGATGAGATCCATGAGCTTTTTGCAGATATGAGAAATACCTATTTCTCCAACTCCGAGTTTTATGAATTAAACATCTATTCCGATATATATAAGGTATTTTCTCTGATCGGTATGGATTATCTAAAGAAAAACGATGCCTTTGCAGGGCTTAACCAGGTAACGAGAAAGGAATACTTAAACCGTTTCAACAATGTTTTAAGCTATATCAACGAGTATTATTCCGATGATCTGACTTTGGAGATGGTTGCGGAGCACAGCGGTTTTTCAAAATTTCACTTTTCAAGGCTCTTTAAGAAATATACCAACACTACATTTTATGACTATCTAATACTTAAAAGGATACAGGCTGCTGAGCAATTATTGGCAGATGCGGATCTGTCCATCACTGAGGTAGCTTTAAGGACCGGATTTTCAAGTATCTCGACCTTTAACCGTACCTTTAAGCGCAAAAAAAATTGCACACCGCGCGAGTACCGCTCGATGTGCAGGAAGAATGATTGAGATTTTGTCAATTCTGATATCTGTATACAAAATTCCCGAAGGAGGCTGTGCCTCCTTTTTCTTTGGTTGAAAACATGGAAAGACCAAATCTGTAGCCGGTAAAGTGCTCAAGCCTGAACCTGAGCTTTTTGGTATATTCTATCTTTTTCCAGCCAAGTCCGCAATCATAGAAAAATGATGCTTCATCCTTTCTGTTTGTAAAATCAACTGCAACCTTAAACCTGACTACAGGCGAAGGTGTAAGGTCTATCTTTTTAATGATATCCTTTTTACTCTCATCATCACGCTCGATGTAAACTATCTCGTAATTTGCACCGTTAAGCTTAAGACCGATGAATCCATAAAGATACTGTAATGCAGCAAGGCCTGCTATATCTCCGTCCTTCATCTGTCCGCCGAGTACTGTGATCTCAGCTTCACACTGCATCTCATGCATTCTCTGGGTAAGAGTATTCTTAGCCTGAGTAAGTGTTGTACAAACCTTGTCAGTCTTTACAGAATAAATACCTGACTCGGTATTTCTCGTGATAAGGCTCATTTCCGGCTGATGATTGAACTGCCATATTTTCTTAAAGCCAAAGCAGGAGTCTTTATCATAAACCGTCATAAAATCATCACTTCCGACTAACGGCTCTATAAACTTATCTGTTTCTCCTTTAGGCAGATCAAAGCTTTCAGGCATCTTTCCGTTGTTTCCGAATACAGGGAAGTTGTTTTCCCATGAAACAGGTAAGATGTACGGTATCCTGCCGGATGCTCCTCTGTCCTGGAAAAGCATGGCATACCACTTGCCATCCTTTGAATCAAACATTGCTCCCTGAGCGATGCCTGAACCAAACCAGCCGCAGTCCTCCTTAAAGACATCACATCCTTTAAACTCGCCGTCAATAGTATCAGAAACAAATACAGCCTGAGCCCTGAACCATCTTTCCTCTAATGAGTGTATGAAAAGCAGGTAATATCTGCCGTTTATCTTATAGAAATGAGAACCCTCATATCCTAAAGGAGCCTTTTTCGAATCTGAAACAGCCAGTCTGTGAAGACCGCCCTCCTTAGGCCCTGAAAGGTCATCCTTTAATTCGGTAATATAGACGTCCCTGTTTCCGTATGCAATATATACCTTTCCGTCATCATCAAAGAGTAACGAACAGTCATGGAAAAACCCGTCAATATATGACTTTTTCCAAGGTCCTGTAATCTCGGACGAGGTGAAAAGATATGTTTTATGGGTATCGTTGCATACAAAAGCGATGTAATAAGTCCCCTTGTAATATCTGAAGGAAGCAGCCCACATACCCTTTCCGTATATATTTCCGTCTCCTAAGAGCCTCTGGTCATCCGTACCGTCTAACTCATCATATACGAATGCAGCATGCTCCCAGTTTACGAGATCCTTTGATTTAAGAATCTCGCATCCGGGAAAGAAATACATGGATGTGCTAAGCATATAAAAGACATCATCAACTCTTATAACATCATTATCAGGACAATCAATTCCTAAAATCGGGTTCATAAATATTTTCCTCCGGCAAGCAACGCTTACCCTATAAATTTATATTTCTCTTTATTTACCAATATAATCTGTAATGAAATCAACAAGCGGTGTATTTCCTGTTGTGGGTATGCTGCCTTCCCTGATGAAGTTCATCTCAGCCTTGTTTTCCTCTGAGTATGTATTCCACTCGGGCATATCATTTCCGTCAGCATCCTCGCCGTTAGGATCACCGGTCTTAATGAAGTTAGTGATGTAATTACACATCTGGCGGGCAAGATCATAATGTCTGCCTACGAAAGGTCTCCAGCACTTAGCAAGTGTCTCAAACCAGAACCAGAGGTCTACAGAGTGGAATGAACCGGGCTTGTCCCATCCGGGGATATTGGGATTAAATCTGTAGTAATAATAGTTCCTGCCGGTACCAAGCTTGGTGAGCTTAGTAAATGTATTCTTAACAGCACACTCGATGCCTGCTACGGATGCATACATGTTTTCACCCTTCTTATCGCGTACACCGGGAAGTGCCAAGAATTTTTCTGCATCAGCTCCGAATATTTCCTTAGCCTTGCTCTCAAGCTCTGCCTCGGATGCTGCGAATATTGCTGAAGGGAACTCATCAACGGTATTACCTGCCATGATATTTACATCATTGCCCTTACCGCTTGAAAGCTTAGCGTATGTATCGCCGTTACAGAATACACCGTCACAGCAGGTAGCAAACATAAAGCCTTTCTTATTTCTGAACTCTGCATATCTGTCGCGGATAAAGAATGCGTCAAGCTTTCTTGCCTCTTCAAGTGTCTTAACACCTAAGAACTCCTCAAAGAACTCAGTACCAAACTTTCCTGCCTCTTCGAGTGAGAGCTGCCTAAAGAATGGATTATCCATATAAGGATTTTTGATCATACCGCTCATGATAACGGCATTCTTGATAAGACCCTTGTTCTGATCACAGGTGATCTGTGCCAAGGTGCTTCCGCCGCCTGCCGACTGGCCTGCAATAGTGATATTGTCAGGATCACCGCCGAATGCAGCGATATTTCTGTGTACCCAGCGAAGTCCAGCCTGCTGGTCGAGATGACCGAAGTTTGCAGGATTTTCAGGCTGATTCTTTGTAATCTCAGGATGTACAAGGAAGCCTAATGCACCAAGTCTATAGTTAACTGAAACAACGATGATACCGCGTCTTGCCATTCTCTCACCGTCGAACTCCATCTCTGCTGTGTAACCCCACTGGAAGCCGCCACCGAAATACCAGATAAGTACGGGAAGCTTTTCATCAGTCTTTTTAGCCGGTGTCCAGATATTTAGATATAAGCAGTCCTCACCCATAGCGATATCAGGGTCAACATGCCACTCTCTGCAGTAGATGTCAGTGCCAACTGCAGGCTGATCCTGTACTGAAATAGGTGCAAACTCGAAGCAGTCCCTTACTCCGTCCCAGTTTGCTGCAGGCTGAGGAGCTCTCCATCTGTTTTCTCCTACAGGCGGTGCTGCAAAGGGAATACCCTTAAATGATGTAATCCTGGGATCTGCTGCGGGAAGACCGCGTACTAAACCGTTTTCTGTTTTTGCTGTTCTAAGCATGTCAAATACCTCCGTTTTATCAATATTTTGCCTTTAAACAAGGCATAACCCCTATGAAAATATTATATACTAAATCGTTTTTTAAATCATTCTTCTTTTTGCTATATTCTATACAAATTTTGCGAATATGGGTAAAGTGACAGTGGGACGGTTCTACCGTCCCACTGTCACTCTGTACAATATTCAATTATACCGTCGGTGTCATAAACAGCCATTTCATAAGCACTGCCAGAAGTATCAGACCTATTATGGAAAATACAATAATCTGAAAACGTTTATCGGCTTTCTTACGATTAGCTTTGTCATTTTCTCTTTTCACTTCAAGCTCTTCCTGCTTGATCTTATCATAAGCTTCAAGCTCCATCTCCTTCTGGAGCTCTTCTTCATTCAAATGTACCTGCATTTTTCATCCCTCAAAATAAATCACCCGATGACTCAAATGTATCGTCATTACCATCAAAATCATCCGGACAGTCATGGTCGTGGTTATTGATGATCTCACGGCCTGTAACTCTCTTACGGTCACGCTCTTCCTCAACCAGCTTTGATATAAGCTCCTTAACGGCGCCTGACTTCTTTATATTAATAAGCTGTAATGAAGGACAGGTCTTATCAGATGACTTAACCTCAAGTGTACCAAGCCCGAAAAGTTTTTGCCAGAATTTTCTGGTAAGGGCAAAGTCTGTTACTCTGTAGAGCTTTACTTCATCCTCTCTTGTATTAAAGAGACCTCTTACCATAACGAGCTTTTCGCCGGTAAGATAATATCTTGTAAAGGTCCAGGGAAGGCCGAAAAACCAGATCCTCTTTCTGTCATGCCATTTATACTTTGAATTTGATTTAATACTTTCGGAACCAACAAGTGCACTCACATAAACATCCTTTACCAGTAATAATACGCATGCTATGATCACCATAACCTTAACGAAGGTTTCGCCCTTTAACGGCTCACATAAGCATATGTAAACACACAGCAACGCTTTGATAACAAACCCGATAAAATTAGCAAAAATTACTTTTCCGCTCATATTACCCTCCCAAGATATTGATCTGGTATTTACCGTTCTTGAGTTTCAGAAACAGTATTTCTCAAACATTTTTATTATATATAAAAAATTCTTCATAGTCAAGCAAATATTCAGAAAATTTGTACAATCAACAATATCGTTTTACCAGGAAATTTTAGCAATTATATACAAATTTATAACAATTTTACTCTATATTTTGCTTTTCCCTTTTGATATACTAAAAGCCGAACAAAGCATTTTTATGTCCTTGTGTTTAATTTCATGAAAAACCATTTAATGTCAATGGTTTTTCTGTATTTTCGGAGGTATAAAATGAAAAAGCAACTGGGAAAAGCATTAGCTTTACTCCTGACACTGACACTTGTCATCACTTCCTTTTCGGGAAGCATAGCAGCTAAGGCAACTGATTATGTTGACACATCAGGATACGAAAGCCTTGCTGAGATCTACAAGGATTATTTCAAGGTAGGCGCTGCCTGTGAGGCGATCGATCACTGGGGCGACTCCCGCAAGGAAATCGGTAACCCTGCCAAAGAATATGTTATAGCTAATTTGTTTAACAGTATCACCTGCGGTAATGAATTAAAGCCCGCTTACAACTTTAATTCTCAGTCCGAGACATTATTTAAGGTAGATCATGCCGGTGAAGAAATGCTCCAGTGGGCTAAGGACAACGGAACTCACATGCGTTTCCATGTGCTTGTATGGCACTCACAGGTACATCCCAACTTCTTTGCCAAGGATTTTAAGGCTACATCAGGCGGAAAGGCTACTTCTTCTGATTCTGCAGAGCTTGATCCTGAGTGTCTGGTTGACCGCGATACACTTATTGAAAGACTTCGTTCTTATATATATGGAGCAATGGAATACCTTTACTCTCACGGATATGCCGAGACGGTTTACGCTATGGATGTTGTAAATGAAGCAGTTGACGAGAGCAAGGATGACGGTTTAAGACGCAGCTACTGGTACAAGATCATCGGTCCCGAGTTTTTATACTACGCATTCCTTTTTGCAAGGGAAGCAGAAGTTAAATATTCTGTAGAATATGCTGACCTTTACGGTCTTGATCCTAACGGCGATCTCTCTTCCATCCGCCCCAAACTTTTCTATAATGATTATAACGAATGGTTTGCACAGCGTGTAAACATCATCAGAGATTTTGTTACAAACAGACCCTGGAATGAAGGTCAGAAAATGATCAAGTCCGATGTTATCAACCCTGATGGCGACGGTACAATGAAGGGTGACGGTCTTATCGACGGTATCGGTATGCAGGGTCACTTAAGCGATAACAACAATATCAATGACTATATGAAGGCCCTGAGAGCCTACAGCGAGATCGTTGATGAAGTACATATCACAGAGCTTGATGTAGGATGTACCCGTTCCGGTGAAAACCGCTGGTATTATCAGGCTAAGTTCTACTACGATTTCTTTACAGCACTTATTGAGGAAGTTAAAAACGGTGCAAAGCTTACATCAGTAACCTTCTGGGGACTTACAGATGATTCCTCATGGAGAGATGGTGCATATCCTCTGCTCTTTACCTACAACCTTACCGCTAAGTCAGCATTCTATGCAGTTGCCATGGCCGGTAAGGGCGAAGAATTTAACATGAGTGTTGCAGAGACCATCACAGACCTGAAAGATTTAAGCATTGACTTTGAACCCTATAAGGATGAGAATGGTGCTAACGTTGCTTACACTCCCGATTCTGCAGGCTTTAAGTCAAGAGGTACAGGTCATATGCCTAAGGTAAGGCTCATGTCAAAGATCAACCATACCGAAGGTGCTCCTGTTGGTTTCTCATTGCTTTGTGAACGTACCGAGCAGGATGCAACCTGCATGATGGATATCGCAAAGTTCTCCGGTAAAAATATAACATTTACCGCTTATGTACTTACCGAGGATACTGAAATTGCAGTTGGTCTTGATACCGGTACATCAACTGAGATCAAAAGAATTGCTTCTAAGGGTAGTGAGGAATGGACTCCTGTTTCATTTAATATTGATGTGCCCGAAAAGCTTGATTCTGCGTTCATCTACTTTGAAACAAACGGCGCTGCCAAAATGTATATCGATGATGTTTCTGTAATCTATACCAAGGATGGCGAGGAACCCGCTCCTGTTATCGGTGAGGAAACAACTGACAACACTCCCGATGATACTGACGTAACTCCTGAGGTAACAGCAACTCCCGAGCCTACACCCGAAGTTACACCCACTGCTACAGAGGTACCTGTTAATGTTAACGGTGAGAAATCCAAGACCACTATTTACATTGCAATCGGTCTTATAATACTCGGTGCTCTCCTCTTAGGTTATGCCGGAGTTATAATTGCTGTAAATAAAAAGAAATAATAAAAATTTATCCCGTCGCATTATTTGCGGCGGGATTTTAAATTTGAAATCAAATTGAATCTTATAAATTTTTATCTAGTGAATTTGCATTTTTAAATACTTATATCAATTAAAGTATTATATTCTTCACTTCAATAACAGGTTTATCGGTCAGGACACATTTTTTATAACATATGGAATATTTATATAGATCTTTTACTTCCTTGTCAGGTTCATTTAACGTTAAATCATTAAGGCATATAAAACCATAGCTGGTATCCGTTATAAAACCGTTATCATTTACATACCCTTTATCTGCTGCAGTATCATTATCTGTCTTTACTCTTACCCGTAATTCCCCATCATCCCCAAAAAATTCAAAGGTATCCATCGGTCTGCCAAGCCCCTCACCGGTGCACTTAATATAACTTTCCTTTAATGTCCAAAGCTTTGCAAATATATCATCCTTTTCGGTCTCAGAACTCAAACTCTCTAAAAGCCTGTTCTCATTTTCCGTAAAAAATCTGTTTGCAACCTTAAGTTTACCGGATCTAATCTGTTCAACATCACATCCCAGAGCTATTCCATCAGAAGAACTTACACACATTACTTTTGTGCCTGAATGCGACAGATTAAAATCTATCATAGGATAATGTAAAATATATGGCTTTCCGTTTTCCGAAAAGCCATAATCTGCATATTTTTCATTTAATCCAAAGTCCTGCAGTGCTAAACTTAACAGATATCCGGCGCCCAGGCTTAAATTTTTGCCTGTTTCATATTTAAATCTAAGGCATTTGTTTTTCCTGTATTCGGAAAGATTTTCCAGATACTCTGTTCGTTTTTCAGTGTTTAAGTGACTAACATCACCGATATAAACATATATTTTCATATCAAATATTAAATACCAAGCTTTAATGCTTTCCTGCACTCAGAAATGAATCTGTCAGTAATGTCATCCGGCTTACCCTTGAGGTATTCCTTAAGTACAGGCTCAACATCAAGATCAAATACTTCATCAATGCTGTCAGGTGTCTCGCCCAGCTTTCTGAAGAAAGCAGGTCCTAAGCAGTACTCATCAGAGAAGCCCTCACTGATCAGGCGGTTTACAAGATTGAGATTATTAGCAAACTGATCAAGCCAGTAAATATCCTTATCCTTAAGCATTTCATTAAGAGATGCTTTCATGATCTCGGCAGGATTGATCTTTATCCATCTGAATTTCTGTTTTAACGAGAAATCAAAGTCTTCCATCATGCCGCCAAGTTCATTCATTGTACCAATGATATGCAGGTTTTTCGGGATAAAGAAGCCTCTCTCAAAGCAGTCGAACTTCATCTGCTCGGCAAACCCGATATGAGAAGTTGTATAATTTGTCTTTCCAATATCATCAGCCTGGATGATACGGTAGGACTTAAGGTTGCTGAGTCTCGTGTCAAATCTGTTCTCTATACCGCGGTAATCCTCGTCAAGAGCAAACATTACATCACCGAATACCTTGGAAGCCTCAGCACGGTTTAACTCATCGATGATGAAATAGTACTCTCTTACGCCATGATCAAAAACATATTCCTTGGAATCCCTGGCAAAATCCTGAACTTCTCCCCCGTCTTCCATGGCCTCTTTTCTGTCGCGGATATTCTCATATAATTCCTGGATAACCTTCTGCTTTTTCTCTGAATAAAGAGAACTAAATCCTGGCACTGCATGCTCAAGGTTGTCTTCTACGATTTTACGGCAAAATGCTTTAAATACACCGTCAAGTCTTACATTTGTTGCAGTCGATGTGTTGATTATATTAACAGGGCGAAGTCCCTCAATGAAATCTGAATACTCATATGAAGGATGGAACTGTACGAATTTGAATCCGTCATAGCCCTTTGTATTCTTTCTGGCAAACTTTCTAACCTGATATGTCTTACCGGTACCTGAAGGTCCGATAAACACAAGCTGCTTATATTTCTTAATCGCAGACGCTACAACCTGTCTGACATCCTTTGCAATAACAGGCATACGCTGAGGCTGTTTCTTAGGCTGTGCAGGTGCAGCATTTTGAGGTGATGAAGCAGTTTGTACAGGTGCAACGTTTTGAGGTGCTACAGCAGGCTGTACTGCCGCTACGGGTTGAGATACAGGTGCAGCTTGTGCTGCTGCTACTGCCTGGGCTGCAGCTGCTGACTGCACAGGAATCTCAGGCTGGGTAACGGTTTCAACCTGTAAAGGTGCAGCAGGTGTTGCAGGAGCCGCAATCTGTTTATTTCTCTCTGCCATCTGAGCGAGTGTCATACCCTTAGGGATAACAACCTTTTGAGGCTCAGGCTGAGGAACATTATTAACTACATTATTGGTAACATCATTTACGACAGGAGTTTCAATATTGCTATTAGCTGCGTTTTCAGCAGGAGCTAACACGTTACTAGTAGCGTTATTATCTACAACCGCATTTTCTTCCTGTTTGATCTCTGCTATAGTCTGCTCAGCTTCCTTTGCAAGCTCTTCAGCAATGGCATCTTCACCCTCTTTAATTCCTAAGTAGGGTACATTGGGGATGGGCTTACCCTTTTCTCCATCTTCTGCACCTAAATAAGGAACATCAGGAATAGGTTTTCCAGCCTCACCGTCCTCTATACCTACGAAAGGTACATCAGGTATGGGCTTTCCTGCCTCACCATCTTCAACTCCAACAAAAGGAACTTTTTCCATTGTAGGTATGCTGTTATCCTCAGGAATACCGATGAAAGGAACCTCATCTATTGTAGGAACGATATTTTCCTCTATAACTGCTATGCAGGGGATATCCTCGATCTTTAAATTACTCTTTCTGGTATCAGCCGCCTGGAACTTAGGAGCCTCCTTAAAGTTCTCATTGGGCTTAAAGGGCTTATAACCCTTACCTGGCTTCATCCTCGCGTCAGGGAACTGATCCTTTTTCTTGTTATGTTTCTTATCCTTGCCCTGATACTGATTATTCTGCTGTACATTGTTCTGAGCTGCATTACCCTGAACATTCTGATTGTTTACCTGAGCCTGTGCGTTTAGCTGAGCATGTGCATTTACAGGAGCCTGCGCGTTAGTCTGTGCCTGTACATTTACAGCAACCTGGCCATTTGCCTGAACCTGAGCATTTGCCTGAGCCTGAGCATTCGCCGCAGCCTGTGCATTCGCCGCAGCCTGTGCATTTGCCGGAGAAGCAGGTGCAGGCTCTTTATACATATTCTTGGTCAGATCGGCGGTCTTATCTATAATGGACTCAACCAAAGGCAGACCAAGGTCAGGATTTAACTCTTCCGCATTGTCATTTGTATTAGTAATAACCGGATGTACATAAGCCTCTTCAAGACCTGCATAAACATCATTTTCAATCTGTACAGGCTTTGCATTAACCGGTTTTGCTTCTACGGGCTTAACCTCAGCAGGCTTAACCACAGCGGGTTTAACCTCTGTAGGCTGCATCTTCTCAAGTTCATTTTCAAGAGCTTTAAGCTTGATCGATGAATTCTGCTGGGCAGACTGATTAACATTTGTCTTAACTACCTGCTGAACAGGCTGAGCCTGAACCTGGGGCTGTACTGGTGTTGAAGCAACATTTTGAACAGGCTGTGCAGGAGCAGCACTTTGAATAGGTGCTGCACTCTGAGCAGGAGCTACCTTCTTAGCCCCGGTATCAACTTCGCAGGTTATATTATAAGTTGTTATGGCATACTCATTGCATATCTCGTTCAAGATCCTCTGGACGAGCTGCATGCTTTCACTGCCACTGAACTTAGTATATTTCTTTCTGTTTGACTTTACTAATTTCTCAGCACCTCTCGCTGAAGAATAATTACGATAAACATAATCAAAAAAAGCCTCACAAAATGCATGTACCGATGTAGTGCCTTTTCCGACCAAAAGATTGTTTTTATCATCGTAAAAACGTATGTTCTTTATCGAATCAAACTGTTTGTTATCAGGTGTTATCCTAAGTCTTAAAAAGTCGCTTATCTTCATAGAAATTTACCCTTTCTGATAAACTTATAATCATAAAATATTTTAATACTTTTCAGTAAAATATTCAAGTAAATTATTAGATTTTTGCCAGAAAAGTGTGGAATATTTTTAAATATGTGTTATAATAGTTTTCGTATTATAACTCTAATGATTTTATCAAAATGTCATCAAAGAAAGGACTCCGCTTCTGCGGATGGTAAGAAAAATGTTAGAAGCATTAAAGAAAGAAGTTTTAGAGGCTAATTTACAGCTTCCCAAGCACAATCTGGTTACTCTTACCTGGGGAAATGTTTCCGGTATCGACAGAGAAAAAGGACTCGTTGTTATCAAGCCCTCAGGTGTATCTTATGAAACTATGACTGCTGATGATATGGTAGTACTTGATCTTGATGGAAACAAGGTTGAAGGTGAGCTTCGTCCTTCTTCGGACACCCCTACCCACCTTGCTCTTTACAGAGAATATAAGGATCTTGGCGGTATTGTACATACTCATTCACGCTGGGCAACAGTTATGGCTCAGCAGGGTCTTGATATCCCCGCTCTCGGCACTACTCATGCTGATTATTTCTATGGTGCTGTTCCCTGTGCAAGATGTCTTTCACAGGAAGAAATCGATGAGGATTACGAGGGTAATACCGGCAAACTGATCATTGAAACCTTTAAGGCACGCGGAATCAAACCCATGGATGTACCTGCAGTACTTTTAAAGTCACACGGTCCTTTCGCATGGGGCAAAAATGCTGCCAAGGCTGTTGAGAATGCTATCGTACTTGAAGAGGTTGCATTTATGGCATGGCATAATCTCTCACTCTCAGGCTGCACCATAAGTCCTGTACCTCAGAGCCTGCTTGATAAGCATTATTTCAGAAAGCATGGAGCAAATGCTTATTACGGCCAGAGCAAATAATATGAATTAAAAACAGTTTAGGGGATGTACCTTTCAAATGGCACATCCCCTGTTTTTTTCTTACGATTTATTATGATTCACTTTGTCAAATAACAAACAGTCTCGACGTGATCTGTCCAAGGGAACATATCAAAAGGAGCAATTTTCTTAAGCACATATTTTTTCTTTATAAAGCTCCTTAGATCCCTTGCAAGTGTTTCAGGGTTACATGAAATATATACTATATCTTTTATTCCGGAATTGCTTACCGAAGCAATAAATTCTTCAGTAGAACCGTTTCTCGGAGGGTCCATTACAAGAATATAGTCATCACTCTTTTCTTTGAGCTTACCCTGATATTCTTTCATCCACACTGTAGCGTCAGCTTTTACAAACTCAATATTTTTAATGCCGTTATTCTTTGCGTTATAGGCAGCATCCTTTACAGCGGAAGCATTTAGTTCTATTCCTATGACTTTATTCGCATAAGGTGCCATACACATTCCGATTGTTCCTGTACCGCAATATGCATCTATAACTGTCTTAGTTTTATTCTTCTGTTCTTGAATATCTGAAATCCCTATATTTTCGTCAGTATAAGAATGATCAGAGTTTGATGTTTTTCTACAATCAAATCCTGCAAATTCAAGTGCTTTAGTATAAAGCTTAGGTGTCTGATAAAGATTTACCTGATAAAATGAATTTGGAGATATACGGAATTTTAGACCTAAAAGTTCATCTTCAATATATCCCTTTCCATAGCATACGATATTTCTTTCACCTAAGACCATGCTGGTACGTTTATCATTAATATTCTGTACTATGGTTGTAATTTCAGGAAACTTTTCTCTTATGGCTTTAACAAAATTGTTTTTGCCCGGGAATGGAACTGATGCAGTTACAAGTACAAGAATATACTGGGAGTCAATCACAGAGACGGTTCTGCGGTTGACTGTATTTTGGGCCCCATGATTGACTCTTCCGCACCTTACAAGCACATGCCTCAGCCATCCAAAACCAGTATCCTCATCATAAACCTTGTATTTAAAAGAAGGAAGAAGTCTTTTGACTTCTTCGATAATCTCATCTGCCTTCTTATCTT
The DNA here is from genome assembly GCA_017557525.1 of Lachnospiraceae bacterium. Taxonomy (GTDB): domain Bacteria; phylum Bacillota; class Clostridia; order Lachnospirales; family Lachnospiraceae; genus RUG11977. The sequence goes on from JAFYYN010000140.1 coordinate 16,244, forward strand.
CCAAAAGACAGCCCTTTACATCAACAACCTTATGGCTGTCCTCACTATAAATACCTCTGATGATTTTGTTTCTATTGTCCCTGCCAAATACTGAATGCACCTTATTTCTGTAATTATATGGATGCTCGGAACCAACGATTTTTTCTATCTTAATCTTCTGAGACTCAGCAATATCCTTTAAGAACCTGTGTACATTCTGTTCTTTCTTTTTCAATTGATCTTCATAACTAAGATCTATGTATCTGCATCCGCCACATTTCTTAAAATATGGACATTTAATTGACTCTTTATCCTTACCTGTGTTATTAGCTTTACTTGAAGTATTCGCTTTACCTGAGGTAATATTTTTATCAGCGTTTTGTTTAAAATCTTTCTTTATGTCTTTAGGCTTATATGCCTCTTTTTTTGTAGATTTAATTTGCAATTTATTAGGTGTTTTTTTATCTTTTCTATCTTTCATATCTTATATTTCATCGTGATCATAAAGCATCTTCAAGAAACTCAAATCTGCTTTTTAACAATAGTATATTCATTTCCTACCCGGAAATATGGGCAATGATAATGACTGTCCATTGCCATTTTTGCTATATCATCCTCATCAAGACTGCTCTGTGTGCAGCAGTACTCTTCATAATCGTAATCATATTCAAAGTACATGCACATTTCGCAGTTAGTAGAGGTGTTAGTATCTTTTTTAGACATATTAAAGATTCTTTCTCCAGCTCCTTGGTGTGATTACAAGTAATAATGGTAACAACTCAAGACGTCCGGCTAACATATCAAATATAAGTGTAAGCTTAGACAGATCTGAGAAGAATGAGAAATTACAGGTCGGCCCGACTTTATTTAAACCGGGACCCATATTATTTAACGTTGCCAAAACTGCAGTAAAATTTGTCGTAAAATCATGTCCATCAATCGATAACAACAGCGTCGAAACTCCAAATATCAGGAAGAATACCGCAATATAAACCTCTGTAGAATGTACTGTGCCTTCATCTATAACTCCTCCATCCATCCTTACCTTTGTAACGGAACGTGGATGGATAAGGTTACGGATAAGATTCTTTATACTTCTCCAAAGTATAAGGATACGGCTCATCTTAAGACCGCCACCGGTACTGCCCGCACAGGCTCCCATAAACATACATAATACCAGTATTGTTTTCGAGAATGACGGCCAGAGGTCAAAATCCGTCGTAGCAAAACCTGTGGAGGTAATAAGTGTTCCAACCTGGAATGATGCAGTCCTGATAGTCTCAGATGCTGTAGGATACAGATTCCAGATATTGATTGAAATTGCAACAATTGCGATAAGGATTATGCCAAAATACAGCCTTATCTCTTCCATACACAGAGCCTGTTTAAATTTCTTACGAAGTATAAGGAAATACATACTGTAGTTGACGCCGCTCAGCATCATAAATGCTGTGATTACCCACTGAATTGTGGGTGAAAGTGACGCAATACTGTCATTTCTGATACCAAATCCACCGGTACCGATAGTACCGAATGTAGTACATAAGCTTTCAAAGAGATCCAGGCCGCAGATCAGAAGTATGATACACTCTATAGTACCCATAGCAAGATAAACTGTATAAAGTATCTTTACTGTATCCTTGATCCTGGGGACCAGCTTATCAACAGAAGGTCCGGTACTCTCAGCTTTCATAAGGTTTATTGTATTTCCGCCCAGCATAGGTAAAAGTGCTGAAAGGAATACGAAAACACCCATACCTCCTAAAAGGTGGGTAAAGCTCCTCCAGAAAAGTGCCGCATGGCTCATTACCTCAACATCGGTAAGTATCGTTGCACCTGTTGTCGAAAATCCGGAGGCGGTCTCAAATACTGCATCAATATATCTCGGTATCTCACCTGAGATAACAAACGGTATAGCACCAAACAAACTCATGATGATCCAGCCGAGTGCTACTACAAAGAAGCCTTCCTTAAGGAAAAGACCGCCCTTTTTAGGCTTTTTTATATTTAATAACAATCCAACCGCAAGACAAATTCCCGCAGTTATTAAGTAACTAAAGCCCTGGTTTTCACCGTATATAAGTCCAACTATAAACGGACAGACCAGAAATATTGCTTCTGATTTTAAAATCCATCCAAGAATATAAAAAACTACTCCGTAATTCATGCTAAGTTAGTCTAAAAATCAGACTTAACCTCCGTAAAATTCTATTAAAATTCAAAAACAAATCATCAGTCGTTTAGTGACAACTTTCCTTAAAGTGAAAGTCATAAATAATTACAATGCTACAATATCATCAATATTCTTGATCTTGGCATTTGTATGTAATATGACTACCCTGTCGCCAACCTCGATTGTATCAGAACCTGAAGGAGTGATGATCTTACCCTTGTGAGCTATAGCACAGATAAGTACCCCCTTCTTTACATTAAGTTCCATAAGAGGTCTGCCTGTGATATGTGCATCCTCTGTAATCTTAAAGCTGAGTGCTTCTGCCTTTCCACCGCTGAGGCGCCTGAAATACTCAATATTGCTGCCCATTGTGTATTGCAGTGAACGCACATACTGCAAGATCCTGTCAGATACTATCTTGTTAGGGAAAATAATAGTATCGAGATTCATACGGCTGATTACCTCTTCGAAGTTAGTACGGCTAACTTTTGTAGCTGTCTTAACATCAGTAAGAGACATTGCATTTATCGAAAGCAGGATATTTTCTTCATCGATACTGGTAAGTGCAGCAAGTCCTGCAGCATTTTCGATACCCTCTTCAAGCAGTATTTCCTTGGTTGTACCGTCAGCACAGATAATATCAGCCTCCGGGATGTTTTCAGCAAGGAAATCACACCTGTTTTTGTCAATCTCAATTATCTTAACACTGATACCTGATGAAACAAGGTTTCTTGCAAGATAAAAGCCTGTTTTTCCACCGCCGACGATGATAACATTTGAAGCCTTTTTGGTACCTAAGCCAAATTTCTTAAAGAAAGAATAAATCTCTCGCATGGTACCCACAACGCCGACTACATCACCCTCTTCAAGCACAAAATGACCATCGGGGATATGTACCTCATCTCCCCTTTCAACCATGCTTACCAGGACATTACAGTTATGCTTTGATCTCATATCCATTAGTCTGGTACCCTTGAGGTTTGAATCGGGCTTGATTTTGAAATGCACCATCTCGACACGGTCACCTAAGAATGTATCAATCTGTGATGCATATGGGAATTTGAAAATCCTTGAAAATTCATAAGCCGTCATCAGCTCGGGATTAACGACCATATCAATATCAAGTTCCTTCATAAGAAAATAGGTTTCAGTGTTATATATAGGATTTCTTACCCTTGCAATAGTTTTACATTTTCCCTTTTTCTTTGCTATAACGCAGCTGAGCAGGTTTGTTTCGTCCGAATCCATAGCTGCAATAAACAGGTCAGTATGTTCAATACCTGCACCGACAAGTGTCTGCGAGCTGCATCCGTCACCACAGTATGTAAGCACATCAAGACCGTTAAGCCTCGAGTTAAGCCTTTCCTTATTTGCATCAACAACTGTTATCGTATGTCCCTCGGCAACAAGCTGTTCAACTATCGCCATACCAACTTTACCACAACCGACCACTATAATCTTCATTACACAGTCCTCTTAAATTTCCTGATTTTTTAATATTTTCACAATCTCTTCCGCACAGCTGTCAAGATCTTTATCGTTAACAACCGTAAAATCACTCCATGTCTCGTATTTTTCAGCTCTTTGTTCGTAAAGAGTTTCAATACCAGTCTTCTGTGATAAAGGACGACCGTTTTTAGCCAGCTGGCTGATATCACGTTTGATATATATTACGATTGCATCCCTTTTTAATGTCTCACGGTTTTCATCCTTAACAACTATACCGCCACCACAGGATATTATCCTTGAGCAGGTAGAATTCTTTTTTGGCGAATTCTCCAAGGATCTGTAAAAATCTTTTCTCTGCTTAATATTTAAAAGCAAAGCAGTTTCTAAGTGTCTGAATTCCTCTTCGCCATTTTTCTCTATGCAGTCAGCAGGCGTAATCTGATAAACATATGTAAACAGCTTATCCATGTCTATAAGCTCACGCTGGATCTTTGCGGCAAGTATTTTCCCGACAGTTGTCTTTCCGCACCCCGGCATACCAATTAAGAAAATATCCTTACGTCCATAGGTATTGTTACTCTGCTGGTACTTGGCGTAATCCATTACTGCTCTAAAGGTATTTTCAATATACTCTGCGTTTTTATAATCACCGAGCTTTTCACTTAAAGCAACGATCTTTTCTTCCTCCCGTTCCGGACAAAACAGTGCGGCTCCGGTCTTAGCCTTATACTCACCTATCTGTTCGGTGATATCGTATCTTTTCTTAAGCAGCTCTACCAGCTCTTTATCTACTATATCAATTTCTGTTCTAAGTTCTTTTAAATCTTTCATTTCTCGTATAATGCCTTAGGCTTTTTTCACATCAAAGCCGCAGGCATGTTCTATCCTTTTACAAATTTATTTCTCCGGTTTAACCAGTCCAAAATGGAGATATCCCTCTCTGGTTACAATACGACCTCTCGGAGTCCTTGCAATAAGACCTGACTGTACAAGATAAGGCTCGTATACGTCCTCAACCGTACCCGAATCCTCACCGATCGTTGTTGCAATAGCATCTATACCTACAGGACCGCCGTCAAACTTATCGATCATTGTATTAAGTATTGCTCTGTCGATATTGTCAAGGCCGAGCTTATCGACTTCCATAAGATCAAGGGCATAATTAGCTACTTCCAAGGTGATCTTTCCATCGTATTTTACCTGGGCAAAATCACGCATACGCTTTAAGAATCGGTTAGCAAGTCTGGGCGTACCTCTTGAACGTCTTGCAAGCTCTGTTGCGCCGGCAGGGTCAATCTCTACACCGAGTACATCTGCTGATCTTTTAATAATTTCTTCAAGCTCCTTTAATGTATAGAACTCCAGACGGCTTACAACTCCGAAACGATCTCTTAATGGTGCGGTAAGCATGCCGGCTCTGGTGGTTGCTCCGACAAGTGTGAACTTAGGCAGATCAAGCCTGATAGATTTTGCTGCAGCACCCCTGCCTATAACGATATCAATACAGAAATCCTCCATTGCGGGATACAGTAATTCCTCAACCTGACGATTTAATCTGTGTATCTCATCTATAAAAAGGACATCGCCCTCTTTAAGACCGTTAAGGATTGCTGCCATATCTCCTGCCTTTTCTATGGCAGGTCCTGTTGTGGTCTTGATATTTACACCCATCTCATTGGCAATAATACCTGCAAGAGTTGTCTTACCAAGACCGGGAGGTCCGAAAAGGAGCACATGGTCAAGAGCTTCTTTTCTCTGTTTTGCAGCATCTATATAAATCTTAAGATTTTCTTTTACCTTTTTCTGACCGATATAATCCTTTAACAGCTGTGGACGAAGTGTTCCCTCCACAGAGCTGTCTTCGACTGTAAACTCGGTCGTGATCATTCTTTTAGCCACTTATATCTCCTTTAATAATGCCACGATTCACCTTATCTGCGTATACAGACTGATACGCTGCTGTTTAAGATTTACATATTTCTTAAACTAAGACTAAGCAATTTATCTACCGTCATGTCTTCCGTTATCTGCACACCGCGTACTGCCTTTGTGCTTTCAGATGAAGAATATCCAAGAGCTACAAGAGCTGCTATTGCATCAGCGACAATAGCATTATCTGCATTTGAAACAGGGGTACCTGCTACATCAGTCACTGATATGCCTCCGCTCAGGGCATCTGACAGCTTAAACTTATCCTTAAGCTCAAGCACAAGCTTTGCAGCTGTCTTTTTACCTATGCCCGGTGCCTTTGCTATGCGGTCACTGTCCTCATCGATAACTGCCATGATAAACTGCTCGCGGTTAAGTGTCGAAAGGATGCTCATGCCACCCTTAGGTCCGATACCGCTTACACTGATTATCTTTTTAAATATTGAAAGCTCGTCTAAGGTAAGGAAACCAAATAAAGACATCCCGTCTTCCTTAACCTGCATATATGTATATAATTCTATGTCCTCTGTATTGTTGAATGCAGCTTTTCCAAGTACCTCTCCGGTAACGAATACCTCAAAGCCGATACCGTTTACGTTAATGATAATGCTGCCATCATCCGTCCTGTCTATGTATTTTCCTTTTAAATATGATATCATGTTATCCTCTTATTTAGATTTCAAACCATTTTAACATTTAGTTCAATCTACCAAATATTCAAATCTTCGAGAAAGATCCCTTTCCAAAATAGAGTCTTCCCTCATCTATATATTTTAGGATTAGTCCCACATTTATCCCTAAAGCATCAGATATTTGCACAGCGTTACTGTTGGGATATTTTTTCAAATATATCCTAATCTGAGTAAAGATCATATTGTCAATATCCTTGCAGGCATCACAGGTACAAGTCCCTACATAGCCCTCGTACTCATTCCCGCAATGCTTACATACACAGGTTGTTTTATATTTTTTTCTGATTGTCTTTTTGGGCTGACTCACAACAATCCCCTCCTATATCACATAAGACTCGAGAACAGTGCAAAGAAATTCTGCAGTATCTTTGTTAGTGCAGGTCTCTTTTTCCACTCCTCATAGGTAATCACATGACTTACATCTATTGTATCAAAAATATCTTCTTTTACTTTATGCCTTAAATTCTCATCCCACATAAGAGCTCCGCACTCATAGTGTATAAAAAGACTGCGGAAATCCATGTTTATAGTACCAACCAGCGCACATTCATCCGTTACAATTGTTTTTGCATGTAAGAAACCTGGAGTATATTCATAAATTTTTACGCCGTTTTTCAGCAGATAACCGTAACTGTGCTTAGTTATCATATTTACAATCTTTTTATCGGGTATACCGGGAGTAATGATCCTCACATCCGTACCACGCTTGGCAGCTATAGCGAGTGCCTCCATGATATCATCATCAAGTATCAGGTAAGGCGTAGTAATATACAGATATTTTGTCGAGCTGTAGATCAGCTGCAGGGTCGTATCCGCTATAGGATTTTCAGGATTATTTGCAGGTCCGTCAGCTATAACCTGACAAAAGCCTGATCTGCCGTCATTTTTATTTTCACTCCCAGAATCATATATCTGTGATTCAAATTCATCAACAATAGAGGTGTTTTTATCTGCGCTCTCGATATATTTGTAAACGTTATAATCCTCGATTGTCTTTTCGCAGGTCATTGTCCACATCTGAAGGAAGGTTGCAGTAAGTCCAAATACTCCGTCTCCCTCTATGCGGACACCGGTATCCTTCCAGATACCGAAACGCTCAACTTCATTTACATACTCATCGGCAAGATTAAAGCCACCGGTATATCCAACTTTGCCGTCGATAACTATGATCTTCTGATGGCTGCGGTAGTTAAGATAAAGCTTGTCGAGATATTTACCTATCGAATTAAACTCTGCGATCTCAACACCGGCATCCTTAATTTCCTGCCATAGCTGTTTACTGGTCCTGAACATCGAACCATAATCATCGTAAAGAAACTTTATTTCTACGCCCTGCTTTACCTTATCGATCAGGATGTTTTTTATCCTGTTCCAGAGCACACCATCCGCCACGATGAAAAACTCTATAAATATAAACCTTTCTGCTTTTTCAAGGTCAGCGATTATAGCTTCAAATGCATCCTCACCAAGCGAATAATACTCAAAATTGTTATTTCCATACAGAGGGAAATGACAGTTTTCAAGATATGTAACAGCGCTTGACTCCTTATGATAATGAGCCATGTACTGCTCAAGTATTCTCTTATCAGGAACAAGGAACTTATAGCCGTAGCTTATGTAAGACATATTCCTTTTGTTGATCCTTTCACTGCGGTTAGCACCCCAAAGGAAATACATTATAAGTCCGGCAATAGGAACCAGAGTGATAATAACAAGCCACCCAATCTTAAATGAGGCATTGGTTTTCTGGTTTACAAGTCCAACTACGGCAAATACGCCGAAGAACTCCATAGCCAGGTAAATATATACCGCTGATGAAAGATAATACGACAATAAGAATACAAGAGAAAATTGTAACAAAAGAAGAAGCGCTATTACAAACGCCCGAATGAATCCACTAACATAAGTTTTTACATATCCTTTTTTCTTGCGTTTTGACTTATTCTCTTTCATAACACTTAATTTTACTACATTTCACTAAGAAAATCAAGTAAATATCAGAAAAAGGGGTTTTCTAATCTTCTTTTTTGTTGTATAATATATGTGTATGTAAAGATTTGTTTTAAACGTGATAATTTAAGGATAATCCAATGAAAATATATGAAACCCAGTCAAATGAAAAAGAGCTTTTCTTAAAGGTTACCGACGTTCTCCTGCCCGGCACTCCAAAAGAAAAGATCCTGATATATGATATTGATACAACAGCCTTTGAAGCAGCTAACGGCTGTGTTTTTCTGATTGGGGCAGAATATTTCGAGTCCGGTGAACTTAAAGTAAAGCAGTATTTTTCAGAGGATATCCGTGAGGAGCTTGATATAATCGAGAAATTTCTTTCATTTGCTTATGGATATGAAGTGCTCCTTAACTATAAGGGAAACAGTTTTGATATACCTTTTCTTGCGGGTAGGATTGATATACTTAGGAGCGATACAAATATCATAGAAAACGAAGTTTCAAAGTCTCAAACCAGCCAGGTTAAACATAGATTTATCAGTCTCCAGGAAAATATGTCTCATTTAAGGCGTATCTCATACGACCTTTTTGATGAGATACGCCCTTTAAAGACTGGTTTAGACCTTGCATCAACCAAAATTGATGTTTTAAAAAAGCTTACCGGACAAACCGTTACCGAGAAAATATCAGGCGAAAACATCAGCCTGTTTTATGTACAGCATCTGGCAAGGACTAAGCTTAAGGCTTATATAGAAATATCAAACTCTCCTGAAAATGTCGGATTTATCAGTGATTATCATCCCAATTCTGAGATTGATGAACTGGCTCACATATCTGTTTCGGAGAACCCGTCATTTTTGCAGGATGTACTAAACCGTAACCGTGACAATATGGAATCGGTATTGTATATCTCCCGTCTTGCTCATATATTTAACATGCGTAAGGGACTTTATAATGTATCGATTAGGACTTGTGACAATAAAAATGGAATTGATAATTTAACGAATACTAATCATACTAACAACCAATTAATAACTTATTTTGATAGGCTTAATCTATGTATAAATAATGGTTGTATTGCTTCTGAAACAAAATCTGACACATCGAATAATAAAAATATACTACTAAGTCTTCCAATACTTGAACTGTCTTTAAAACAGTTTTATATCAACTACAGGGATTATTACTATTTTCCTGCAGAAAACATGGCTATGCATAAATCTGTTGCTGAGTTTGCAGACAAGGCATCCCGCAAAAAAGCTACTGCTCAGACTGCTTTCTCAATGATATCAGGAAGATTTGTCAAGATACCTGCAGCTTATATAAAGGCAGAAAATAAAAAAGAAGGATGTCTTTACAAAGAAAGCTATGAGTCCGAAAACTACTATCTTCCTGTAAATAACATCCCTAATATGAACAATGATAACCTTAAAATGTTTGCATATTTCTGTATGTTGGAAAATTATAAGTATTCTCTATCTGATATACTTATATGACAAACCATGTTTCTAAAATAAACTATTTTGTAAGCTCTTTCATACCCAATATTATGTCCTCCGTGCTCCCATTTGGTTTCAGCATCGGGAGTACCGGCTCGTCCTTATCTATCAAGCATTCGATGACAAAAGGTAACTCTGATTGTTTTCTATCATTTAATACTTTTCGCCTGTCGTTAAGTGCTTTATCAAATTGAGCCGCTGTTTCTACTCTTACCCCATCAGCTCCAAATGCTTTTGCAAGCGCTATAAAATCAGTCTTTCTGTCTATATCTGTTGCTGAGTAGTGCTTTTTATAAAACATTGTCTGATACTGGCGTACCATACCGAGTGTTTTGTTATTAAGTATGATGATCGTAAGAGGTATCTTGTAGCTTACTGCAGTCGCCAGCTCATTTAGATTCATGCCAAAGCTGCCATCACCTGTTATAAGATAGGTCTTTTTTCCGGTTGCAAGATAAGCTCCAATAGCTGCTCCCATGCCGTAACCCATAGCACCCAGACCACCGTTAGATATAAACTGTCTCTCAGCTTTAAGCTTAAGCAGTTGAGCTGCCCATAACTGGTGCTGGCCTACATCTGTAGTGATAACAGTATCTTTATCTATATATCTGTTTAAGATTTCAAATAAATATCTTGGTTTAAGATCTGCGTTTCCAGTATTTTCTTTTTCTTTGTTATCTACTGTATTTCCCGGTTTTGCTTTACCTGCCTTTGTTTCATCAGCTCTTTTTGGATACATTTCCAATACAAGCTTTTTCTCCTCATCCTTAAGCTTTTCAACTACCTTCATCCAGGCATCATTACTATGTTTATCAACCATTGACAATAGGCTCTGAAGAGTCAGTTTAAGATCACCTCTCAGACTACAATAGTCATTAACAGTCTTTGAAAGCTCAGAACCGTCAATATCAATATGCACTATCCTTGCGTTTGGAGCAAACTTTAATCTGTCATTTGTGGACCTGTCGTTAAAGCGGACTCCGAGAGCTATGATCACATCAGCTTTATTCATGCACATAGTGGAGGCATAGTGACCATGCATACCTTGCATACCTAAGAATCTGGGGTTTTCAGTAGGCAGGCACGTAAGTCCCATCATAGAGCAGCCCAAAGGTGCATCAATGGTTTCTGCCAGCTCAAGCATCTCTTTCGTGGCATCCGATGATAAAATACCACCGCCAAAGTATATAAAAGGTCGTTTTGCAGCATTTATAACCGCAGCTGCTTCTTCTATCCTTATATCCTTTGCTGCAAAAGCTTCATCTTTTTTAACAGGCTCTGCAGGCTCGTATTCGCACATAGCCTCCTGCACATCCTTAGGGATATCAACCAAAACCGGTCCGGGACGGCCTGATTTTGCAAGTATAAAGGCTTTTCTAAGTGTATCAGCCAGTTCCCCGATAGTATCTACAAAGAAATTATGCTTTGTAATGGGCATCGTGATACCAGTGATATCAACCTCCTGGAAACTGTCAGTACCAATCTGACCTGTAGGAACGTTTCCGGTAATAGCCACAACAGGGATTGAATCCATATATGCTGCTGCTATACCTGTAACTAAGTTTGTGGCACCGGGACCGGATGTAGCGATAACTACTCCGGTTTTACCTGTGGATCTGGCATATCCGTCAGCAGCATGTGCAGCGCCCTGCTCGTGTGCAGTAAGGATATGCCTGATCTCTTTGCGATGCTTATATAGGCTTTCGTAAATATCCAGTACCTGTCCGCCCGGATATCCGAAAACCATGTCTATATTCTGTTCTATAAGTATTCTTATAGTTAATTCAGCGCCTGATATTTTCATATTATTATTCGTTCTTGACATCAATTAAATTGCCATAATCATCGTATAAATAAACTGCCGAACTTTCCTCGGTGTCATATGTAAATGTTCTCTTGATCATGTCTCCCGCATCATTATACTCGTATGTGATTACGCTGCAGTCTTCGTACTTTTCACCATCAGGAGTATAATACTGATATGTTTCCTTTACAAGAAAATCATTCTTGTTGTATACGTTGATCATCTCCAGATTATAATCACCAAAATCCGTAAAACATGAAATAAACCTGTTCTTTTTATCATAAACATAAGTCTTTAACCAATACTCTTCCCCAAACTCTGAAGAAGAAGAATATTCTACTTCCAAAGGACATTTATAGTTAGCACCCTTTTTAAATCTATATTTATACTCGTAGGTTCTTACTTCACCCTTAAAGGTTTCACTAAGTATATAATTGCCGTCAAACTTCCAGATAATTGTGAATTTACCGTCATCATCATCAGAGCCGGACACCTTTATTTTTTGACCATTTTTATTATATTTAAAGTTATAATCAAAATTGAATGTTGCATCTGAGATCATCTTAGTTATACGGCCTCTGGTGTCAAGCTTAACAGTATATGAACGAGGATTTCCGTCTGGATCAGTATATTTAAGGCTTAATTCGTTTTTACTCTCATCAAACTCAGCCTCTTCGCCGCCATCAGCACTCTCATAAACAAAACGAACAATTTCTACCTTAGCACCTTTTCTTAAAACATAGAAATTGTATAATTCATTAAATGTACTATCAGTTATAAAAAGCATACCTTTTACTGTCTTTTTCTTTGCAACTGTGAATGAATGAATTTGATTGGGATTAAAGAACACATATATATTGCCCGATGTTTTTTCAACATAATCACAGACTGAAAGTATCTGTATCTCACCAAATACTGCTTTATTCTCAAAAGATGCATTTGGAGCATTGAAAATCAGTAATTTGTTTTTAGCATTTTTGTTAGCTTTGATGGTAAAGTCCTTCTTGACACTGGTACTAAAATAAATCGTGTCAACTTCAGGGTCATTTATGGCTGAAGTTAATTCTTTTGTGTCTTTAACACGTACTATTTTACCTGCAGCCTCAGTCTCATCTGCTTTAATGCGGACATTACCGATAACAAGTATACCGGTAAGTATAATTGCTACTGCTAACAAAAACCTGGATAAAAATGTAATCTTCTTTCTCATATGACATCCTCCTTTGGAATAATATAGATAATTAATTATACTATATTTTCAGTTTGAAATCAATAAAAAAGTGCCAATGACCGAGTGATCATTGACACTTAGTGTTATCTATTACTGCTCCATACCGATCTCAAGAGCTTTCTTGTTGAACTCAAGCATTTCTGCTTTCTTAGCGGGGATGCACTTTGCAAGTCCCTTGTCAAGTGACTCTTTGGAGATGAACTGTTTCTCTTTGAAGAGCTTTCCTAAGAGGATGATGTTTGCAAGACCCTTAAGTCCGTTCTTATCTGCTAATGTGGTAGCAGGTACGTAGTAAACGGTAACATCGGTTCTTTCAACCTTGATGTCAACTGTTGAGCTGTCAACAAGGATTGTGCCACCGGGTACTACGCTGTTTACGAATTTTTCAAGTGAAGGACGGTTCATAGCTACAAGTACGTCAGGGTTAGTTACAAGGGGTGAGCCGATTGCTTCATCACTGATAACTACTGAACAGTTACATGTACCACCACGCATCTCGGGGCCGTAAGAAGGAAGCCAGCTGAGCTCCTTACCCTCTGTTAAAGCTCCGTATACCATAACCTTGCCGGTGAAAAGAATACCCTGTCCACCAAAGCCTGCAAGAAGGACATTCATAGTTTCAGCCATTATTTGTCACCTCCCTCTGCAGTCTTATCCTTATAAACACCTAAAGGATAGTAAGGAAGCATATTGTTCTGAAGCCACTCAACAGCTGCCTTAGGGCTAAGACCCCAGTTGGTAGGACAAGTTGAAACAACTTCGATTATTGAATAGCCAAGGCCGTCGATCTGGTTCTGGAAAGCCTTCTTGATTGCCTTCTTAGCTTCATTTACATGCTTAACGTTATCTACGGTTACACGCTGTGCAAGTGCTACACCGTCTAAAGTAGAAAGCATTTCGCACATCCTGATGGGGTAACCTGCGGTCTTAACATCACGACCGTAAGGTGTAGTCTGTGTGATCTGTCCGGGAAGTGATGTAGGTGCCATCTGTCCACCGGTCATACCGTAAATTGCATTGTTGATGAATATAACGGTGATATTCTCACCACGGGTAGCTGCATGAACGGTCTCACAGGTACCGATAGCTGCAAGGTCTCCGTCGCCCTGATATGTAAATACTACATTTTCAGGATGAGCACGCTTAACACCTGTAGCAACTGCCTGTGCACGTCCATGCGGAGCCTGGATCATATCACAGTTGAAATAATTGTAACTGAATACTGAACAGCCTACAGAAGCGATACCTACGGCATTGCCTTCAACGCCTAACTCATCGATAGCTTCTGCAACAAGTCTATGTACGATACCATGCGTACATCCGGGACAATAATGAAAGGGGATGTCTGCCAATGCATGGGGTTTTTCAAATACTACTGCCATTTTTATACTCTCCTTTCCTTATTTAGCCAAAGCTTCAATCTGAGCAAGAACCTCAGCAGGTGTAGGGATGATACCACCTGTACGTCCAAAGAACTCAACAGGCTTTCTGCCGTTAACAGCAAGTTTAACATCCTCGATCATCTGACCCATGTTCATCTCAACAACAAGATACTTCTTTGCTGTACCAATGGTCTTCTCTAAAGCGTCTACAGGGTAAGGCCATAATGTGATAGGTCTAAATAAACCTGCCTTGATACCCTTAGCACGTGCTGCATTAACTGCAGACCTTGATACACGTGAAGAAGCACCGAATGCTACAACAACGATATCAGCATCCTCTGTTAAGTAGCTCTCTGAACGCTGCTCATTAGCCTTAACAAGCTCATATCTCTTGTAACGCTCAACTACCTTCTGCTCTAAGTCCTTAGC
>JAFYYN010000141.1 GCA_017557525.1 Lachnospiraceae bacterium
ACCGGAAGCAATACCGGCAGCAATACCGGCAGCAATACCGGAAGCAACACCGGAAGCAACACCGGAAGTAATACCGGAAGTAACACCGGAATTAATACTGGAAGTAACACAGGCAGCAATACAGGTAGCAACACCGGAAGTAACACCGGAAGCAACACCGGAAGCAACACCGGCTCCAATACCGGTAGCAATACGGGAAGTAACACCGGAAGCAATACGGGAAGCAACACAGGAAGCAATACGGGAAGTAATACCGGAAGCAATACAGGTAGCAACACAGGCAGCAATACCGGCACCCAGCCTACTAAGACCAAGGCAGAGAAGACTGTAAAAGTTGGAAATACCGAGTTTGTATATCAGGTTATATCTGAAGGAAAAGCTAAACTGATAAAGGTTACTACAACCGATGCAGAAGTTACGATTCCCAGTACAGTAAAGATTGACGGAACTAAGTGTAAGGTAGTTACTATCGGTAAGGAAGCTTTCAAGGGCAATACTACCATTACCAAAGTTGTGATAGGTAAGTATGTAGAGACTATCGGAACCAAGGCTTTTGCAGGCTTAAAGAAGCTTAAGGAGATATACATTAACGGCTCTAAGGTCAATAAGGTAAGCGAGAAGGCATTCTACAAAATCTCTAAGAAAGCTAAGTTCTACATCAAGGCTAAGAAGTCCGTATGTAAGTCTATCGCAGATCTGATCATGGGTTCGGGCGTTAAGACTGTTAACTACGAGAAAGTTAAATAATATGCCTTTTCCTCTGGTTTTACCGCCGGATGAATATAGAAACACCGGGATTGTCCGTATGGCAGTCCCGGTGTTTCTTTTTGAGGGAAAAAAGAAAAGGGGACGGTTCTATGTCTTACAAACTACCATAATCATGTTCGATTTTTTGTTGATACGGGTATATTTTCATGTTCGATTTTTTGTTAAATATTGCATGACATTATGTTTGTTTTTTTGTATCCTGATTATATAGAGTTAAGTAATTATCGATACTTTGGCACGATTTAGAGGCTTTTAATTATGGATATAAAAAGAAAAAATATGAAGTGGATTTTCTTATCAGAGAAAATGAAAAAGTTACTCCTATAGAAGTTAAAAGTGGAAATAGCAGTGTACATTCTTCAATAGATTTTTATTGCAGAACATATAAAAGAAATACTAACAAGGGGATAATTTTAACAAAGGGAGACTATAGGATAACCGATGATTATCGGTATCTTCCGATACCAATGGCGATGTTTCTGTAATATAGTGGTGAAAATGGTTCCTGCGGGTGATGTATGTCACCCGCTTTTTTTGTATACTGACCAAGGTAAAATAAATGGGTGGTAAAAGTGCCCGAAGAAAAGGAGATTGAAAAATGAAGAAAAAAGTAGTAATGTTAATGTGTATTATGGTTATGGTGTGCAGCCTCGCAGCATGCGGCGGTAAGGATGAAGGCTCGTCGGGAAGCAACAGTTCAGGAAAGAATACCGATACTTCCACACCCGAGCCCGAAGCTGAAAAGATCAAGGGTACCACAGGTTCATGGGGTATCTACTCAGAGATTCTTGTCCCCGACGGAATGAATCTTACTACAGGTACCACTACAAATGCAGAAGACGAGAATGCTGTATGGGTTAAAAAGGCTGATAATGCAATGAACTATTTCTATTTTGTATTATCTACGGAAGAACAGAGCCAGAAGGATGTTGCTGCGACAATAGAAAAAAATCAGACCTATAACCCTGAAGAAGTAACCCTCAAAGCAGGTGATCTTGAGTGGAAGGGTGTAGGATACAATTATCTTGGCTCTGATGTTGCACAGATGTACGCTGTGATCGGCGACAAGGTGATCAATGTACGTATGGCAGGTTTTGCTTATAATTCGGATTACGCTACAGCTATCCTTGGGTCGATCAAGCTTAAGTAAAGTATAAAAGCAGGTGACATATGAAGCGGATACTACTAAGTATTATGGGACTGGTATTGATCGCAGGCGGGTGCTCATGCTCCCGACGAAATGAAAATGGCGGTACAGAGGTTACGCAGGATAAGAATGCATCAACTAAGATAGAGTCTACGGAACTTGTTTCGCTAAACTGCGATGCCTCCACTGCCAGCTTAGTCGGTGTAGAGGAAAAAGGACTTAAGTACGGAAGATATTATTTCAAGTGTCAGTTGGATAAGGAGACCGGAAAAGTTACAGGGACATATGGGTTTAGACCGGAACATGACTATTCACCGGATATGACGGAATATGCTTTCGAAACTGACAGCTCATTTA
>JAFYYN010000142.1 GCA_017557525.1 Lachnospiraceae bacterium
AAATGATCATATTTACTCTGATAAAAGTCCCCTTTTTTTTCTTTTGGTATCACTACCGGTTTTAGAATCATTTCTGTCGCCTCCCCCGCGATAAAAATAATCACAAACAATACGCATCTATTTTACCCGATTTGTATCGTTTTAGCAACATTTTTTTTAGCAACAAGAAATCCCGGCAGTATGCTGCCGGGATGATCCGTAACCTATTATAAAATCTGAATACCTGCTTCCAAAGCCTGCTTCTTCATCTCATCGGGCCATACTGAAGAATGAACCTCACCGATATGTGCTTTTCTTAAGAAGTACATGCACATTCTGGACTGACCGATACCACCGCCTACTGTATAAGGAAGCTCTTTATTAAGTATTGCCTTCTGGAAAGGAAGCTCTGCACGTTCCTCGCATCCGGCCTTTTTAAGCTGCTCTGCCAAAGAAGTCTCATCAACTCTGATACCCATGGAAGATATCTCAAATGCAGAATCCAGTACAGGATAGTAAACAAGTATATCGCCGTTAAGCTGCCAGTCATCGTAGTCGGGAGCACGTCCGTCATGTCTTTCTCCCGAAGCGAGATTGTCACCGATCTGCATAAGGAATACTGCTTTTTTCAGACGGCAGATATTGTTCTCACGCTCCTTCGGTGTAGCATCGGGCCACATATTTTCAAGCTCCTGAGTGGTCACGAAGGAAATCTCATCAGGAAGTATTTCCTTAATATATGAATACTTATCTGCTATATAATGCTCTGTATCCTTAAGCGCCTGGAAGATGCTTCTTACAACACCTTTAAGTGTATCCACGTTTCTCTCGTCCTTAAGGATTATCTTCTCCCAGTCCCACTGATCAACATAGATCGAATGAAGATTATCAAGCTCTTCATCACGTCTGATGGCGGTCATATCGGTGTAAAGTCCCTCACCGTAACCGAATCCGTAATCCTTTAACGCCATTCTCTTCCACTTTGCAAGGGAATGTACTACTTCCACATTTGCTCCGCCAAGATCCTTTATATCAAAATTAACAGGGCGCTCAACTCCGTTAAGGTTATCATTAAGTCCCGATTCGGGTCTTACAAAAAGAGGTGCCGAAACTCTGGTAAGATTAAGCTGTTTTGCAAGCTGACGCTCAAAATGATCTTTAATGTACTTAATAGCATGCTGAGTCTCTTTAATGCTCAGTCCCGATGAATAACTCTCCGGAATATAAAGTCGTGACATATATCCGCCTCCCGAATATCTTTTTAATAAAAAAATTCAATAAACAGTATGACACTTTTGTTAAAAAATTTCAAGTTTTTTTTACTCTTTAAAACAATCAAGATTTTCCTGTGTGGTCAGGAAACCGTTCCTATACCTCTTGTCATCCGAGATCCGCTTTCCGAACCAACGGGGTTTTTTAAATGAGTTGGCATCCTCAACACTTTCAAACTCCACCTCGGCAAAAACAAGGCCTTCAAGCTTTCCATGAAATACATCAAGCTCTATCTTGTACTTTTTGTCACCTGTTTTATACGGTATTATATATCTGGTCTTTACGATCAGATTATGATCGACCTTAGTCTTTAAATGTTCGTATGCCTCCTCCGTAAGAGGTGCCTCGATCTCTTCGTTACAAATGGGTGTTTTTTCAGAACCCTTCTCCTTCTTTAACTTATATGTGAATATATAATCATCGTTGCTCTTTCTTATCCTGAGCACCGGTGTACGGTTCAGATATCCCTGTTCTATTTCTTTCTTTTTATACTTTGAAAGATTTTTGGGCATTTCCTTAATCAGATATTTATGTTCTATTTCCATATAAACCCACCCCCGGAAAAAAATAAAGACATCAGCCGACACCCAAATGTGTTCGTCCGACGCCCTTAACATTTTATTATTATACTTATTTTTTATAATAAATCAACAACTTTTTTATAATATTTTAATTTTTGGTTAATATGTATATTATTTTTGTGTAATAAAAGTCCTGTTTTGTGTACTATGCACAAGAAAGCCCGCTATAAACACAGTATTTTCCTTGATTTTAAACTTTTACTTGATGTCAAACATATATTTTATAACCTTCTCGATGTTTTCCTTTTTATCTGTGATGCTTGTAATTGCCACACAGTACTTGTTTGAAGTATCAAAACCATTTATCCTTTTAAGGAATTCCTCGATATTTAACGCATATACTTCCTCTTCTCCTTCTATAAAGCTTCCGTCATCCTGAGGAAAAGTAGGTACTACCGTGATCTTTGCACTATCCGGGATCTTATCAAGAAGTTCCTTCGAAAGGATTTTGCTGACAGGAGCAAGTGCCTCACTGTTAACCTGATACTTAAGCTCGTCCTTGGAGCATATGAGCAGATCGACCTCTCCAGCTGCCATATGCATCATAAAGGCCATACCCGAGTTATAGTCCGCTACCAGCGAACTGCAGATATCAAGTACCACATTCTGATGTCTGGGATCTGTTATAAGCATATCCTCGAGATCCGCCATGACCTGATCATAACCTGTAGGTGTAAACGGTGATACTACGATCGTTGCATACATTACAGGCGTCTGTCTCGGCTTTAAAAAAGTATATAACAGACCTCCGACCAATGCGGCTATGATAAGTCCTAAAACTACCTTTCCGAAATAGTAATCCATAAAGTATCTGAACTTGCTCTTTCCTTTGAGCTCCTTCAGATTCTCGGAAGCACTTTTGTCGCTTCTGGCCTGGTAAAGTGCTACATCCTTGTCCTCATCCGGAACAGAAGTGTCTTTTTCGGTTATTTCCAATAAGCTTTTTCCGCAATTAACACATTTCTCCGCTCCTTCGGCTCTGGGTGTCCCGCAATAAGGACATTTAGCTAAATAATTTACTTTTTCACCTAACGATATTTTCATATGTTCTGTCTCTTTTCCATTACTTTTGTATATTCAAAAAAAGATTGACAATTTCATCTTTACTCTGTATAGTAATAGGGTGTGAAAACAAGCTGGGATAGCTCAGTCGGTAGAGCGACTGATTCGTAATCAGTAGGTCGAGGGTTCAAGTCCCTTTCTCAGCTTTATTTTTATGCCCTTTTTTCAGCTATGAATAGTATTAGCATTAACTCATTAACTCATAAATTCATGCATTTTCAAAAACAGCAAGCCGTAATCAATGGGCTTTGAAAAGATCATGTTTACGCCGTTCTCCCTGGTATTAACTATGGACTCGGCTACACCTTTGTTGGACACCGCAAAAACAGGTATTGTTTCTGCATCATCTTTGCAGGAAAGTCTTATGCAATGTGCTATGGAATACCCGTCGAGGTCCGAAACTCCCGTATCCACAAGTACCATATCGTATGTTCCCGCAGGATTTATAATAAACTCCTTTACAGCGTCTTTGCCGCTGCATACGGCATTTACCAGAGCTCCGCGTTTTTCCATCATTTCCGACATTATCTCGCCCGAAAGTACGGAATCCGGTACCAGCAGCACCTTTTTTCCCGTAAAATCGAAATCCTCGGGATCAGCCGTAGTCATAACGGCTCCTGTACCAAGCATCCTTATGGTCTTTTCGGCACTTTCGGCCACAAGCTTTTCCTCAGATCTGGTCTGCTCTTCTTCCTTCTTTACGGATTCGGATATCATGTTCTTTCCGGTCTTTGCCACAAGCTCCCTGTAGCTTTCATCATCCTGCAGAGCTATTTCCTTATTCTTTTCCCTGCTTTCCTTAAGCATCTCCTCCATGAGAGTGTTGATCTCATTGGTCTTCTGATTGATAAGCTTAAGACGTTCGATAGTTTTTCCGGTATCCGATACCGTGCTCTGGGCTATATCCGTAAGACCTATTATATCATTTAACGGATCCTTCATCTGAGAGGCGAACTCCTCAAAAAGACCCTTTAACTGGCTTGATATCTCTTTTTCATGCATGAGGGATACCGAAAGCAGCTTACGGTAGCTCATATCCTCATCTGAAGCGTTATCTAAGATACGGAAGCAGACAAAATACCTCTTTTCCTCGTCATTTCCTTCCGAAGGCATGATGCCCTTAACCTTGACCCAGAAATACTTCTCGTCTCCGTTATGCATCCTGAAATTAAGCTTTCTGACAAATACGCCGTTTCTGATACCTTCCTGTATCAGCTTCTGATCGAAAAACTGGATAAACGCAGTCCTGTCATCAGGATGTACAAGCTTCTGTGCTGTCAGCATTACTTCCAATTCTATAAAGCCTTTTCTGACATTCTTTCCCTCGGGATCCATCAGACTTTCAAACGTCCCACGGTCAAGACTTACATCAAGTATTTCATCATAGTAGTCACGCCATATCTGCATGAGCAAATCTTCTCTGCTGTTCATATAAACCCCGGTCTTTTTAGTATTTTCCCAAAAACATTACTGCTGCCACAAATACAGCCGCCTTAAAATTATAAACCTTTTTAAGGCGGCTGTAAACACAAATCTTCGTTCAATAAATTAATTATTCATTAACTTCTTTTGTAAGGATCTGCATTATCTCATTGCTTCTCTCGACAAATGCTGTCATAGCCTCAGGTGATAAAGGCTTATGACTGAGAAGCGCTAAGTCATAAAGCTGATGAACAATAAGCTCGGTATTTTTACCCTTCTTATTGTCATATATATATTTAACGAGCTCGTTCTCACTGTTAAGAGTAAGTGTTCCGGCAGCTCCGAAG
>JAFYYN010000143.1 GCA_017557525.1 Lachnospiraceae bacterium
CAGGGATATACACAATTCCGTTATATCTTTTGATTATGTACCGTCATTTTTCCTAATCCAATGTGAGTCCTTCCATCCATTTCCAGCAAAGCTATACAAAATCTCATTTCCTGTGTCAACACTGTCAATGAGGGGTCAGGATTGGAAATATATGGTAAATCTCGTCAAATCGCGCAATATAGCCGCATTCTCACCTCCTCCTTAATTTCAAATTCCTATATTGACATCTTCTGCGTAAAAAGCATTCCTTGCTGTAAGTAGGCGCTATTTTTATAATAGCTCCGTAAACAAACTGAATTGTCATTGACTTTTTGCTCTGATATAATATATTTCGTCCAGATATAAAGACTTTAAGTATGTGTATTGTTTATATTTGAATTTGAACGTTTTTTCATAAGGTGCAGTCCCTAATCTTTTATAGCGTTATATATGTCAAGCTTTAATTCCTCGTCTATTTCGTATGTACCATCCATGATAGCACTCATTATTCTTAGCAATAAGTCCTTTTTTATTTTTCCAGCCGCTACATGGTAACTAATGTTTTCTGTAATAGTAAAGAAATTTTTAGCAACACTCATGTAACCGTTTAACAGAAGAAACTGCGCAGAAAGCGTAATTGCTAATCTTTTATTTCCGTCAGCAAAACAGTGAAATTCACAAGTGCAGAAAAACAAGTGAGTGAGCTTTTCAACAAATGTCGGATAGTAATCATCGTTTTGAATGTTTTGCAGAACGCTTTCTAACCTTCCAAGATCAAAATGCTCATATGTTCCGCCACCGCTATATAGAATTGTTTTTTGATGAATCTGCTTTGCTTGCTCTAAATCGATATAGATTATACCATTCATCAGCTTCTCTCCTTCAAGCGTTTCAGCACTTCCTGATTTTCCTGCATAAGACGTTCAAGCTCATCTCCTGTAGCACCAAGGAATTTTTGATACTCATCTTTATCAAGTGGCTGAATGTATTCAGAAAGCTGATAATGGAAAGCATCTCTTAACGCCATATCTCGACTTGCCATTTTTGTTCTTCCGCGCATTATCAAAGGTTTCCATAATGCCATGTTCTCAAAATCATGAAAAATAGATTCAACCTCTTCAAAAGAAAGAATATGTCCGATTTTATCATACTCTTTTTTTATGGCATCGGCAAGTCCGGTTTCATAAGCTGCTATAATGTCCAATATCTCACTGTAAAACGTATCTCTGACTTTATCACTGGCTTTTAAATCCAATATCTTTTTGTATTCTTTTGCTTTCTCCTTAAAGATGCTGACATATATCATATCAGTAAAATGTGCGTATTTGAATCTGTTATCTACTACATAATTCTTTAAAGCATCTGTAAATTGCCTTCGATAGTTTTCTTCTTGAATTGAAGCGAATACGAAATCTTTATCTCTTTGATTGATATATTTTGTTCCGCCGCCTGTTTTTCGATTTATCAAATCAATTACGATGTCGAGCATCATTTGCCGCAAAGCTCTTGCTTTTTCGCTTTCTGATAACAACATTGACAGATTTAAAAATGAACGAAAATCAAATATACCTAATACTGTCGTTTTGGTAGGGACATTAATGTCCCTACCAAAAGTCTGAGATGTTTCTTTGAAATCTTTTAGTCTTTTTCCTTTCAATACTTCATATCCATTTTCAACAAGCTCATCATTATACTGATCAATGTACCGACTAATAGTCCTGATATCCACTTCAAAGAAACTTGCTGTCATTTCACGTGTAAAATACAGTTTTTCATTCCATAATATTCCTTCAACTCCGGATTTTTCTTGTATTTCTTCGACAGCAATCTCGTTATTAAGGATATTCTGTCTATCCAGTCTTGACGATGTTAAATCCTTCGGCATATTGCCAACTCCTTTAATTAAATTAGTCGGAAAAATCCTAATTTGCTATATAACCTCAAAAAGTGCAAAGAAAACAAATTCTGTATTGCCAGTAATAACTCAAATTATTTCATTTATCCCTATTCCTTTGAGATACATATATGTCCCGTCATAGTATTCCGGCTTTCTTGTTTCGTCTTCCCAGAATCCGCCAACAGTTTTATTAGCGTTTCCTTCGGGAACGCATATCACCAGACCTTTTCTTGCACGTGTAAGAAGAACACGATAGGCATTGAGCATATATTTTCTCCGCTCCTCCATACTTTCGCTTTCGCCGTTTTGTTCATTCCATTTAGTCTGTCCGTTGAACTTATAAAAATGCCATTCTCCGTTTTCACAACGCATATCTGCATCCCATAGCAGACAAACATAATCAAGCTCCAGTCCCTGAACCTGTATCTCGGTTGCAGCATCCTCCAGATAGTTGGAAGAACGTGTATCTGTTTTATCTTCAAGAAACCAGTGTACAGCATTTTCATCACCGGAAGGCAGGATATGTACAGCCAATGGCTTAAAGCGTGCAGCCTCTTTCGTAACGAGTATTCCTGTTCTTTCAGTTCCCAAAGCCCTGTCTCTGAGCCATTTTCTTGCCGTATTCATACTCCTTGTCAATACGATCGGGTATTTATCACAGAACTCACGATATACGTTTTTAGCCTGTTCGTCAAAGGATAACAGCATATGAACAAAAGTCGAGAGCTTTTCAGCACGGAAGGAACGCAGATTAACGCTGAGGTGCAAATCAGAAGAGAATGTGACATTACTGTTTTCTCTTAGCAGCTCATTAACTTTGCCTTCGGCATATTCGGACTCTGTCAGTTTCGGTGATATATATACTTTCCAATCAGGAAAATCGTTATTCAGTGCATTTATCCATTCGGAGATGCCGGCTTCGCCTGTATTTATTTCCTGACCGCCTCCGACTAAGCAAACGATGGTTGCCCAGTCCTCTCTCTGATCCAGTGACCAGATCAGGAAACCAGCTTCCGACATTGGGAAATTCGGAACTTTCAGCTTATTTCCATATGTTCCGCCACGCTTCAGATACTCTGCAAGACGTTTATGCGTCCATGAACGCTGTGCTTCATCAAATATTGCTACGTGTTCAACCTCACCATAACCGGATTCAGCCATTTTAACAGCTTTCTCAGGATCAATTTCAAGTACACCGTTCTCAACTGGATTTTTAATCTTGGCAAGCATATTGTCACGATAGCGGTGTATCATATTGATGAACTTACCGACTTCACGGCGTGAATCAGTGAGCTTTTTGTTTGCTCCTCTATCTTTGCATTTTTTATAATTATCCTTAGCCAGCGCTTCTGTCAAAACGGCAACCAGAGGACCGTTGCCTGATAAGTACACGGCACCTTCATCATCAACTGGCTTATCATGTCCCTGATATGTTTGCCGAACTGCAACTTCTAGACCGACAAGCGTTTTTCCCGCACCGGGAACGCCGGTCACAAAGCAGATACTCTTTTCGCCGTTACGCTTGCTTCTTTCTATTACATCCAGGATACATGAGATAGTCGCATCTGTGGAGACTTTATTGGCTTCGTGTCTCGTAATATCCTCAACAGAGTGACTTTCATACAGCGTTCGGGCTGCTTCTATAATAGTCGGTGTTGGTGCATATGGACTTATGATCCAGTTTTCTTCAAGCGGCGGAAGGTCAGGATATTTTTCTATTACTTTATGTATGAGCTCCTGCAATCCGTTTTCGCCTGCGATCAGAGGATTCAGCACATTATCGTCATATGCGGATTTCTGTATGATAGTGGAGCTCCTTTGATATTTTGATACTATCAGAATTGGTATGATCAGCCGATTCTCGCTGAATTTATGAAAGTTCGTCAGATCAAGAGCATAGTCAAGAACCTGATCTACATCAGCTTCTGCCAGAGCATCTTTATTTCCGGTTTTGAACTCTATGCAGAAAATAATACCTTTCAAGAGCAGAACCACATCAATTCGTTTTCCAAGTCGAGGGATATCGTATTCAAATATAATCTTTCCGCTTTCGTTCTGATATAATAGGAGAACTTTCTTCATTAATGCTATTTCACTTTTCCATGCTTCAATCTGAGTGCTCTGCACAGCGCCATGATAGCCATCACAAAGAATACCAAGTATCGATTGCTCAGTATCAGACAAAAAAGCTGAAAACTGATTATGATACAAGCAGCGGGTACTTTTATTCATGATATCGCTCCTGACACGTAGTATGAATTTAGTTATAATAATTATATCATAATCTGTTTGAAAAAGCAAGATATACCGTATATTTAAGAAAAAAGCAGAGCCTGTCATATAAGCTCTGCTGTGATCTATCATATTTTACAGAAAACCGCATCATCGAGTCAATCCCAAATTCTGTGTAAACGAAAAATAGTGCAATAAAAGAGTATATGATGAGACCGATTGTGAAAGCAGTCGGTCTTATCTGCATATTAGCACATGATTATTTGATTGTCAAGATGAAAATGTTATTCGGG
>JAFYYN010000144.1 GCA_017557525.1 Lachnospiraceae bacterium
ACTGTATACCCTATGCTTCCAACCTGTTCATGAGTGTCTTTTAATTCCATATGAAAAAAATAATACTTACGATGGATATTTTTCATGTCAGAAAGCAAATCCTCAAACTCGACTCGAGCCGTTTCGCGATCATCCAGCTTAATGTCCTGCATATAGTACATCGTCCGATCATCTGTTTTTAATTTATAATATGCCTCAAAGTCCGCTTCTACATAGTCACGCAGGAATAATCGTTCTGTTTCAAGTTTTATCATCTATTTACAAAACTCTCCTTTCTCTCCACCGATAAACTCCGATTTATGTTAGTAACAATTATATCACAGCATCTCAGCACTGTCAATAAAAACGCCATAGTACTTCTGACCTGACATCGGAAATACTATGGCGAAAAACATCTAAATCAGCGCTGCCCTTTATGGCAGTGGCTGTTTTGGGTAATTATACTGCTTTACTATCAAGCCATGCCTGCGGTGATGATAGCCATTTTGTAAACTTCATCAGCGTTGCAGCCTCTGGAGAGGTCGTTGATAGGAGCATTCAGACCCTGGAGAATAGGACCGTAAGCCTCATAGCCGCCAAGTCTCTGAGCGATCTTGTAGCCGATGTTGCCTGCCTCGATGAGGGGGAAGATGAATGTGTTAGCCTGACCTGCGACCTTGCTGTCGGGACACTTTGTCTTAGCAACTTCTGCGGATACAGCAGCGTCGAACTGGAACTCGCCGTCGATAACCAGCTCGGGGTCGATGTTCTTAGCCTCGATAACTGCATCGTGGCTCAGCTGAACAGTGCCGCCCTTGCCTGAACCGTAGGTGGAGAAGCTCAGTACAGCTACCTTGGGGTCGATGCCGAAGTATGCAGCTGTTCTTGCAGTCTCAACTGCGACCTCACCCAGCTGTCTTGCAGCGGAGAGAACTACGTTGCCTTCCTTGTCAAGTCTGTCGGTATAGCCCAGGTTGATAGCGCAGTCGCCCATAGCTATCTTCTCTTCCTTGCCGTCCTTTTCTCTGAAAAGGATGAAGGAGGAGCTTACCAGATTGCTGCCCTTCTTGGTCTTGATGATCTGGAGAGCAGGTCTTACTGTATCAGCGGTGGAGTAAGTAGCGCCGCCCAGCAGAGCATCAGCCTTGCCAGCCTTTACCAGCATTGTGCCGAAGTAGTTGGACTTCTTCAGTGCAGCTCTAACTTCTTCCTCGGTCATCTTGCCCTTTCTCAGCTCTACCATCTGTGCAACGAGAGCGTCCATCTCGGGATAAGTCTCGGGGTCGAGTATCTCAGCAGCATCGATATTGAAGCCGCCAGCCTTTGCAGCGGACTTTACATCGTCAACATTGCCGCAGAGGATAACGCCCATCAGACCCTCTTTCAGAAGTCTGTCAGCAGCGTTGAGTATACGGGCATCGCTGCCCTCGGTGAATACGATAGTTTTCTTTTCAGCCTTGAGATTAGCTATCAGCTTATCAAACATTCCCATAATTTTAAACCTCCATGAGAAAATCAAAATTTACCTTATGATTATAACACACTTTCCGTAATATTTCAACCCCTTTGATGATTCATAATTGGTTGGCAGTGGCGCAGGGGTTCTGCATTATTAAAATTACGACTTATCTATAATTAATCTATTTATATATTGACAAATCTGTCAAGTTGCTATATAATAAAAATACAATGATATGAAGCTCAATTTTAGAATAATGAGTGATACCATATATATCATTGAAATCTCTATTTGAAAGTAGGAAAGACAAATGAAAACAATGAAAAAAAGAATCATCTCACTTGCAATGGCAGCGGTTTCTGCTGTTACTATGATATCTAGCGGAATTACTGCAAGTGCATGGGACAAGCAGCCTATCAAATACGTAGATCCCACAGTGAATTATAGATGGGACAATGAATATAAGATTTATAAAATAGAACATCTTACTGGTGATTTAAACAGAGATTATGTTATTAACGTTGCTGACTATTCAATCTTGGCAGCCTTTGTCAAAGGAAAATATCACGGAAACCAAAAAATCTGGGAATTTGGAAATGGCGGTAATATTTTTTACCAGTACCAGTTTATTAAGGTGTTTGGTGACATAAATTACGATGGTAATATAGATGTTACCGATCTTGTACTTCTTTCAGCACATATAAAAGGAGAGAAGTTTATCACTGATAAGGATCCTTATTTGGCGGTCTGCTAATTATTATAGGTCTCTCTTGAGAGTGAAAAAGCCATGTTTAAATGCATGGCTTTTTTTTGTTGTAAAAAAATATCTAAGAGAAAGCTAAAAACTGCCGACTGTATAATATATCAGTATTTATGTCGAAAATTATGAATTATAAATTATAAATTGTGAATTATTTTTGCTTTTGTACTTGTAAAGCAGGTTGAAATGTGTTATACTTAATATGTATAACTGTCGGCACAGGCGGGAAAAACCATAAAAGTATACATTTACCATAACTTAGGAGCAGAGGATATGAAAATCTACAAGCTTTCAAAAAGACCGCTGGCGCTTATATATGCGCTGCTGGGTGCTATACTTTTTTTCATCAGGTTCGCGCTGAACCTGGTGCTTGACCTTATGGAGAAGTACGCCCATATTCACAGCAGTTTTGCGGATTACTATGTATTGCTGCCTTTGTGGGTGATTGCGGCGCTTTTCGCTGTGCTTGTGCTGCCATTTTATTTCCATAAGGCGGGCTACACTGTATCGGACAAGGAGATAACCGCTAAAAGCGGGCTTTTTATAACATCAAAGCAGTTCATGCTTACCTCGGCTGTGAAATCTGTTACCTGCATACTGCTCCCTTTGGGCAAGCTGACGGGTATGAATTTCATAATACTCAACGCTCTGGGTTCACGGCTGGTGATACCTTTTTTAAACAGGCGGGATGCTGAGGAGATAATGAATCTGGTAAACAATTCCATCAGGAGCAGGATAGAGGAATGAAAGACGAATACAAAGGCATACGCGGTTTTTTCAGGCGGCGGCAGCACCCTGTAAAGATCATAATGTATATCGCAAAGTATCTCTGGCTGCTGCTGATACCTCTGGCGAAATACCTTATCGCGACCCAGTTCGATTTTCAAAGCTGGGTAAAGACCAACTGGGTGGATATACTTACCCTCTCGGTAATATTCGGATACGGCATACTGCGGTGGGTGTTCATATACTTCGAGATAGAGGAAGACAGTATAATCGCCCATACGGGATATTTCGGCATTGAAAAGACACAGGTGTATTTCAGCGAAATGTCTTCAATGTCACTGTGTCAGGGGTATATTTTCAGGCTTTTGGGAGCGTGTACTGTTTATATCGACACTGACGCCAAAAGCATACAGAACACGGATATTCGGCTGGATATCAGCCAGAAGCAGGCATTCAGGATATACGAGCTTGCCACGCAGCGATGCCGCAACAAGCCTAAGTATATTTTCAACACTCAGAAGAGAAGTCTGTTGATATTTTCGCTGCTTTTTTCTTCCACCCTTTCGGGTATGCTGCTTACGCTGACTTTCATATATCAGGCGTACAGGATAGTCGGGCGTGAGATAGAGGAAGAATTTCTGGCAAAGGTGAATACTCAGCTGGAAAAAATGACGCTGCATATACCCAAGTATCTGATAGTTGCGGCGCTGGTGGTAGCTGGCAGCTGGTTTGTATCTTTTATATCAAACCTTTTGCGGCACTGGGGATTCAGCTGTACGCGGTGTGCGGATATGCTGCTGATAAGCAGCGGCAAGGGCACTAAGCGGCGGCATATCATAATGCGCGAGAGGATAAATTATATCGATTATCAGCAGTCCATGTTCATGAAGCTTTTCGGCATATGTTCGGTGCAGCTACACTGCACGGGCTACGGCAAGCGCAGACTGGAACTTTCGGCACTGGTGCCAATAACTACCACTATTTCGGCGGAGACTTCCGTAAGACTGCTTATGCCGAATATGCCATCGGTGGGATACGATGTGCGCACAGGCTGGGGAGATATCAGAAGATTTGTGACTTTGCCGCTTTTGATATGTCTTCTGCCGGGAGCGTTATATGAATTCCTTTGCAGGCTGATACCGCGCTTTGAGATGGTAGTAAAAACTATCCCCGACTGGAAGAGCGCTCTGACAAATCTGGCGGTGATATCCATGGTGCCGCTGGTTTGGCTGGTGATAGTCAAGGTCAATGCGGCATTCCACACGGCGGTGGGTTTTGAGGGCGGACACTGTATGCTTTCTTATTGCAGATTCTACCGCTTTCACAGGGCTTCTGTCAGGATAGACAGGATAAGCAAGATAGTGATAAGGAGAAATCCTTTTCAGCGGATGAACGGCACTTGTCACCTTTACGTATACACTTCGGCAGAGGGTTCAAGCCGCCATGTGGTAAAGGGGCTGAATTACGAAAAGCTGACCCGTGCCATGCAGAAAGCGGGTCTTATGGAAAATATATAGTACGAGGATACAGTATGGCAGAGGCTAGAGTGATAATAACAAAGATAACCGATGACGGCACATACCCCATGTGGGCGGAAGCAGAACTCACCGACCGCTTTGGCAAGATACACGTTTTTAAAGATAAACTGCCTATATTCGCTTATGATGATACGGACGATACCTGCCCTCGGGAGGGCGTGGTGAGGTGCTTTATCAAGGAAGAAC
>JAFYYN010000145.1 GCA_017557525.1 Lachnospiraceae bacterium
AAGATATAAATGGAAATGATACCACCAGCAGGGCTTCATTTGATTATAAGGGAGTAAAAGAACTGGAGGCTGACACAGCTGACAGCAGCAGTGAAGAAACTGTAATAAATCCTGAAGATATAGAATATACGATCTCGGCTGCGATCAGGTCTGTTATTCTCAGTGATGACTCAGAGACTATCGATATCTTTAGTTTTGTAAATGCAGAAGGATTTTTGAAAAAGTACGAGCTTTCGTATGCAAAGGAAGATAGTGATGACAAAAAGGTCGTATCTTCAGGTACGAAAGAGACCGATAAGACACTGGAAGGATCAGGAGAACTGCTTGGCAGGATAAATACATCTGACCTGGAAGACGGAACTTATGATGTCACCCTGTATGTGGAAGATATCTACGGAAGAGATGTCAGCTGCATGACTTCATTAGATTTTAGGAAAGAAACTGACGTGGAATCTGATACTTCAGAAAGCAGCAGCGAGGAGACTGCACACACTGGTGATGGTGAAAAAGAGTTTTCCCTGACCCTTTCACATCTTCGTACATCTGTCGGAACAGAAGTTACTGCTTACGTTACACTTGCTTCAGGGATGAATCCGGCCGGTCTGAAGCTTTATAAGGATGATGAACTGCTTTCAGAAAGAGAACCGGAATCCCGCTTCATTTCCGAAAAGACAGGAAGAGTTACTATCAAGGCTGTATATACTCCTGATGACCCTGAAAAAGAAGAACTGGTTCTTACAACAGAGTGTACATTCTTTAACGGTACTGACAAGACTGCACCTATCGGAAAAATAATATCACCGGATTTCACTGATCCGATAAAAGCACCTGTTCAGATAAAAGGCTCGGCGACGGATTAAACTGAGCTTGATTTCTGGCGCCTTGAATACAGACGGATTCCGTATACTGATTATGTTGTGATAAACGAAGGTACAGAAAATATCGAAGAAGATGTACTTGGAGAACTGGATCCTTCATTACTGATGAACGGCGACTATGAGCTGAGACTCTGGGTTCAGGATAAAGGTGGAAATATCACGAAAGCCACAAAGGATCTGGTAATAGAAGGCGAACTTAAGATAGGTAATTATCATATAGGATTTACCGATGTTACTGCCTCGATGGCTTCTACGACTGTCAACATCAACAGGATTTATGACAGCAGAAACAAAATGAGCGGTGATTTCGGATACGGCTGGTCTATGGATGTAGTCGCAATGAGGCTGACGGAAAGCCATAGTCTTGAAGATGGCTACACAATGGTCAGAACAGGAACTGCTTTTTCGACTGCATATCGACTTCAGGAAACGATCAGCCATGATGTGATCGTATCATATGGTGACGGTAGCAGCGACAGATTCTCACTTGTATTTCTGAGAGGTATCGATGCTTTAGTACCTATATCCGAAGTGAGTCTTGCATATAAATGTGTTACCAATCCGAAAGTAAAGCTCGAAATACTTGCCGATACAACAGCTTATTATGAAGGTGGTCAGATAGTATTTTTGGATGACTCACTCTATGGCGTGCTGAATTATAAGCTTACAACCGAAGAAGGTATCGAGATATATCTGAACAAGAATATCGGAGCATATAAGATAGTAAACACTACCGGAAATGAGATCAATATAGATAAAGATGGTTTCCATTCCGATGATGGTAAGAGCATTGAGTTCGAAAGAGACAAAAAGGGACGTATAGTTAAGATTACAGATCCCATAAATAACGAAACAAAATATACATATGATAGTAATGGTGATCTGATAAGAGTTACGGAAAGTGCGGACAGAACAGTATCCTACACCTATGATAAAGAGCACAATCTAATTTCAATCACTGATCCTATGGGCATTGCCGTATCCAGGAATGAGTATGATGACGAAGGACGTCTGGTTGCAACGATTGATGCCGACGGCAACAGAATGGAATTCTCCCATGATGTTGATGGAAGACAGGAAGTAGTTAAAGACAGACGCGGTAATTCAACAGTATACATCTATGATGATAACGGAAATGTTCTCCAGACAACAGATGCGCTCGGAAATGTCACAAAGAATACTTATGATGAAAACAATAACTGTACATCAACAACTGATGCCAACGGTCATACTACAAAGTATTCATATGATGCAAATAATAATGTCACATCGATCACAGCGCCAGATGGGGTAGTGGTAGAGAATACTTATTCCGAAGCAAACTATGTGACCGGAATAAAAATGCCCTATGCTACAGTCATGACAATGACTTATGATGATATCGGAGCACTCACTTCGGTATCTGATGCTAATGGCAACAGAACAGAGTATGAATACAGCGCGGATGGAAAGCTTAAGGGAATGACAGATTCCATAGGTGTTTATCAGAAGATGACTTATGATTCGGAGGGTAATGTCGTTTCCACTACTAATGGAGCCGGAGAAAGTGCATACTATACTTATGATGATAAGAATAGGTGTTCAAGTGTAACCATAAAGAGAACAGAAGACGGAAAGGAAGTATCTTTCACAAGCATATATACATATGATTCTGCAGACAATGTTATTCAGAGTGTAAATTATGCAGGTGAAGTGACAACATACGAGTATGATGATAATGGCAACCAGATCGCCAGTGTGGATGCTAAGAACAGGAGGATATCATACGAATATGATAAGCTGGCCAATCTTGTAAAGACTGTATATCCGGATGGCACATCGGAAAGCTTTGAATATGATGCAAATGGAAACAATATTTCCGCTACAGACAGAAACGGTCTTAAAGTTACCATGGAATATGATAAGCTCGACAGGATGATCTCTAAGACATATGCAGATGGAAATAAGGAAAGCTATGTCTATGATGCAGTTGGTAATGTCATAGAGCAGATAAGCGTTACAGGAGCAAAAACCACATATGAATACGATGAATGTAACAGAAACACATCCATTACCGATGCATTTGGCAATAAGACATCATTTCTTTACAATGCACATTCAAAACTTGTCTACAGGTTTGATGCAAAGAATAATTACACTTACTACGAATATGACTGGAATGGTAATATAACCAGGACTGCTTACTCTGACGGTAACAATGTATTTACCGGGTATGATGCAAGAAACAGGATAAGCGGACAGACAGATCAGAATGGCAATAATACAACATATGAATATGACGCAGCTGATAAGCTTACAAAGGTAACGGATACATATGGGAACAGCTATCAGTATACATATGATGAAAACGGTAATCTGATAAAAGTTACAGATGCACTCGGACAGATAACGGAGTATACTTATGATGCAGTAGGACATGTTTCATCGGTAAAAAATGCTGCGGGGAAAAAGGATGAATATACTTATGATCCTACAGGAAATCTCGTTTCAGAAAAAGACTATGCGGGACATGAGACCAGATATATTTATGATGATATGGACAGAGTCATCAGCAAAAAGACGTCTGATAATGACATAACATATGATTATAATGAAGAAGGTCTCCTCAGCAGTGTAAAGGATAAAAGCGGGACCGTAAGCTATAAGTATGATGAGTATAACAGACTTATATCATACACAGATGCTGATAATGTGACAGTATCATATACCTATGATAAATATGGCAACATAGAAAGCATAGATAACGGTTTCAATAAAACAAAATATGAATATGATATACTGAACAGACTGACAAGAGTCATCGATCATAACGGAAAAGCAACCGTATATGAGTATGATGAGCTTGGCAACAGAAGCAAAGTACGTTATCCTAATGGTAATGTAATGAGCTATACTTATGATGAATGTCAGAGGCTTAAAGAAGAGCTTATAACTGACACATCAGGAAAACAGATAGCTAAGTATTCATACGGACTGGGAA
>JAFYYN010000146.1 GCA_017557525.1 Lachnospiraceae bacterium
GCCACGAATAAAATGATGACGGAATGGATAGCAGGCAACCTGGATAAGATGAGTCTTCATGATTGATGATTGTTTGTAATCCTGATCATCTGCAATGTTATAATGAAACTGCCTGAGGAAATACTTAGGCAGTTATATTTTTAATCTAGAAGTGGCCCAAGAGGCTAGAGCATTATGGGTACGCTAATTCTAATCTACGCAGTTATATTTGTTGGTTTTGGCCTTTGGCTCTTCTGGAGATTCATGTCTAACGATCTCTATAACGAGTATGTGTTGTACGGAGTAATGGGCGGGGTCTGTTTGACGGATTTTGTTCTTTTGATGTTTACATACAAAAAGCTGACCGTAATCACAATTATTGCATTAGTTATAACTTTTCTATTCAGCCTAATGTCTAACACTGCATTTCTTGCCCGTTTTGAGAGCTTTAGAGAGACGATAGAAGACCGAAGAATGGCCATTGATCTGTGGAAAGATATCGTAATAGATGTTGCTTATGCTTTCTTGCTGATCCAATTACTAGTAATCATCAAGTCGACGATATAGCAATTGATATAATATAGAGGTTAGAATACAAAGTTTTTGCTAGGAAGAACATGTAATGTTTTGTAGATGTTGTGGTCAACAATTACCTGATGAAGCAAAGTTCTGCAAGAATTGTGGAACACCTTTGACACAAGCTAATCAATCTAGGGATAGTATGGAGGATAGGAATCGTATGAAATGCCCATATTGTGGAAGCGAGAGGATCGTAACTGGTATCTCATGGGGAAAAACAGCCGATGTGGGAAATATTGGACTTAAGTATAATGAGGGCATTTTTATTGGTGTTGCTCAAGTATATTCAGATCTTTGTTTAGATTGTAAAAGTATACTAAGGACATATGTCCAAGATGATACTAATAGGAATTGGAACCATAACCCTGGAAACATCTGAACCGTCAGATGATAATATTTTAATATAGAATCAGAATTGAGATTAAAGATATGAAACATACTGACAGAGGGATTTCTTTAGCAGCAGATGCTAATGCTCCGCGCAAGGTCTAAAAGACGATACCTTCACGGAGCAAACGATAACACATCGTCTGGTCAGGCTTTGCGTACAGAAATATATATTTTTTTCTGGGAGCAAAGTTATGAATAAACTATCCACCATTAAAGAACTTAAAAGCTTTCTGCTTTTATGGTTTTCTCAGACTGTATCAGAACTTGGTACAGCCATGACAAATTATGCATTGGTTATTTGGGCATATCAGAAGACCGGCATGGCTTCAAGCGTCACGATGCTGACTTTTTGTATGTTCCTGCCAACTATACTTTTCAGATTCATTGCAGGAACTTTTGTTGACCGCAGAAATAAGAAAAAGATCATGCTGACAGCTGATCTGATCGCTGCCTGTGGCTCGCTGATTGTACTGTGCCTTTATGCGGGATCATTTCTTGAGATATGGCATCTGTATCTAATCAATATCGTTCTCAGTTTTATGAATTCTTTTCAGGAATCGGCATCCTTTGTTGCCATAAGCCTGATCGTTCCGCAAAAGCATTACACAAGGATTGGAGGACTTCAGGGAATATCCGGTTCGATAGTGTCTATCCTTGCTCCTGCACTCGGGAGTATCCTGTTGGTTGCAGGCGGCATGGAGCTGGTACTTTTATGTGATCTTGCAAGTTTTGCATTTGCCTTTGTGATCCTGCTTTTCCTCGTTAAGATTCCTGAGATCAAGCATGAGAATACAGAACAAGAGCCGTTTCTCAAGAGTTGCAAGGACGGCATCAGATTCTTGTTCGATAACAAAGCATTACTGCATCTGACTTTGTTTATTGCCGTTGTAAATCTGTTAGCCAAACTCGGAAATGATGGTCTTCTGGCACCTTTTGTGCTTAGCAGAAGCGGAAACGACCAAAGGGTGTTAGGCATAGTCCAGGCTGCAACATCAGCCGGTATCTTTATCGGAAGCATAGTAATGACGTTCCATAAACCTGTGAAGAAAAAGGCACGATTGATCTTCATTTCATGCGCATTCATTTACTTTGTTGAAGTTATAATGTGTCTTTCTGTTCATCCGGCGGTTTGGAGCATATGTAATTTCACAGGTTATGTGGCGGCTGTCATTATGGGAGCTAACCAAACGGCTATTCTTCGTGAAAGAGTGCCTGTCCAGATTCAGGGAAGGGTGTTCTCGGCTCACGATACGATCATGAACTGCACCAATCCATTGGGACTGCTCCTTTCAGGTTATCTTGCCGATTATATTTTCGAGCCTTTTATGAGAACAGAATCGCCGTTACAAAGTGTCCTTATATGTATTTTCAAATCCGACAGCGGCTCCGGAATAGCAGTGATGTTTTTTATAGTCGGTATTATTGGAATGCTGATAAGCATCACCAGATTAAGGAAAAGCGTATATCAGGAATTAGATCAGAACTGAAATGATATAATGAATTGGAATGTTAACTCGCAACATTATAGACTAAGCCGTGGTCAACTCCACGGCTTTATAGTCTAAAATATGTTTCGCTTATGACAATGATTATTTAAAATATCGTTTTTACTATATCCCAGCTTTTTCTACTTTATCCCTGGAAAATAGTAATTATGTATTTATATGCAACGAAGGGTGTAATAATCAAAAAAACCCGGATTTTATACATTTATCCCCGAGTTATAGAAAAATAAAGATTTATGAATGTGACCGCATTATCTTAAATAATAAAGCGTATGGGAGTATGTTTATCATGACAGACTATGGTGATCATGATTGGTTGGTTAATTGCGGAGAGTATCTGCCGTATAAACGAGGCTTATACTTTGATTTCGTTGAAAAGGAAGAGTTTCCTGCTATCCGGCATATCATGACCAAATGTACAGGAAGAATTTTACTTGGATATAGTCATCCTTGTTGGCCATACCCGTCACCAGATAGTAGTTTTAGATTAAGTTTCTTCCGATTGGCATCAAATTATACAGGAGAGTATGTTCCTTCAACTGCGGGTCGTTACAAGCCAACAGTTAATGGTAATCATCTGATTGTTGACGATCTCTTGGATGAAAATGAAATTAAGCTCTGGGACGGGAGATTT
Source organism: Lachnospiraceae bacterium (assembly GCA_017557525.1). Classification (GTDB taxonomy): domain Bacteria; phylum Bacillota; class Clostridia; order Lachnospirales; family Lachnospiraceae; genus RUG11977. Next base: position 3,088 of record JAFYYN010000146.1, read on the forward strand.
ACCGGGTTTGATCTGATATTCATTAAGCCTGGAAATGGTAAGTATATATTTTATGGTGTATATATCAGTGATAGGCAAGAGACCTGTTCTCATCATTATGTATTCAAGAAAGTGGCTACCAAGGTTCGTATGCTTGGTAAACCAGTAGAATCGATTAAGCTTCTTGATAATGTTGAACAGGTGAGCGATTCAGAAACTTTGAAATTGCGGATGGAGCCACATAGGTATAGAAAGCGCAATGGAAAACTATATTGTGCCTGTCCTCGTTGTGGAATTATGCAAGAAATCGCGGCCAAATGTGCTAGCTGTGGACAACTGATGTGAGATTGTACCAAGGCTTAGAAAGAACAACTAAAGGCTTTCTTAAATGGCTTAAACACGCAAGTATTGTCAGCAGGAAAAGTTGTTCGTGGCATTAGTTGTTTTTTTCGCGAAAAGCGGTGGAAAAGTGGAGGACAGAAAAAATGAAACTCCGCAAATGCCTGCCCTTTCTATGTTTTAGTTAGTACTGTGGTTCTCCTAAGCGGAAGGCCAGCGGTTCGAATCCGCTCACGATCACCAATGAAATCAGGGGTTTCGGGGTTTTCCGGAACCCCTGATTTTTTGCCCAAAAGTGGTTAAACCTGGTTAAACTTTTCGAAAAACCTTTGATTTAAGCCATTTTTGATTTCGGTTTTCCAATAATGGGACTGTTTTAAAGCTTCGTGAGTTTCATCCGAATGATATAATTGTCTTGTCTGAGGGAGTGATTCCTTTGGTATAGGAAATAAACAGTAAGCAATACAACAGCAACATAAATGGGTTAATCACCTAAATGCGAAGCTTGATAAGATCAAAGAACAGAAACTCACATTAAATCCATATTTGGACTTCATAATCACTCTTATAAAGGAGAATCCCGGTACGGGACGGGAATGAGAAAGGCAGGGGATTATTTTGAAGAAAGCAATAGCGGCAGTACTGGCATTCACAATGTGCATTTCGCTTTGTTCATGTGTTGATAAGAATTCTCCTGATTATAGATATGACCGTGCTGTCAAGCTGATGAATTCAGGTAAGTACGCTGAAGCGGTAACGGAATTCGATTCCCTTAACGGATACAAAGACAGCGCTGACTTAAGCAGAAAGGCAAATGCCAAGTCGCTTAATACCGGAAAAGTGAAAGCCGGTGACATCATCAGATTCGGTGATTACAAAGGGCACACAAACTGGCGGGTCCTTACCGTCAACGGTTCAGAAGCGTATATCACAACGGTTGACTCAGTTGACAGTTATCCGTTTGACGCCAGCTGGTGCGGATGGGATGCAAAGGACTGTGACATCAAGATTTGGCTGAACGATAAATACATGAATGCCGCTTTTACGGATTATGAAAAAGAGATCATAGTCGAAAAAGAAGGCCTTAAAGTCTTCCTGCTGAGTATTGAAGAAGCATACAGGTATTTCAAGGATAACGAAGACCGTGTGATCCCCATTAATGATGAGCTGGGATACTGGCTCAGAAGCAAAGGAATATACGCTGATCACGCCGCATTTATAATCAGTGGTCCCGTAGGAAAAGGCGGAATCTTTGAGTATGGCGGCCAGGTCTTCTGGAACCGCGGAGTACGCCCGGCATTATGGATCAAAACTGATTCTATGAATTCCGGTGCAACGGATGCTACAGAAACCATTACCGAATCCGGTTATTTCCGTTTCAGGAAAACAGGTTCGGAAACTGAACTGATCGGCCTGACGAAAGAAGGCTTTAGGCAGGAGGAACTGGTGATTCCCGCAGGCGTGAAGATCTTCGGAAACGTTGTGGACGGGTTGACAAATCAGTGCTTGAAAAGTGTAGTTTTCGAAAGTGATGACGATGTCGATTACGGTTATCTTATGGCAGGTTCACAGACTCTTGAAAGGGTTAAACTCCCTGCAAAGCTTACAAAACTCGGCATGCATTCAAATGCACCAAAGCTTCGTGAGATCGTTATTCCGGAGGGTGTCAGAAAGATACCTTTCAGTTGTTTCTGTAATGATAGAAATCTTGAGAAAGTTGAGATAAAAGGCAATCTGACCGAGATCGACGAATTGGCGTTTGACGGCTGCATTTCATTAAAGAACTTAAAGCTTCCGGACAGTGTAACTTCAATAGGTGCCGTCGCTTTTCAGAATTGCAGGTCACTTGGGGAGATCACGCTGCCGAAGGGGCTTAAGAATATGGGAGAGTATGTTTTTGCATACTGCGACAAAATAACTGTTACAGTGCCTGAAGAAATGCAGCTCGAGAAATGGGACAGGGCTTTTTCACAGCCGGAATCAGAAGATGTTGTGCCGGAACTGAAACTCACGGTAAGGGTAAAAAAAGGATCGTGGGCCGACCTTCATTTTGAAGAGGTCTTTACCGCAAGTGCAGTCAAGGAATATTTTTAAGTAACGATTTATTTTTAATATTATGTGCGAAGAAAATGGCTAAATGGAGGTAAAATCAAGTGAAATGGTTTTGCAGACATTGGTATGAAGTTGGACTTCTTCCGGCGGGAGCGGCACTCATCTGTTTGATCGCTATGTGGGGAGATTTTTCAGTACTTCAAAGAATCAGCCTCGTAAATTTTATCGGAATCTTGCTTCATCAGTTTGAAGAGTATGGC
>JAFYYN010000147.1 GCA_017557525.1 Lachnospiraceae bacterium
GCCGCAAGGATCTTCTTTACCTCTGCGGTATGACCGGCTCTGGACTTTTCAGCCAGGAATGTCCTTACTTCCGTAAAGGTGTATTCCTTCTTGGGTTCTTCCGGTTCCGGCTTTGCCTCAGACTCCTTCTTCTTTGCGGGTGCTTTCTTCTTTTCCGGCTCTGCCTCTGAAAAGATCTCTTTCAGCTCTTCCGAAACACTTACCAACTTCTCGCCGCATTCCTTCAGTTCCTGAAGCACCACACTCAGTTCACTCATCTTTGACATGTTTTGGCTCCTCCTTCCTTAATCTCGCGGATGTCAACGCTCTCTACCGTCTGGCCCGGCGATAAAAGGTACACCGTCTGAAAATCTCCGAATAAGAACTTAAGAAGCCTTCTCGGAAGTCTCACATCGGCACCCTTCAGCACATTCGCCTTGCGGCCATCGGGATCTGAGACGTTGATGACAATCCTGTGTTTAATTGCCATGTTTCTTTACCTCTCTTTCTGCAGGAATTCGTCTTCCTTACATGTCACAGGCAACGAAAAGGGGAGGATTTTTACCCTCCCCGGAAAACTTTTTTAAAAATTTTTCTTTATGCACTCTACAGCCTTGTCATAATGAACTTTTGCGACCTTGATACTGATCCCCATGATCTCCGCCGCCTCCGTGATCGTGTACCCTTCAAGTCCGATCAGCTCTATGGCCTGCTTCTGGCGGTCTGTCATCTTTGTTGCAATGATCTCACGGAGTTTCAGCACATCATCCGAATCATCCATATCTGCAAAAGGATCGTAGCTTGCACCAGCAAGGATGCTGCTCTTGCTCACATCCCCGTCAACGCACTCATCCATAAGGGACTCAATGCTCAGGTTCCAGTTCATCGGATACTTTTCACCGGGATGCTCTTCTTCCCACGCCTTCTTATCAGCTTTCTGCTGTTCCGTGAGTTTGGGATGTCCGTTCCTTCCAATATTGGTGATCCAGTTGTCATCCCACCTGTTAAGGGTATGAATCAGTACTTCCGTTGTGCCATCATCGCCGGGCTTGATAATGTTATACGTTGTCCTGTAACCGCCCTTACCGTCGGGAACATCCACCGGATAACGGTAAACATTCCTCTGATCTGACCTTGTTTTCTTTACTCTCATAATTGCCTCCTTTGCTGACCTGGGAGACAATGAGAGCAGGATACCCGGCATGGAATTTCGACCGAAGTACCCTTTGCGACCGTAAAAAGAGCGCATGAAAACAAGGGTACCTACATCCACTTCCGGCAGATGTCTTTATCACAACTGCTTTCGGTGGTATGTCGTATCCTGCCCTCATGCGCAACTCAGGCCGTTATACTGATTTTTCAAGGAACTATCTGAATATCCCGTTGGATATCCATCAGAACTCATATCTGCCGATATGGACTCTGATCCACATCCAACGCTTCTGTATGTCTAGGTATCAGAACTGCTGTTTTTCCGATTTTCCCTTCTACTTTTCATAGGAGATTTGCAACTCCTTTTTATTACTAAGCGGATTATTTTTTTGTTTTTCCGGTCAATCTGATTTCAGATCAACCTCTCTCTGGAACAATTCTCCAAAAACATTTTCATAATCACTTGGATTCAGTTCTTCTATGCTGTCTGCATCATATTTTGAAAGAATCCAGGCAACCTCTTCTTTACCCATTTTTGAAGCAACATATTCTGCACTGTTTTCTATACTGATTAACAAATCCACATCTCGCATTTTCATTACCTTCAAACATCCAGTTTTCATGTTTCTATATGAATTATCGCAGGGATAGACCGCTCAAAATATGGGTACAAATATGGGAAGAGTATGGGAAAATGTATGGGAAAATAAAAAAGACCCTCCGAATTGTCTCGGAAGGTCTGAACAGATATGGAACCGTCTAATCTACGAACAGTTCCGGAATATTGAATTGTAGATCGTGGGCATCCGTCTCAACAGTATCGTTGCCGCACTCCATAATAGATTTTTTGACTTTATATTCACCATCAATAAAAGTCAAATATTTGTGTTGGTTCGCTTGGATATAGGATGCTGTTTCCCTTGTGAACCCTGTTTGCTGTAGGAATATTGTTACCGGGCTTGTCGTTCCGTATTCCACATATTCATACCAATCGTTTTCAAAATACTCGCACTGGTGGTATTCCTTATATTCCAAGGACACTTTGCGGAAATAGTTTGAAATACTAAAGAGCAAAACATTTTCAATTACGCCCAATGTGTCAGCAATAACATAATTCTGGTGAAGTTTGGAATCCTTATTATAATAATCGGCATATTTAACTCCGCCAACCCATACGCCAGTATTCGGATGATTCGCCTTAAATCTAAGAGAACTGCTTATTATCTGATTTAAGCCGTTCCCTCTAATCCATCTCAAAAGAATTTGAGAGTACCATCGAATAACAGAATCTATCCGATTTGTTCCTTCTCGCCCGATTGTTTCTTTTTCATATACATCCCATTTAAAGATTTTGCGAAGCCGCATCATAAAACGAACGACCTCTTCAAAATCAACATCATCGTTTTCTCCACTCAATAAAGGATACTCCAATCCATTAACTATGGCATCATGGAGACTTTCAGATTGATCGTATGACATTGTTATATCGTCATCTGTCTTTTCTACCGGAAAATTCTGTTTTATAAGCTTTTCCTTCTCTTCATTCAATGCTTCGGAATCCAAAAAAGCTCTTCTTACCGGTGTGTCTTGATCAAGGGCAATATCTCTTGCTAAAATAAGTGCAAATTTTCTCAGTCCTTCATAGTTACCGGGATTTGCTTCCTGACACTTAGGCAGCTCAACTTCACCCTCCACAAGATCCTCTACGATATCTTCATAATGTGCTTTTGTATCAGGTGCATCAAGCGATACAATCTGAGGCGGAATATCATTTTTCAAATATTCCTCATAGCGTGCTTCTTTAACCTTTTCATTGTCTCTTATCAAGAATACATTTCCGTAAAGATTGTATCTGATTCTGCCTACTCTTCCAACAAGATTGCGGAACTCAACAGGTGTCATATTGGGCTGTCCATTCCTATAGCTTGTTATAAAAAGATTATCTGCCGGAAGATTTACACCCTCAATCAATGTACTTGTGCAAAATATAGTTCTGAGATATCCATCCTTAAAAGCCTTTTCAATGCTTAATCGTATACTTGCGGGCAAATAACCAACATGATATGCCACTCCCATCTTTATAAAATCTGCAAGATAACAATTACTATGAACTTCTCTCTTGACGGCTTCAGCCAAACGTATAAGGTGCTCATCTGTTGATGGCATTAGGTTTTGAACATATCTATTTGCGTATTCCAGCACCTTCGTTTTTGAACTGCAATATACGAGATTCTGCTTCCCTCTTCCAACTTGGCTAACAATTCCCGGAAGAGAATCATCTGTAAACATATAATCCAAAGGAATCGATGTTTTCGTGTATTCATTATATGCAGATACTGTTTTGTCATGCGTGTTCAACAAATATTTAAGTTGGCAAACAGGACTGTACTTTGATGCCAGTTTCTTAAACTCTTTTCTATGTCCATTCGGTATAAGGTTTATGAACACCTCCGGGTTAGGTATACTCGGAGACGCAAAAATTATGTTGGGATCCTTACCGGATTCATACAGCTTGGCAATTACTTTATAGTAATATGTACTTCTCCCGCCTTTATAAGATATTTTATGTGCCTCATCGATAAACAGAAAATGAATAGGGATCTTGGGTTTATCAATCAGTAAATGCAGAAACCTCTCCGGTGTCATCACAAAAATAAAATGATGCTCCTGTTTCAAAAGATAGTCTCCAGATGACACAATTACTCTATAATCCCTGTCCTTTGCCATCTCCCCTTGTAGCGAATTTAGGAAGCTGCTTCGCACCTCATTTATCAATGCTTTCGTAGGCACAAGTATCGCATAATTCTCTTCGGAGCCGTGCTTTATACATTCCTCGATGTATGTCTGAACCACAAATGATTTTCCCATTGATGTGGGGCCGGAATAGCTAAAGCATTTTCCACCGAGACCGTCATATACTATTTTCTGATCTGAGAAAAAGTATTCCTTCTCTTTGCCGGGAATCTGATGGTTATCTCTGTCAAAGTCATAGTAAATACTGTCAAACATATCTATGCTCTTGAAATCATTGATTGTTTCTGACTGAAGAGCACGATAATTACCGAGTGAAGATAATACAGATCCTAGATAATATTTTATAATCTCATTTTCCGGATACAATAAATTGAGCAGGATAGCTATCTCCTGCCCCCATAGATGATGCCGCTCCGCATTCTCTTTATGCGTAGACTTTGCAAGCAGATCCGCAAATCTGACTGCATCCTTTACATTTATTTCTTTTAGCGGCCTATTATATCCAAAGAGTCTGATCGAATAATTCGTTCTAAGAGCATCATATATCTCATTCAGATATTCATTCTTTTCTATATCCCTGTACAGTGCTTCTGACAGGGTTTCATCTCTTGGAATCTGCATTCTAAGCCCTCCCTATCATTTCCTCAACAAGCCCTACCTTTTCAGCCGGAGCATCATTAAAAGGAAGCACGTAAAAGTAAAAACTATATCCTTCAAGATGAGCTGCAACAACCTTTTGTTCTATGTATTTCTCAATATCAGCAATATCTGCTGCCATCTTATCCCGTGCAGCCGCTCTAAATCTATCATTATTTGATTCCGGATGAGGAAGTGTAAGCGTATAACCTAAAAAACAGCCAAACGCCATATCGCGCTCAGTTCCCTTATTCTTTTCAGGAATCAATATGCTCTTTATATAATTATTTACCTCAGGTCTGAATACACTCTGTGTTCTCGTATTATCAACAAGCTGTAACTCATCCTCATAATTGTTTTCGATGGCAATAATTTTTTGAAAAGCATTATCAACAGCTGAATGAAGATCTCCGACAATATTGGAAGCTCCAAATACAAGCTGATGAAAAGGAATACCTCTATCATCCGACACAAGCAAATGCACGCCATCGCTCTTGCTTTTCATCAATCCGCCAACATCATCTATTTCTATTTTTGTAAGTATCTTAGGAGCATCAAGCTCCTGTTCGAGGAATACATACAGCAGAGTTTCTCCCAGAATAGATTCTGCAGATGCATCAAAAGCTTTGATGTACCGCAATAGAGCCTCCGTTCCCATTGCGGCACTTTTTCCTACTTTATCCATTCTGGCAGCCTTTTCCCTCGACATAACATAGTTGCTGATATTGCTAACAAGGAACTCTTTTGCATTTTTAAAGCGAAGCTTACTGTTCATCATATCCACAGTATAGATCTGAACAGTAGAATGATTTGCAACACCGACCACATCAAGTTCCGATACCTTTTCAAATGTTCTGTTAAAAACAGGATCCTTTAAGCTTCTATTCAAGGGAAGAATCTGCTCTGCATCTGAACTCTCAAAATAGACAGGAACATCTGAATCATCAAAGCTCTCTACGAAATCTTTATCGATTTCTTTTATTGCTTCAAAGCAATCATCCTTAACCTCTGTTATTGCAAAGAAGAAAACCGATGCAAGCACAGCAGAGAATGATACTTTAGGCATTTCTATCAGATTTCGTTTTTCGTAACCGTGAATATAGCCTACAACGGTATAGTCTTTTATCGTTTCATCTTCATCAAGAACGCTTTTGATAGCTCTTATTACAGATTCTTTTTTTACATTTTTAATATGCTTAACAACTTCATTTTGAAAACCAATATCTGCTGCTTCGAAATCCAGTTTTCCGGCAGCATCTTTTAACGGTCCTGGTACATTATCGTGCCCACTCTTAAGATGGCCAGATGTCGAACCACAGTGCTCAAAATCCGCTCCAAATGCCTTGAATATAGAAGAGCACAGCACATCATTCGTAACTTTAGAATTGTTACGCGCTTGATACAATATGTTCAATAGTGTACCTAAGCATAAACGCTTCATGCCGTGTCCTCCTTTTTAATCTAAAATTTCACACTGTTTTAGGCTAATATAAAATATCCTTTTTCAAAATAATCAGCATTTGCTGGCACTATCTGTGGTTCAACTTCTCCCTCGAACGCTACAAGTATATAATCTTCTTTAATTCCCACCACACATCCAATACGATTTTTAATGGTATCCTTTATGCGTGAGCCAAAGTATATTCCATATGGGAAATCATATTTCCTCCCACAATAAGTATTATCCTCTGCAACCATCGATGCATTAGTTTCGGTGCTCTTATATAGTTCAGCCAGTTTTTTTGCATATATCCCTATACGGATGGCGCTGTCAATATGAGCCTTCCACGCCGGAGCTTCCATCACATCCCGTTTACTGGAACAATACTCAATAAGCTCCACAAGTTTTTCCGGACTTGCCTGATTCGTCTTAAACATCCTCTCAAAAAACACTTGGAACTGAGCAAGAGAAATCGGAACTATATTAAGTCTTTGTCTCTCATCACCCTTCGCATACCACACTCCATGCCTAAACGTTTCAGCTGTATTGGTATCTATTCTCACAGCTATAAACATTCCGTACACCGGCTTGGAATAAGCAAGAACTGCATCTGAAACATGTCGCCTTACAGGCTCACCCTCCATGGCTTCTTGCCTCGATGATGTTGACATCGTCACCTCAGTAAGTATTGTGAATTTCTCGAATTCACAGTAAAGATCGCCTTTCCCTCCACCAGCGGCAGAAACCGGCATAAAATCAGAATCCAAGCGAAAGCCTCTTACTTCATAGGGCTTATTCACCAAATGATCTATTGCAAGTGCCGCTCTCCACAGAGTCCATTCAAGATATGCCGGCGTCTCATCCTTCGGGACCTCAATGACATTATCATCGTCATATTCCTTCTTGCCTCCGCCTTTAATGAGAAGTGACATATAATCCGATATTTCCTGCCACCTGTTCTTTTGATCAGCTGCGTAGTTGATCTCATCTGTCTGAGCCATAGTATCTTCCAGCCGTCTTCTTGCAATGTTCACTTCTGCTGGCGTATCTAATGGCAAATCTGTAATATCAAAGATGATATTCCTCTCCTTCATCTGTTTCATCAGATCAGAGAGCACTTTTTTAGCAACATCAATATTATCTGTTGGAAGCGGAGCACCCGTTGTTAGGTCTTTAAACACATCCAGCATAGGCTCCGTGCTTGCAGTTGTCTTTGCAAGAGCCTCAGCAATGATATGTTTGGATGGGACAATGATAAGGCCCCTACCTTTCCTCTGCAGAACTCCGGAAATCCTAAGATACCGCATGTTCATATCACAGTAATCAAGAAAATTATCGCTCTTCTTATCATAGTGTTGTCCGCGCTCGTTTATTTCTTTCCTGTCAAAAGGTCTTTTTGCAGGTGCATTTTTTCTTCTTTCTCGAAGATCAAGAATATGATCCACCACTTCGTTGATATCGTAACTCGGGTCTGTCGTATGCCCCCAAAGTCCGAACTCAATTCTTGAAAACTCTGATGATCCGGTTCTTTTTTCAAGTTCCAGCATAATTGCAAGTATCCACCTAAACGGAGAAAAATGTGCGCTTCCGTCTGGTAGCCAGTATTGCTCAACCGCAAGCGAACGAAGAAAACACTCCTGCATCGCAGGAATAGTGTCAGCCTTGATGAATGTTCTCCCAAACGGAGTAATGTCGTCCATCTTTCCTAATGTATCCTGTTCAAAGCCATTCTGTTTCTTTGCCTGTCCATATATAAAGCCATAGCGTTCAAACATCAAACGCCACTTCCTTGCATGACTACCTGAAGGATCCTTACCGCTTTCATTGTTTATGATTCCCTTATCATCAAGGAATTTCATAAAACCCATCTCATTTTCATTTCCGTGAAGATTCCCCACATACGGTGATTGCGAAAATGCGATAAAGCCCTCCTGAATACGCATTGGATTTCTGAGTCCGGTATTCCCTGCTAACCATATGTTTATTACTTCATTATCGTCTATTCTCATAACCGTCCACCTCAAAAACCTACAAATAAGTATTCCTGAACTGCATTCCTATGTGATTTTGCATCCTTCTGGTTTCCAAAAAAGTATGTATAGTCAATAGGAACAACCTCTACATGAGATTTATATCTTTCCATAATTTCTACCATTTCTTCCTTGGTAGGCTGACTGTTTGATGAGTATGAAACTATTAAAATGCTATCCTTATATTTCTCAAAAAGACTATCAAACGCCGCCTCAGCTCCGTCCCTGGATGAGAACGGTGTGGGATATGACTTAAATTTCTTAGTCTTCGTATGATCTTGAAATTCTACACCCTTCCAGTCTCGCGCCAAACCCTCAATAAAATGATATCTTCGTACATACTCATTGTCTGAAAGCGGCGAATAATATGGCGGATCAATATAGACAAGATCCGGTTTCTCGCCTGGAACACTCATCGCGTCTCCCCATATTGAGATATTTGCGCACCCATTATCAAATACCGCATTGTTTACAGCTTCGACATTTTCAAGAAACTGCTGCTCCATTGAAATCTGCAAATCACGTCTGCCGTCATTATACTTCTCACCCATGCCAACATAAGTAAACAAACCTCTCGGTCTTTTCTTAGTGCATGCTCGAATAAGTGCAGTCATAGCAATGGAACGTTTATACTCATCTTCCATATTCCATATGTTTGCTCTGAGAGTATCTATAAGCTTGTTGTCATCATCAGAAAAATATAGCCCCTTAAAGCGCTTCTCCACAAAACGATCCGTCTTTGTCTTTTTTTTCAACAACTCCTTTGCTTCGTCCAGAGGTAGAATAACGGCATTGTTTTCTATCATTGCTTTGGTAAAGGTTGCAGACATAGCCATATAATCGTTGCTGATAACCTTTTTCCCAAGAGTTTTGAACATATATCCAACAATCCCGGAACCAGAAAACAAATCGAGTACAGATTCATATTCAAAATTTTCAGCTACAGCCATAATTTCTGAAAGCAGCTTGCTCTTAGAACCCATGTATCGTGTTGCCGGATACTGCTTAACCTGCTCAGGTAGAACTACATCTCCAAGTACAACTTTCCTCGTATCGGGAAAAGCCGTTACAATAGCATCCTCACCGGTTCTCGCATCCCCCTTTGAGGATATCGCTCTCTTAGTAGCAACAACATCGATCGTAAAATCACCATATAATTCATGTACAAGCGGATGGTTCGAATTCGTAAGAATCACATAGCATCCCAGTTTTTGTAATCTCTTGACTTCTTTTGCAAGATTTCTCTGATCTTCTTCATAGAACTGTTCTTTGGTATATCTTTTGAAATCACCCCACTCTGTCACAGGAATGTACGGCGGATCAAGAAATATAAAATCACCCGGCTGTGCATATTCGCGAAGCACGTCAAGATAATCCCCACAAACAATCTGTGCATTCTTTAGTATCTCAGATGCATTATGAAGCAATTCTTCATCACATATCGTTGGATTTTTATAACGTCCGTATGGTGTATTGAATTGTCCCTTTTTATTCACTCTATAAAGGCCATTAAAGCAGGTCTTATTCAAATAAAGAGTGCGTGCTGCAGCTTCTTCTGGTAACAATGCGGTCCAATCCAATGCTCTAACTTCATAAAACATTTCTTTTGTGTTTTCATACGTCTTAAGCTTTTTTATAACCTTGTCAACGGAATTCGCAACCTGTCTATATAGGTTTATAAGCTCAGGATTACTATCGGCAATCACAGCATTTTCTGGCTGAAGTGCAAGATACAATGCGCCGCCACCAAAGAACGGCTCAATGTATTTTCCAGAATATTCGGGAATACGAGGGAGTAATTCTTTTAGGAGCTGGCTTTTACCGCCTGCCCATTTCATAATAGGTTTACAACGCTCCATTGTTATCATCCTCCTCGAAGGTCATTTCCATAATATCGTCCAGCTTGCAATCAAGAGCTTTACATATCTTTGCAAGCGTGTCAGTTGTAACATTATCACCATGAACAAGTTTATTCATGGTGTAGTGGCTTATCTGAGCCTTCTCTTCAAGATCTTTCTTTTTCAAATCCTTATCTATCAATAGTTTCCATAGTTTTTTATAGCTTATTTCCATCATTGCACCTCGATACAATACGAATAATCCTTAAACAACTCCATATCAGTCCATCCTATATATGATAGCACAATCCCTCAAAAAAATCAAACAAATGTTAGTCTTAAAAAACAAATATCCGAATATTTTACTGTAAAAAATCCCATTATATAGTATATGCTGCTCAATGTCCCAAAAAACGGACATAAAGGCAATCGCCCTCATGTCCGCTCTTTCGCTCTTATCACCATTTCCGTCCATTCATCTGCCACCGGTCATGCCTCTTGATACTTCTCACCGCCTGTCTCAGCGTATTTGCCCTGTTATGCTGGTGGTAGGGATGCCGGTACAGGTGTTTATGGAACACCACCACTGAACTTGCATCCGGCCACTCGCAGTTGTGGATGTACCAATAATGCCCCGTGTTCCGGGACATTATGGTCACATCGTAATCATCCACGGCGATGATATTGAAGTATTCCGGATCAAGGCATTTCAGATCATCGCTGTTAAACATTCGCCGCCTCCAATCCGCTTTCAGCAACCATTCCGTATGTGGGCTGTCTCTCAGCCACGAACCTTGCGTGAAGCTCTTTCTTTTCCTTCAGGAACCGCTCATGCAGTTTCCTTGTCTCTTCTTCCATGAAAGCCTTCTCTGCTTCCTTCAGTTCTGCCCTTGTGGTATCACGCATGATCACAAGCTTTCCATCCTCGCACTTCACCAGCACGGGATCCCCGATATTGAAGCCCAACTCTTGAAACCACAATCCCTGGATGCGAAGCATAGGAGCAGTCTTCCTTCCGTAATTCGTAGCCTCGCTCACCGTCAGTTCCCTGTATTCTTTTCTTGCCTTTGCCATAGATTTTCTCTCCTTTACTCTGATCGACTCCGGCAGGCACTCAACCGGCATCCGGGAAGGCATAAAAAATAGGACATTATCAGCTCTACCCAGTCACCGATTAAGTCCTACCTTAACTCCATGTTCTGTTGTCACACGGACATAATACGCCCATACGTTTTGCCTTTAAGGCTCTGTCACCCCTCGTGTTATATTAGTGCAAGAGGTTCATATTTTCAGTTGAAAACGGCGCCGCCCCGCCTGTAAATACCTCGCCAAAGGCATTTTTCTGTAGGACTAAATCAGCCAAAAACCCTTGATTTATGCGGTCTTTGCTTGACTTGTCACTATAATACCACCATCCCCCGTGGCAGATATCAGCAAAGCCCTGTTTTCTCCGGAATTGATTATCTTTTTGAGATTGGTGATAAATCCAACCTGCATACTATTCGGCTGAAGCTTATATTTCTCAAGGGATATAGTTTCTTCCTGCTTTGCTATCTCCCGTTGTCTTTTTATAATCTTATATTTTTCCAGATACTCATCATAAAATTGTTCGAAATCAACTGCATACTCTGAATTCCACAAATGATTAAATTCATCAATTATCTCTTGTGCAACTTTGCCATGTTCAGTAGATACAAGCTTTGTATTCCATTCAAAATTGGTTGTAAGTGCACTACCAGTTAAATTAGAACTTCCGATGACTATCCTGTATATCTCTTCCTTCTTAAAAATATAACCTTTAGTATGAAATCCTCCACCCTTTTCGGAGTTATACATTTTTAAAGTGATGTTCTTTAATTCATGTATTTCCTTAAGAGCCTTAGGTTCACTAAAGGTTAAATAATCTGTGGTCAGTATTTGCCCCGGGATATTCCTATTCTCAAGTTCTTTTAAGATCTGTTTTAATGGTACAAGCCCCGATTCAGTGATAAATGCAACACTGATCTGAAACTTATCACATTTTGAAAGCTCATCTTCAAGAGAGGATAATACTTTTTTACCCTCTAAATGATTATTGGATACAAACTGGGGAAGATAAGCACTTTCCGACACAATGTTTCCATCTATATATGCAGTTTCAAATCCTTTTGTTAATTTGTTAAAGCTTTCGTTATTCAATATTTATCCCCTTGTAAACTTTTGCCTGTTACCATAATAAACCGCCAATGTAACTTGATTACTCAGTTATTTCTTTCCACAGCATTTCTTGTATTTTATTCCTGATCCACAAGGGCATGGATCATTAGGGAATATTTTCTTTTTGATTCTTACATATGGATTCCCTTGATTATCGGAGTAATAACTATTGTACTTATCAAAATGGTACTCCTTCTTTAACCGTTCAAGGATTTCAAATACCACAGGACATACTGAAGCATTTTGAACTATGCTCAATAGGCTACCCATTCTATCCGGACAATCTGTGTAAGGAAAGGCTTTACAGCTGTCCGGTCGATTCTCACCAATAAGACATGATCCATCACTTTGAAGAAAATCACAGGGCGCATTTTTAGTCTTATATGTATCTTCTTCATTTTCCACCAGATATTCCGATATGAATCTATCCGGTTCCATTTCTAACGATGCTGCAATTTTTTCTACATCTGCTTTTTTTATTTCTCCATGATATTTTTTGCAACAACGTCTGCAGCCATTGCAATCATATGACGAAAACAACTCCTTATGGAGTTCTAGAAACTGCTGGTCAAGCTTAGCCGGATCTGCATGCATTTTTAGATATGTCCTAAATGCATAGTTCTCTTCTTCTACCTGCGCAGCTCTATATTCTATTTCTTCCGGTGTTATCATAACATCTCCTTCGGCATTTCAGTCATATTATCAGATTTCATATCTCTTCTAACCTTTTCCCTGTCACCATTAAAAGTTTATAAAACGATTTGAGAGGGCATTTTTGCTACTATTTTCTTGACTGCTCCTTCCTTCTTGTATGCTGCACGGAGCTTTAGTTTTCCATACTGATAAACAGTATTTCTTGTAATATCGGCCAGATAATATGTATAAAACTCTTCCCAGCTCATAAAACGCTCGGGTTGTAAAGCCTGTACATCTCATTATATACTCGTTTATATGTCTTATATTTCTGCGAGCCTGTTACATTTCTCAGCCCATATATCTCATCTACACTATATGGAAGCATGTTTAGATCATCCCTAGTCACAAGAACGAAATAGTTGTCCGATCCTTTAGTAAGTTCTGCGAAACGCTTTGTTTTAAGAAATGCTGCTGTTTCATCTATAAATATAATATTACCGTTTAGCGACTGTAACCGTATTTCCCAATCTACAGTAGTTAAAACAGTACACTTGGCTTCGCATATCAGTGTTATTCCGGACGAGTTTCCATTTGCCTCATGTTCCTGCACCAAACGTATAAGCTCTGTCTTACCTGTAGCACTATTGCCCTGCAGGACTGTAAAATTTCTCTTAATCGTAAGAAAATAGTGTACTCTGTTATTATATATCTCAATCTCATACCTGCCTGTCATTACACACCGCTTTCTATATCAGATGGTTGTCCAAAACTGCTTCATTAAGCTCCTTTAAGTTGTGAACTTCTTTGCTCAGGTTCACAATTTCTATGTTAAATGCTTCTTTTCCAAAATTCATCAGGTAGCCTAACCGGATGGTTAAATCCTTCTCTTCTGCTATCTTCATTATCCATTTGGCACAGTTATCTCCGCAGGCCGATGCATTAAAAATATGTTCAGAATCAAATTTCATCAAGATTAGTGTTTTTACACCACCCGAAAGTCTCTCTGTGGAAATAGGCCCAAGAAACGGGCTGTCTATAAGTCTAGGCCCCACTACCTCCGATCCATCTATATCCTTAATCATATCTTTTGTCATAGGGTCTACTATCCATTCATCCTCATATGTATTGTTAAAAAAGGTGTCCGGGTTAAAGATATAATTATCCAGCTCCAAATCACCATAATAAATTTTGAGCATTTCGTATCTCCTTTATGTGATAATGCGGCCGTTCGGATGTCACATTATCTTTCTTCAAATTTTCTGAAAATATTGTACCATATTTGCAGCTTCCCCGCAACAACAAAATAGGCGTGGAATCCCACGCCTTATGCTTTTTGCCTTATACTTTTTGCCATTTGCAAACTGTTTTTATTCCATTAGGAAATCTAGTCTTTTGCAGATTTCCTTAAAGTCCACTTTACATTTGCCATCCCAGATATTTACGGGTACAGCATCATCAAAAGTATATTCGATAGGGAAAATCTTTTCCCTGTCACCATTAAATTATGCACATCCCATTTAGATTTGTCATTTAACGCGTAGTTGAAAAATAATGCCGGATTTCGATAATCCGACATTTCTGTTGACACAACTATACTGTCTGAAGCCGGTTCAGAAGATCCGTTACCATGCCAGAATCTTCAAATAACGATACTTTGCTATGCAGTACACTGGCAAGCATGCTTATTCCCTGCTCTGTGTATGCATAAGGATAGTATCGTCGTCCGCCTCGTCCGCCTTGATCTTCATTTGAGGTTCCAGATTGGAACCTCAAACCATCAAATTCCTCTTTCGTCAGTTTGAAACGAAAATCTTCCGGAAATCGATCCGCATTACGCGTTGCCGCCTTATTCAGGTTTTTTGTCTCTACCTGATAAAGCATAGCTAGGTCACTGTCAATCATAACCTGCTTGCCACGAATAACATAAACAAGGCTTCCTATATCCTTGATTTCCGTCACAACGGGCACTATCTCCTGCCTATTCATCTGCTCTTGTTTTGCATTAGCCATTTTATCCCTCTGGTGCATCATACATAAAATCTATCTGCGAGTATATTTCTTTAAAATCTATACTGCACTGTCCATTCCATATACCTACAGGCACAGAATCTTCAAATGTATAAGACTTCATTTCAGTTCCTTTTTCAAAATCATATACCATAATTATCTTTTCATCCGGGTAGATGATCCAATATTCCCTAACGCCTGCTCTTCTGTATTTTATCAATTTTATCAGTATATCGGTAATCGCATTCGATGGTGAAACTATCTCTATTATAAAATCCGGGGCGCCAACTATTCTTGCTTTGGTAATCTTGTTTCTATCGCATACAACCATAACGTCAGGCTGAACTACTGTTTTGTTGTCGCAATCAAGCTGAACATCTGTCGGTGCGATAAATGGAACACATTTTCCGCCATTCTTAGAGATAAAATTTTTAAGTAAATGGCAAATTTCTGCCCCTATACTCTGATGGATTGTTGTTGGAGCGGCCATATCATAAAATCTTCCATCGATTAGCTCTACTCTTGTACCCTCCGGGAGCGCAATGTAATCATCTATTGTTTTGTCACCGGTATCATAGCCAAATCCGCTTAGATACGAATACGTTCTTCTCTGCTGATAATTTGCATTATATGCCGGTTCCGCCTCGCACACAATATTTATTCCGCCATTATTATAATCGTAATCAAACTCTTTAGTGTATTTGGGGGACGAATCCTTTTCAAGAACTTTTATAAGTGCCTGTATGGTTTTGTACCTTGGAGAACTCGTCTCCCCACTGAATATTTTCTGAACGGTTCCTATCGGTACTCCCGACAATTCTGAAAGGCGTGAATTGGAATATCCAAGTTCTTTCTTTTTGTTTTTCATTTCTTCTATTGTCATAACGCCTCCGTTTTTGTGCTGTTTTCGGTGTTATTATACCATAAAGCAAGGACGGATGCAACCGTTTTTTATCCCAATTCGGTTGCACTCTTTCTATATGTTTTATCCTAAAATGTCGTTATAATTTACTTAATCTCATTTTTTTGATAGATTAAGTTAATTTTAATCATTGCATATTTCGATGTAACCCCTTATAATTCAACACAATATCACATTTCACTTTCTCTAAGCATGTTGTATAGTTTACTTAATCTTGTTATTTTTGATTGATTAAGTAAATTATAAGCACTTCCTGAGAGAAAAATAAAATGCCGGGTCTCAATAACCCGCCATTTATATGAATTATTTGTTAGCTAACTTTTCCTTAATTTTCTGGATAATCGTTACATCTGCCGGTAACCAGTTCACACTGTCTATTGTATCCTTGTCAAGCCACCTTGCAGCTTCGTGTTCTTTTAAAGTAAGATTCCCTTTTACTGCTGTGCACCAGAAACAATCCATAGATAAATGGAACTTTGGATAATCATACTCTATTGTATCTATTAGCTCTCCGACTATTATCTCCGTATCAAGCTCTTCGATAATTTCTCTTTTCAGAGCCTGTTGCGGAGTCTCTCCGGCTTCTATCTTACCACCAGGGAATTCCCAACCGTCCTTGTACTCACCATATCCACGCTGTGTTGCAAATATAATATCCTTGCCGTCTTCCGGTCTTTTATCTTTTATTATTGCGGCCACAACACGCACATATTTCCTTATTTCTCCGGTCTCAGTAAATATTATCTTTTTACCTTCTTCTATCCCCTGCACAGCAAGAATTGCTTCTGTAACTTCCTCGTATTTTGTTTCACAGGAATCTGATCCTGCATTTATCTGCTCAAGATACAACAAAGCAGTCGATTCATTTCGGCCCGTATCCTCACAGCCAAAATCTGCCTCAGTAATTCTTTTTACAATGTAGATTTTCACATTTCTATCCTTATTTTTTTCTTAAAACTTTTCCCTGTCATCTATAAAATAACATACTTTGGGTATGCGGACAATTTTAGGACCTGATATAGGCGTGGAATCCCACGCCTTATGCTTTTAGTTGATTTAATCGAGCCTTTTCTATTCCATTAGGAAATCGAGCCTTTTACAGATCTCCTTAAAATCCACTTTACAACTGCCATCCCAGATATTTACGGGTACAGCATCATCAAAAGTATATTCGATAGGACTAGCTGACTTCTCGAAGAAATAAACTTGTATCTTCTTGTGCTTAGGCATTACTATCCAGTATTCCCTCACACCTGCCTGCTCGTACTTCGCCCTTTTCCTAAATACATCATTATACCAATTGGATTCGGACATGACCTCAACTATAAAATCAGGGGCTCCGACTACCCTGTCAGAAGTGATCTTATCCCGGTCACATGTCACCAGGACATCCGGCTGTACCATTGTCTTATCATCACTATCCAGTTGAACATCAGTCGGTGCCATGGTCGCACTACATTTTCCTTTATTGCTGTATATATAATCATCAAGGGACTTCCAGATAAGTGATGCTATCTGTGTATGCAGATAACTTGGCGCGGCCATATCATAGAACACTCCGTCTATAAGTTCCACTTTTACATCGCCTGGTAAGGCTAAATAGTCGTCTATGGTCTTATTCTCGTATGATGACAAATCTAAAGCATTTGAACCAATTGATGTAACTGTCTTTGAAACCTTGCCTTTACGCTTTTTATTTATGCTATCTATTATCTGTTTTTCATAAAATGGTTCACATAAATACAGTTTTTCATTTTGAAATTCTTCAAATGCTTTTGCGAGCTGTAATAAAGTTTTATTTCTTGGTGTATTTGTTGTCTGACTAAAAACCTTCTGTACTGTGCTCAACGGGACTCCGGATTTTTCTGCTATCTCCGTACAGGATAAACCTGATATCTTTTTGTAAAACAACATTTCCTCCAATGTCATAAGTTGCATAGATCATTCCTCCTTTCCAAATTAGTCACATTCATTCCTAATTTATTCCATTATAGTACGCGTTACGGATTATGTCAAGTTCATTAAATGAATGGGTAAATTATAAACACTTCCCGTGAGAAAAATATAATGCCGGGTTCCAATAACCCGACATTTATTTGAGATTCTATTTATCAGTTTTTCTTTATATCCTTTTCTCTGTCACCATTAAAATAATTATTCCATCACCCTGCATAATCGGCCATATTATACCATTCATCCTCGTACTTGTAAAAGACTTCCTTCTGGTTACCAAATTCATCAAATACATATTTGTATTCATAAGTGCTCTGCATACCCTTGTCATCTAAAATATTGGTATAATGAACCAGATTTCCTTTTTTATCGTATTCATAAAAATAGTTGTATGAGAAACCCTCGTCATAGCTTATGATGGATTTTACCAGATTACCGTTTTTATCATATTCATTTTTGGTAATCCAGCTTCTCCTGCTGGAAAGCCTTCCATCATTTTCAAACCAGAATTTGTTAGTACACTCGCCGATAACTCGGCCTTTTTCATCATAATTATACTCTGTTTCCTCAGAATATTCCTCTGAAGAAGATATTACTTCAGATAATCTTCCCTGTTTATCATATATATACTTAACGCCGTAATCATAAGGGTGATACGAATGTTCATTATTCTCACTTACCTTATTGTTTCCATCGTCATAGTCATAATAGGTGGTTCTTTCCAGTAACCCGTTTTCTTCATTCGTTACCCTGCATTCTGTACAGTTGCCGTTTTTATCATATTTATATTCATAAGTGTAATCAGACTGCCATCCCATATAGTTATATGACAATGTTCTTCCGCTTTTATCAAGGATTGCGGTATATATTTCCGGATATTCTTCGCTGATCACATCATCTCCGTCATCACCATAATATGTATAATCATAGCTTGTCCATGTGCCTGTAGTTTCAAATGCCAGTGTACGGGTTTTCTTATCAAATGTGCTTACGTGTTTAAGATTCTTTAATACAATACTCTTTATTGATGCACCCTTGCGGATGATATATTCAGGCAGCAGGTAGGGCATAACAAGTTTTTTAACACTGCAACCCTCTGCTACTTCAAGAACATAAGCGGCAGTAGTGGTTATTGTATTTCCGGAAACAGCTTCAATGTATTTTGCTGCATTCTGTAACTCGATTGATTTAAACTTTGATTTGTTGGTCACAACTGCGTTTGGCGCATCTATGATGATGTTCTTTTTCTTTGCTTTTTTTGAATTGATTGTTATGTCATTATATGTCTGAGTCCTTAAGATTATCGTGCCAACCTTTGAATTCTTTAGTGCTGATTTCAGCTGTTTTTCCGTAGCGACTCTCACGGTCTTTTTTGAAGCGGCATGGACTTCTACGGTGTTGGTAATGAAAACCGGAAGCACTATTGAAAGGATCATAACTAAACTGATAATTATTTTTTTGAAATTATTTTTCATGTTCGTCACCCCATATTTGTAATATATTTATTTTCTGTCTTGCTCTTCCTTCTTCCCAAAGGTCCATTCATACTCGTGCTGGGAGGCGTCTGTTTCCTCAAAGGTCTCTGAGCCGTCCTCACCGGGCTCTAAGTCATAAGGCTTTTCAAGACCTGCATCACTAAGTGCAAGAGTAATTGTTCTCTTTACAACTCCCTCATCTATTAACGATGCGCCTCCTAAGCGGCGAAGCTGGTCGTTTAACGAGCCGTCATGTTCTGCGATATAAAACAGAATCCCCCTTTTCCTTAGGGAAGTGTTCAGCTTTACAAGTCTCTCTGTGGCAGTGATATCCACGCTACCGATGGCTCTCGCATCCACAACTACCTGACGGGTATCCTCCTTTATGCCCTGCTCTATGGAATCACAGAAAAAGTCAATGTTTGCGAAAAACAGGTTTCCGCTAAAGCGGTAAACTATAGTATTTTTTATAGCTCTGGCATATCTGTTTCTCTTTAGGGAATAGAAATTCCCATGTCCCGGGATCCTTCCGACAAATGCTGTAGGCGGGGACGATGCCCTGATGGCTACTTCCCACAGGGAAAGCAGCACGCCTATTATCACTCCGTAAAGTGTTCCGAGAAAAAGCACGCTTGCGAATGCCACCATGAACACAATCCACTCATTTTTCACTCTTTTCCATAGCTTAACAGCAAGGTCCGTTTCTAGTATCCCGATAAGTGCGGTTACAACTATGCCTGTTAAAACCGGGACCGGAAG
Organism: Lachnospiraceae bacterium; assembly: GCA_017557525.1. GTDB lineage: Bacteria > Bacillota > Clostridia > Lachnospirales > Lachnospiraceae > RUG11977. Next base: position 19,779 of record JAFYYN010000147.1, read on the forward strand.
GTATTTTAGCAGCGGTGTGCCAAACAAAAGAACAAATAACATGGTGAACGATGCCGAAACTGACATTACCTGGGAATGACAGCCCATGGAATCAGATATCCCGCTACGTGAAACGCTCCCGTTTATGGGACAGCAGCCCACAGATGCACCGGCAAGATTCATCACTCCATACGCAAGCAGTTCCTTATTGGAATCCAGTTTCTCATGATATTTCCTGGCATAGTTTCCTGAAGCAAGCAGCGTCTGCGCCATAATAACTCCGGCAATACCAAGGGAAGTGATCACCGTATCCGGAATCCTTCCGTCTAATACACTAAAATCGGGAATAATAATAGCCGGGAGACCGCTTTCCACAAGGGGCATTGTCTTTACGCCATAAGAGTCAAGCTTAAAAAGGATCTGAAGCAGTGCTCCAAAGCACATCATAACAACCGTCATCGGGATTTTTGGGATCAGCTTCTTACATACAAGCAGGATGATTATCGTTCCAAATCCCAGTATCCCTGAAAGCAGGTTCCAGTTTGAAAGCTCTGAGACTATATTTCTAATCAGTGCAACCGCTTCCCCCGTGCCGGGTGTACCGCCGTAAAGCTTTGGTACCTGCATGAGAATGATAGTGAGACCGACTCCCGATATGAAACCGCCCATAACCGGCATGGAGATATAATTTACAATCCTCCCTGCCCTGCAAAAGAAAAACACGAAAAACCAGATGGCTGTAAACAAAGTGATTATGGGGACTAAACTTAAGATTTCATTCTGATCGGCAATGCTCATTTCCGCAAGCATACCGCCAACCATGGCAGCAGGCATTGCGTCAACGCCTATTACAAACTGTTTTGATGTGGTAAGTAGCCCGTACAGAAGTATTGGCAGCAGTGAACCGTAAAGACCATATACCGGCGGAAGCCCTGCTATCTGGGCATACCCCATAGAGATGGGGATGGAAACGAGCGCGACTACTACGCCTGAGAATATATCCTTGCCCCAGGCGATACTTTTCCAGTTTGTTCTTATCTGAGTTATAAGCCGCATACTCCTCCTCCGACATGGTCTTTTAATAAGTATACTATGTTTTGGAGTATTTGTCATTATAAAAGAAAAAAAGTGCCAATCCAGCACTTTTTTCTATAACGGAGAAGGAGGGATTTGAACCCTCGCGCCGCGCAAACGACCTACACCCTTAGCAGGGGCGCCTCTTCGGCCTCTTGAGTACTTCTCCAGGTTCCGAACTTAATGTTCAGTATTCTCTTTTCGTTTTTCAACGCAAATGTTATTCTATCAAAGAAATAGGTTCTTGTCAAGATATTTCTTTAATTTTCAGTATTTCATACACATTTGATTCAAAAAGCCCAAGGAATTATAGGCCTTTGATATGAAAAAACCCATACTTTGGCTTTAGTCCGTTTATACCCTAAAACATATTCCATCCGCATCTATCAGTACAGTAACAGGGAAGTTCTCAACCTCCATCTTGCGGATAGCTTCAGTGCCAAGGTCATCATAAGCTATAACCTCACTGCTTTTTATACACTTTGAAAGCAGAGCTCCGGCACCACCTGTAGCACCCATGTAAATTGCTTTGTTTCTCTTGATAGCAGCCTTTACATCATCACTTCTTTTACCTTTTCCTATCATGCCCTTAAGACCCAGATCAAGCAATAAAGGCGTATACTTATCCATACGCGAAGAAGTAGTAGGTCCGGCAGATCCTATAACCTGACCCGGCTTTGCAGGGGTAGGTCCTAAATAGTAAAGTACATTTCCGCTTAAATCTATCGGAGTTACTCCGTTTTCAAACAATTCTTTAGAACTAACAGCGTCCACAGATTTTCCTGTTTTTTCAAGATACTCATTTATAGCATCATACATTCTCTTATGAGCAGCATCTCTTGCGGAATAAACAGTCCCATTAAGATATAAGACATCTCCGCCCTTAATTATATTAATATCTTCCTCACTAAAAGGAAGTGAAATAATGTAATCCATCGTATCTACCTCATAAAACACATTTGGCGTGCCTGTTTACATGACAGCACATATTGACAGAAAGCGGCATACCTGCAATGTGAGTCGGATATACCTCAATGTTAACACCCAGACAGGTAAACTTACCTCCCATTCCGCCCGGTCCGATATCAAGATTGTTGATATCGTTATACAGATCATTCTGCAGCTTGGTCAGATAAGAGCTATCAGGAACAACATCCTTTGATGATCCGGTAACTGACTGTACATCATTCCAATAGGAATGCACGGAATTTAACTCATTAGTCAATGCTTTCTTAGCAAGCAGAGCACTCTTCTCAAAGTCACCGCCAATGCCTACACCCACAACAATAGGAGGGCAGGCATTCGGACCGGCATCCTTAACAGCAGTTAAAACTGCATTCTTTATGCCATCGATACCATCGGCAGGCTTAAGCATAAAAACCCTGCTCATATTTTCGCTTCCGAAACCCTTAGGAGCCAAGGTGATCTCCAACTTATCCCCATCCACAATCTCAATATGAATGATCGCGGGAGTATTATCCCCGGTATTTTTTCTGATAACAGGATCATTAACAACAGATTTCCTAAGATATCCTTCCGTATAACCCTGTCTCACACCCTCATTGATAGCCTCGTTAAAGCTGCCCCCCTCAATGTGCACATCCTGACCAAGTTTTACAAAAACAATAGCCATACCGGTATCCTGACAGATCGGTATGCTCTCGTTTCCTGCTATCTCTAGGTTTTCCTTAAGCTGCCCAAGAATCTTCTTTCCTAAGACACTCTCTTCATTATCACAGGCCCTGTAAAGTGCATTCTTCATATCATCTGCAAGATACAGATTCGCATCTATGCACATCTTTTTAACTGCCTTGGTGATATCTTCTGTCCTGATTGTTCTCACGATGAACCTCTTTCTTATTTACTGCTTTTTTACTTTCATTTTTTTAGTCTATTTTTGTTTTATTAACCTTATATATACTTTATGGAGCAGCCGGAAGTGCCGATACGGGATAAAACCATAAGCGTGCAGAGGATATGCTTCGGCTGCAGAAGCATATTCCGCGAGACAAAAATCGATTATCAAAATCGATTTTTGAGCGTAGCATAAGTGCGTCCGGTATCAAGCGGACGCACGATTTGCACGCGGTCGAAGCAGAATGCTGATGCGGCCGTTTAGCATATCCCTGCTAAGCGATTCTGGTTTTAGACCGTATCGGCATTCCGGCTGCTCCCCCATAGTATTTAATTATCTTCCTCGTCAGAAGCTTCTTGAGAAGACTCCTCCAGAGCCTCATCCTCCGCTTCATCTATTTCCTGCTTCTCCGAAGCCAGTATTTCCTCCGGAGAAATCGGCTCCATATCAACATCAGCGTCTGACTCGGTCTCCTTAACTCTCGCAAAGCTAGCCACGAAAACATCTTTGTTTGCATCAATACTGATCAGCTTAACACCGGTAGTATTCCTGCCAATAACACTGATATCAGCCACAGAAAGCCTGATAGTAGTACCTGTATTAGTCATCATGATGATCTCGCCGCTCTCACGGTTAAGCACCTTAGCGCCTACGAGATTACCACTCTTTTCAACAATCTTATAACACCTTACACCCTTGCCGCCACGGTGCTGAGCACTAAACTCAGAAATAGGAGTAAGCTTGCCGTATCCAAACTCAGAAACAGTAAGCAGATATTCACCCTGGTTGTCAAGCTGCATAGCCACAACCTCATCCGTATCCTCAAGGTTCATACCGATAACACCGATTGACTGACGGCCCGTAAGCCTTACATCATGCTCATAGAACCTGATGCACTGTCCATATTTAGAGATCAGGAAAACATTGCTCTTATCATCAGTACACTTAACACCGATCAGCTCATCATCATCCCTTAAGGAAATAGCGATCAGGCCACCCTTGCGGATATTTGCATACTCAGAAAGTCTTGTCTTCTTGATGATACCGTTCTTTGTAGCCATAAGCAGGAAGCTGTCGAAATCATAGCCCCTGACTGTAATAGTAGCTGTGATCTTTTCCTCACCTGTAATCTGGAGCAGGTTAACGATAGCAGTACCCCTTGAAGTCCTCGAGCTCTCAGGGATCTCATAAGCCTTGAGCCTGAAAACACGCCCCTTGTTGGTAAAGAACATGATATAATGATGGTTCGTGGTCATGAACAGATCCTCGATGTAATCATCCTCCAAGGTCTGCATACCCTTGATACCCTTGCCGCCACGGTGCTGATTCTTGAAATTATCAAGAGTCATACGCTTAATGTAGCCCTTCTTGGTCATGGCAATAACGGTATCCTCATCAGGGATGATATCTTCCATGGAGATATCATATTCATCAAATCCGATAGAAGTACGTCTGGGATCCCTGTATTTTGAGCCAATGGCCTCAACCTCATCCCTTACAACACCGAGCAAGATCTTCTCATCACCAAGGATTGCCTTATACTGCTTGATCTTTTCCTGCAGATCGGCATACTCAGCTTCAAGCTTTTCTCTTTCCAAACCGGTTAATTGTCTCAGTCTCATATCAACGATGGCCTGAGCCTGAGGATCATCAAAACCAAAGGTAGCCATCAGCTTTTCCTTTGCATCAGCCGCACTTTTAGAAGCCCTGATTATAGCGATTATCTCATCTATAACATCAAGAGCCTTAAGCAATCCCTCCTTAATGTGAGCGGATTCCTCAGCCTTTGCAAGATCGTATCTGGTACGCCTCGAAACAACCTCTTCCTGGTGCTTTATGTAAAGCTTTAAAATATCAATTATAGAAAGAACCTTGGGCTCACCGTCAACAAGTGCCAGCATGTTTACGCCAAAGCTGTCCTGAAGCTGCGTGTGCTTATATAAAAGATTTAAAATAACCGTAGGATTAGCGTCACGGCGGAGTTCTATGCAGACTCTCATACCGTCACGGTTTGACTCGTCACGAATCTCGGTAATGCCGTCAACCTTCTTATCCTTAACAAGCTCAGCGATCTTCTGGATAAGACGAGCCTTGTTTACAAGATAGGGAAGCTCTGTAACAACGATACGGTTCTTGCCGTTAGCCATAGGCTCTATATCGGTAACCGCACGGACTCTTACCTTTCCGCGTCCTGTACGGTATGCCTCTTCAATACCTCTGGTGCCAAGTATCTGAGCTCCGGTAGGGAAGTCAGGCCCCTTTATGATCTTCATTATCTCTTCGATAGAGGTTTCCCTGTCTTCGCTTATCCTGTTGTTGATAATGGCGGCAACTGCATCAATAACTTCACCTGCATTATGAGGAGGGATGTTAGTAGCCATACCTACAGCGATACCTGTGGTACCGTTTATAAGCAGGTTTGGAATACGTGCCGGTAAAACGGTAGGCTCTTTTTCCGTCTCATCAAAGTTCGGGATCATATCCACGGTATCCTTGTTGATATCGGAAAGCATCTCTACAGCTATCTTGCTGAGTCTGGCCTCAGTGTATCGCATTGCTGCGGCTCCGTCACCATCCACTGATCCAAAGTTTCCGTGACCGTCAACGAGCGGGTACCTTGTAGACCACTCCTGGGCAAGATTTACCAAAGCACCATATATGGAGCTGTCTCCGTGAGGATGGTACTTACCCATTGTATCACCGACAATACGCGCACACTTTCTGTGAGGCTTGTCCGGCCAGTTTGCAAGTTCTGCCATAGCATATAGGATACGGCGCTGTACCGGCTTTAAGCCGTCCCTTACATCGGGGAGCGCACGTGATGCTATTACAGACATCGCATAATCTATATAGGAGGTCTCCATGGTATCCTTTAGATCCACATTTTTGACCTGGTCGTAATTAATTTCGTCCATGATTTTCTCCAATTAGTTTTTAGGTTATATCAAGATTAGTAACAAACTTCGCATTTGCTTCGATAAACTCACGTCTTGGCTCTACATTATCACCCATAAGGGTATTGAATGTTATGTTAAGCTCTGCAATATTGTCCTCATCCATGTCAACCTTCTTTAAAACTCTCGTAGAAGGATCCATTGTGGTCTCCCAGAGCTGGTCGGCATCCATTTCACCAAGACCTTTGTAACGCTGGATCTTGTTGTTGCTGTCACGCCCAACCTCAGTTAAGATGTTGTTCAGCTGTTCATCCGAATATGCATACCAGACATTCTTATTTTTCTCAAGCTTATAAAGCGGCGGCTGAGCCAGGTATACATGACCCTGCTTAATGAGCTCAGGCATAAACCTGTAAAGGAATGTGAGCATAAGTGTGCTGATATGGGCACCGTCAACGTCGGCATCGGTCATGATGATAATCTTGTTGTACCTGAGTTTAGAAAGGTCAAAATCTTCTGAGATACCGGTACCGAAGGCTGTTATCATAGCCCTGATCTCTTCATTTCCAAGAATCTTGTCCTGTCTTGCCTTTTCAACATTGAGGATCTTACCTCTTAGAGGCAGTATAGCCTGTGTAGCTCTGTCTCTTGCAGTCTTAGCGGAACCTCCCGCGGAATCTCCCTCGACTATGAAGATTTCACAGTTTTCAGGGTTTTTATCCGAACAGTCTGCAAGCTTTCCGGGAAGACTCATGCCTTCTAATGCAGTTTTTCTTCTGGTTAATTCCCTTGCTTTTCTTGCTGCATCCCTTGCACGCTGTGCAAGGACTGCTTTTTCAACTATTATCCTTGCAACCGTAGGATTCTGCTCTAAGAAGTAGGTAAGCTTTTCACTTACAACCGCATCTACCGCTCCACGAGCCTCGGAATTACCGAGCTTCTGCTTTGTCTGACCTTCAAACTGGGGGTCGCCTAACTTAATGCTTATAATTGCAGCAAGACCTTCTCTTAAATCCTCACCGGAAAGGTTTTCCTCATTTTCCTTTAAGAGCTTCATGCTTCTCGCATAATCGTTAAAGGTCTTGGTCAGTGCATTCTTAAAACCTGTATAATGAGTTCCGCCTTCGGGAGTAGTGATATTATTTACAAAGCTGTAGCAGTTTTCATTATATGCATCATTATGCTGCATAGCTACTTCTACGTATACATCGCCCTTCTGACCCTCACAGTAGATGATCTCAGGATAAAGCACGTTCTGGTTTTTATTGAGGTACTGAACGTATTCCTTGATACCGCCCTCGTAATGGAAGGTCTTTTCCTGCTCTAAGCCCTCTCTGGTATCCTTCAAAGTGATCTTAAGACCCTTAGTAAGGAATGCCATCTCACGAAGTCTCTGCTTTAATGTACCAAAATCAAAGACAGTTTCTTCAAAAATACTCTTATCGGGCAGGAAGGTTACGGTAGAACCATGTCTGGAGCTCTCTCCGATTTCCTTAAGTCTCTCTAAGGGCTTTCCGTATTCATATCTCTGGAAATACTTCTTTCCGTTTTTCTCAACTACTACCTCAAGCCACTCTGAAAGTGCATTAACTACGGAAGCACCTACGCCGTGAAGACCTCCTGATACCTTGTATCCTCCACCGCCGAATTTACCGCCGGCATGAAGTATGGTAAATACTACTTCTACTGAGGAAATGCCCTTTTTCTTATTGATCTCTACAGGGATACCACGTCCGTCATCAACTACGGTTACAGAGTTATCAGGATTAATAGTAACCACTATTTCCTTACATACTCCGGCTAATGCCTCGTCAACCGCATTATCAACTATCTCGTATACCAGATGATGAAGGCCTCTTACGGAAGTACTTCCGATGTACATACCGGGTCTTTTTCTTACTGCCTCCAGACCTTCCAGTATCTGGATCTGATCAGCACCATAGTTTTGGATCTCGTTGTTTACCTGTTCTGTTGTAGTTTCTTCCTGTTTGGTATCCAGATTATCCTCTTTCAAGATGTCGTCCATTATATCCTCTCTTCTGTAACGGTCCCTGCCGTTACTTTATATACCTTGTCGTATTTTACCCTGTTCTTTACAAACTCATCTAGTCCGGTACAGGTTATTACCGTCTGTACTCCGCTTATGTTTTCAAGCAGCTTTGTCTGCCTGTTTCTGTCAAGCTCTGAGAGAACATCATCCAGTAAAAGCACAGGATTTTTCTTTTTTCTCTGCTTTACAAGCTCTAATTCCGAAAGCTTTAAAGTAAGTGCCGAAGTCCTCTGCTGACCCTGGGAACCGTATTTCTTGGCATCATTTCCATTAAGAATGAAAACCATATCGTCCCTATGAGGGCCTGTACTTGTTGTCTTTAACAGAATATCCTTATCCCTGTTCTGATAAAGAGTATCTTTAAAATCATTTACTGTTACGTTTGGCAGATACTCTATTTTCATCTCTTCATTTCCGGATGTTAGGGTTTTATGTATATCAAAGGCTATCTTATTTATTTCTTCAATAAATGAAGCCCTTTTCTCAATAATATATTTTCCGTAATTAACCAGCTGCTCATCCCAGATATCAAGAGTATCCTTTAGTTCCGAATTAAGTCCCAGCTGCTTTAAGAGATTGTTTCTCTGTTCAAGAGCCTTTTCATAGCCTGAAAGGTTATGCATATACAGCTTATCGAGCTGACAGAGCTCCATATCGCAGAATCTTCTTCTCTCCGACGGTCCTTCCTTGATTATTCCAAGATCATCCTGGGAAAATGAAATGATATTCATCATCCCGTAAAGCTCAGATGCTTTTTTTATCGGTATACCGTCAATAGCCACACCCTTTTGTCCCTTGTCCTTAAGGTGCATATCTATCCTTCTTGAGATGCTGTCATCATCAACTATCATGCGGATATGAGCCTCAGAGTCCTCAAATCTTATAAGCTCCCTGTCCCTGCTTCCCTTCTGGGACTTTGTAGTGCAGGCAACATAGATAGCTTCAAGGATATTGGTCTTACCCTGGGCATTATTTCCGTAAAAAATGCTTACATTAGGGCTTAATTCTATTTTCAGCTGTCCATAATTTCTGAAATTACTTAATTCTAGCGATTTTATGATCATATTTTTATGACAATTTAGAATTTATGCTTATTTCATTACCCTTAAAAGTAAATACATCCCCGTTAAAAAGCTTTCTGCCGCGACGAAGCTCTGTCTCACCGTTTACCTTTACATTACCGTCTTCTATGGCAAATTTAGCATCTACACCTGTGTCCACCAGACCTGCCAGCTTCATAGCCTGCCCAAGCTTTATAAACTCATCCTTTATTGAAATACTTTTTTTCATATCTATCACCACATCAGTCAGCATTAAAATTTACCGGCAGGATAAGGTACATATAGCTTTCAGTCTTATCCTTTATGATGCACGGAGACTTTACGTTCATGAAGTAAATATCTATATTTTCCTCGTCTATTACCCTTAAGGCATCGAGCATAAACTTAGGATTAAAGGCAATCTTAATATCATCACCCTCTTTATTGATATTAAGCTTTTCATCAAAATTACCCAGCGGAGTCTTGAGCTTAACCTCCATTTCTCCGTCCTTCATATCAAAAACAAGGGGCTTTTTCTCATTTTCCTTTAAAAGAAGTGTTGCTCTGTCAATACTTTCACTTATTTCACGCTTATTTACATGTACAAGAGTCTCATAATCACCTGAGATCATCCTGTCAACAAGATAATACTCACCCTCTATAAGCCTTGAAAGAACAATTGTATTTTCCATCTCAAACAGAATATGATTATCACTGAAATAGATGGTTACCTTATCCTCAAGTTCTCCTGAAAGGATCTTTAAAAGCTCGTTTAAGGTTTTTCCGGGGATTATAACCTTCTGATTTCCAAATTCTTCGTTTAATTCAACATTTCTTAATGAAATACGATGTCCGTCAAGAGAAACCAGTCTTAATTTCTTACCGTTGATCTCTAAAAGCTCACCTGTCATTATCTTCATATTTTCAGTATCGGGAGCTATTGAGAAAACTGTCTGTCTGATCATATCCCTTAATGTCATCTGCGACATTATGGCAAAATTTTTCTTTTCTATATCCGGAAGATCAGGATAATCATCCGCACTCCTTACCGGGATATCAAAATTTACGTTCTCACACTTGATATTAGCTGTAGTCTCACTGGCCGTAAAAGCTACTTCACTGTCCGGAAGCTTTCTGATGATATCGGAGAAAATCTTAGCATTAACAACTAAAGAACCTTCATCAACTATTTCTCCTTTTACCTTTGTTTTGATACCGAGAGACATATCGTTTCCGACAAGCTCTATGAAACCGTCTTCTGCCTTAATCTTAATACAGTCAAGTATCTCCATGGTAGTTTTGGAAGGTATAGCCTTTAAGGCAATATTTACTCCGTTAAGTAGTTCATTTTTTTCACATAATATCTTCATTTGTGAACCTCCGGTTGGATTATAGGAATATTATAATATATATGTTTATTAGTAGTAGGTGGCGTTAATAAGTTGTTAAGTGTCATAAAGGCTTGATATTACAGGCTTTATGAAATTTACAGTTTGTTTATGGATTCTGATAACTAAAATTTAAAAATTTTTCAGAAACCCGGTTATAAAACTAATGCATAAACATTAACTTTATCTTATCAACAAAACAAAATTTATAAACTTATCCACTTTTATTCATAAGTTATAATGTTGATAATGTGGATAAATAATGTCAAATATCAGGATTGATCTTGTTTATAAGTACCTTTATGGTCTCATCAAGCTGAATATCCTTTGTGCGGTTATCTGCTATTTTTCCCACGTTATGAATGACTGTTGAATGATCCCTGCCAAATATTTCACCTATTTTTGAAGTAGTGGAATTTGTATACTCACTGCTTAAATACATGGCAATCTGTCTCGGGATAGCTATAGCCTTGTCCCTCTTAGAGGAAAGGATATCATTGGGACTGAAATGAAAATGTTCAGCAACCACACTTATGATAAACTCAGGTGTTATGGTCTTTTTCTGGTTAGGAGTGATGAGATCTCTTAAAGCATACTCTGCAAGCTCCTTGGTGGCAGGCATTTTCTGTATCTTAGCCAGAGCGATAACCTTGGTAAGCGCACCCTCAAGAGTCCTTATATTCGAATTGATATTTTCAGCCATGTAGGATATAACATCGTTATCTATGGCAATATTGGACCCCTCACTCTGCTTTAGGTCGAGCTTTTTCTGCAGAATTGCTACCTTTGTTTCATAATCGGGTGCAGTAAGGTCGACTATTATGCCCCAGCCGAATCTTGATCTCCATCTTTCATCCAAAGTAGTAAAGTCCTTCGGAGGCTTATCTGAGGTGATGACTATCTGCTTTTTAGCCTCATAAAGAGCATTAAAGGTATAGAAGAACTCCTCCTGAGTCCTGTCCTTTCCTATAATAAACTGTATATCATCGATAAGCAGGACATCTATATTTCTGTACTTTTCACGGAATGCTGCGGGAGATGCATCACCTTTTCTGATGGAATCAATAAGTTCATTGGTAAAGGTATCGCTGGTAACGAACATAACCTTCTTTTCAGGGTTGTTTTCCAATATAAAATGACCTATTGACTGCATAAGGTGTGTCTTACCGAGACCTGAATCTCCGTAAATGTACAGAGGATTGTAAATATCTCCGGGCGACTCTGCGGCCTTAAGTGCCGTAGCATGAGCCAGCTGATTGTTTTTACTTACAACAAAGTTGTCAAAGGTATAATCCGGATTAAGAGGGAGCCCCTCATTGTGTATGATCTTTGAGGCAGTAACGCCTGTTTTAACAGTATTTGTATTATCTGTTTCATTTTCAAACTTAATATCGTACTCTATATCAGTCATTTCCTGGATGGCTGTTTTTATGAAAATACCATATTTATTGCTTATATAATTAAAGTTTGAGGTTATATTGTTATTATCCGAAGTAATATAAACTATATTGTCTTCAACCTTCTTTATATATAGATCCTTTATCCATGTATTAAAGGAAACATTCGGAATATTATATTCATGTTTGGCAAATTCGAGGATTTCATCCCATTTTTCCTGTACTGAATTACCCATTGTAAGAAACCCTTTCATATTATAAATAGGAAGCAATATTTCAAAAATTGTGTGGAGATTTCTGAAAAGTCAAGAAACCACCAATAAATATTATATAACAAATTTAATATATTTTCAAGGAAAATTGAAAAAAATTGCTTGACTATTGAGAAAAAGCAATATATAATGGTATGGCTGTTATTTCGGATAAAATTGATGAACATATCTATATAAAGGAGGTGTATTTGGCATGAAGATGACTTTCCAGCCTAAGAAAAGACAGAGAGCCGTAGAGCATGGCTTTAGAAAAAGAATGAGCACCAGAAACGGCAGAAAGGTTTTGGCTGCTAGAAGAGCAAAAGGAAGACATAAACTTTCAGCTTAGGTCGCATTTAGGTGTGACCTTTTTTAAAATGAATATTTTACATTTAAAAAAGAACATTGAATTTCAGACCGTTTATAAGAACGGAAAATCATTTGCCAACAGATATTTTGTTATGTATGTATATAAAAATGATCTATCCGAAAACAGACTTGGGATATCTGTGAGCAAAAAAGTAGGAAACAGTGTCATAAGACACAGGGTTACCCGTTTGGTTAGAGAAGTCTTTAGATTAAAAGGACATATGTTCAATAGTGGTTTGGACATTGTGGTAACCGCGCGAACAGGAGCAGTTGGTATAAAGTACAGAGACGCTGAAATTGCATTGCTTCATCTTGGAAAGCTGCATGGTATAATTAAAAAAGAAGATAATTAAGTGAAATACATATTTATAGGCCTAATAAAATTTTATAGAAAGTTTTTATCTCCGTTAAAAAGAAAATCATGCTGCATATATATACCTACATGCAGCCAGTATGCCTTAGAGGCATTTGAAAAATACGGAGCATTTAAAGGTCTGCGTCTGTCTGTAAAGAGAATTTTAAGATGTCATCCCCTATCAAAGGGAGGTTATGATCCTGTTCCTTAAATATGGATTGTCACATATTGTGACAGAATGTGAGGACAAGTTGCAGATGGTATTTTTAACTCAGGTACAGGGTGTCTTAAAGCCCATAGCCTGGGTACTCGGTAATATACTTAATGCGATATACAATTTTGTAGAGCTTTTTGGCATTGAAAATATCGCACTTTGTATTGTTTTATTTACTTTTGTTGTAAAAATGCTTATGCTTCCGCTGACCATTAAGCAGCAGAAGTTTACAAAGCTCCAGTCAAAGATGAGTCCGGAGCTTACTAAGATCCAGCAGAAATACAAGGGAAAGAAGGATGAGGAGTCTTTAAGACGTCAGCAGTCAGAGACTCAGGCAGTCTATGCAAAATATGGCGCAAGTCCTATGGGAGGATGTTTGCCGCTTCTTATATCCCTGCCTATCATGTTTGCCCTTTACAGGGTTATTTACTGTATCCCGGCTTATGTTACGGATGTCGGGTCTCTTTATGGTTCTATAGCTGATAAACTCCAGGAAATATCAGGTTATAAAAATACACTTATGGATTTTATGACCCAGAATTCACTTGTTTTATCACAACAGTCAGGATGTAGTTCAACAGTTATAGATCTGTCTATTTATCAAGATGTTCCCAGAGAATACCTTATAGACCTGTTTTCAAAGTTCAACCCTGCAAACTGGGATGCTTTCTTTAGTGTGGATCTGTTCAGTTCAATTAAGACTGCAGCAGTTACCATTAATGAAGCTACAATGCCGGTTAGTGAGGTAGTTGACAAGATTGTTTCTGTAAACGGTCTGTTCGGTCTGAGCATCCTTGACAGACCTGAGATTAAGAGTATTTCAGTAGTAATCCCTGTACTTGCAGTTGTTACTCAGTTTATACAGGGTAAGCTGCAGACTGCAGTTAATTCAAATAAGAATAAAGCTGCAGATGATCCTGCACAGCAGACAACAAAGATGATGTCAACCATTATGCCCATCATGTCAGGTGCATTCTGTTTGATGCTTCCTATAGGTGTTGGCATATACTGGATCGCTTCGGCAGTATTTACAATTATCCAGACATTGTTCATTAACAAGTACCTTGATAAGGTCAATGTTGATGAAATGCTTGAAAAGAGTAAGGAAAAGAATATCAAACGTCAGGAAAAGCTTGGCGTAAGCTATGATAACAAGATGGCTGAGGTTGCTAAGACAAAGGGTCTTAACTATAATAACAGTTCAGCCGATGATTACGACAATACCAGTTACAAAAAGAATTCCAATAAAAAGTCAAAGCAGACAGGTTCTGATTACAAGAGAAGCAATGTTTCTTACAGCTCTAAGAGTATAGCTGCAAATGCAAATCTGCTTTCAAACAGGAGTTCAGCAAAGAAAGAAGTAAAAAATGAAGATACCGTAAACTCAGATTCAAATGATAAGTCTGAGTCCTAAGGTTAAGGGAAGAAAAGAAGGAACGCGTAATGGAAAACAGTAAAGAATTTACAGGTAAAAATGTAGAGGAAGCATTACAAAGCGCACTCTCAGAGTTAAATGTAACAATAGATCAGATAGAATACGAAGTAGTTGAGAAGGAAAGCGGCGGTTTCTTAGGTCTGCTTGGCGGTAAGCCCGCTAAGATCATTGTTAAGGTAAAGGAAAAGGATCTTTGCCAGGTAGCAACCAAGTTTTTACATGAGATACTGACAGCTATGAGTCTTGATACTGAGATCAAGGCAGAATTTACCGAAAGCAAGGACGAGATCGATATAGATCTTTCCGGAAATGATATGGGTGTACTTATTGGTAAGAGAGGTGCTACTCTTGATTCACTTCAGTACCTTGTAAGCCTTGTAGTTAACAAGGAAAGTGACAGCTATATCAAGATCAAGCTTGATACTGAGAACTATCGTGAGAGACGTAAGGAAACTCTTGAGAATCTTGCAAAGAACATTGCTTCCAAGGTTAAGAAGACCAGACATAATGTTTCTTTAGAGCCTATGAATCCTTATGAAAGAAGGATCATCCATTCATGTCTTCAGGGTGACAACTATGTAGAGACTCATTCTGAGGGTGAAGAGCCTTTCAGAAAGGTTATCGTTACCTTAAAGAAGGGAGTTCAGCTTCCTGAGAGAAGACAGGGCTTTAAGGGCAGAAAGCCTTATGGCAACAATAACAGAAATAAAAAGATAAGCAGTAGCCGTGAGTTTCATAAGAAATACGGTGCAGATACCAAGGATTACAGTACCGATTATAAGAAGGATTACGCAGAGTATCTGGAGTCTAAGGCAGCAGCAAAAGCAGCGGCTGAAAAGAAGGAAGAGAACATTTAATTACCGGGGGCTGCCGCAGATGCGGTGGCCCTTTATCTTTTGGAGATTTAAATGGAATATATAAAAGAAACAATAGCCGCCATATGTACAGGCCTCACCGGATCCGGGATAAATATTATAAGGATAAGCGGTGAAGAGGCATTTGCGATAGCCGGTAAGGTATTTAAGAGCGTCAGCGGGAAAAAGGTAGATGAGTTTGGCAGCTTTTCCGTGCATTACGGTTACATTGTGGATAACATTGATAATGTGGATAAAACCATAGATGAGGTCCTGCTGCTTAAGATGCAGGCTCCGCACAGCTACACAAGGGAAGATGTTATTGAGATTGACTGCCATGGAGGTATCCTGGTCACAAAGAGGATACTGGAGCTGATCTTAAAAAACGGTGCAAGGCTGGCTGAACCCGGTGAGTTTACAAAAAGGGCTTATTTAAACGGCAGGATCGATCTTTCCCAGGCGGAAGCTGTTATAGATATCATCAATGCGAAAAGCAATCTGGCTCTCAAAAATTCTGTTAAGCAGTTAAAGGGTCAGGTTAAGGAAAAGATTGCTGATCTTAGAGAAAGACTAATTTCAAAAACCGCATATATCGAGGCGGCTCTTGATGATCCTGAGCATATAAGTCTTGACGGGTTTACCGATACTCTTGAAGGTGAGATAAACAGTATTTTATCAGAGATAAATAAACTGATCGCTTCTTCTGATGACGGGCGTCTGATCAACGAAGGGATCAATACTTGTATTTTAGGGCTCCCGAATGCCGGTAAGTCCTCTCTGCTTAATGCTCTGCTTAATGAGGACAGAGCTATAGTAACTGATATTGCAGGTACGACCAGGGATATTTTAAAGGAAACGGTTACCTTCGGAGATGTAGTTTTAAATATCATTGATACCGCAGGCATCAGGGATACAGAGGATGTTATTGAGAAAATCGGTGTTGACAAGGCTAAAAAGGAAGCCGAAAATGCCGACCTGATCCTTTATGTTGTGGATTTAAACGAGGGTCTTACAGAAAAAGACCTTGAAATACTAAAAGAAATAAAAGACAAAAAGATTATTATAGTATATAATAAAATTGATCTGTTAGATAATAATATTGTTGATGACAGATCAGAAAGTTTAGCATTAAAAGCTGTGCGTATCAGTTCCCTAAATGGTGAAGGAATCGATGAACTGAAGGATCTGATAAAGACTTTATTTTACAGCGGCAGTATAACAAACGAAGAAGATGTTATCATCACAAATGAAAGACATCGTGAGCTTTTGGTAAGTGCCGGACAGTCAGTAAGGAATGTAAGTGAAAGCATAAATGCAGGTGTAAGTGAGGATTTCCTTACAATAGATATGATGGATGCATATGAAGCCCTTGGAAAGATAATAGGCGAAAGTGTTGAGGATGACTTGGCTGACAGGATTTTCAAGGATTTCTGCATGGGTAAGTAGTATGAAATACGAAGATTATGATGTAGCCGTTATAGGCGCAGGGCATGCCGGATGTGAAGCAGCCCTTGCCTGTGCAAGGCTTGGACTAAAAACAATTGTCTTTACCGTAAGCGTGGACAGCATAGCCATGATGCCCTGTAACCCGAATGTCGGAGGTACTTCAAAGGGCCATCTGGTACGTGAGGTTGATGCACTTGGCGGTGAGATGGGAAAAAACATTGACAGGACCTTTATCCAGTCAAAAATGCTCAATACCTCAAAGGGTCCTGCCGTTCATTCCCTAAGAGCGCAGGCAGATAAAAAGGAGTACTCCTCTTCTATGAGGAAGGTCCTTGAAAATACTGACAATCTGACCATTCGTCAGGATGAGGTATCTGAAATACTGACTGAAGAAATTTCTGTTTCTTCCTATAATAATATATCACCGGATAGCAAGGTAGTACAGGTTACCGGTGTAAAAACCACCTCTGATAATATATATCCGTGTAAAGCAGCTATCATCTGTACAGGTGTTTATCTTAAAGCCAGATGCATTTACGGAGAGGTAAGTAAATACACCGGACCAAACGGGTTGCCTGCAGCAAATGCCCTTACTGCATCACTTATTGATCTTGGCATAGAAGTAAGGCGTTTTAAAACCGGTACTCCTGCCAGAATAGATAAGAGAAGTATTGATTTTTCCAAGATGGAGGAACAGTTTGGAGACAAAAAGATAGTTCCGTTTTCATTTGAAAATACCTCGGAGGATCTTGAAAGAGAACAGGTATCCTGCTGGCTCACATATACAAATGAAGAAACTCATAAGATCATCAGGGAAAATATAGACCGCTCTCCTCTTTTCTCCGGAGCCATAGAGGGAGTCGGGCCCCGCTACTGTCCTTCCATCGAGGACAAGGTAATGAGATTTGCAGATAAGGACCGTCATCAGGTATTTATAGAACCTGAGGGAAATTATACAAATGAAATGTACATTTCCGGTATGTCAAGCAGTTTGCCGGAGGATGTCCAGTATAAGATGTACCGCTCAGTTCCGGGGTTAGAGAATGCGAAGATAGTCCGAAATGCATATGCCATTGAGTACGATTGTATAAATGCAACCGAGCTTTTACCAACTTTAGAGTTTAAAAAGATAAGCGGTTTATTCAGTGCCGGACAGAGTAACGGCAGTTCAGGCTATGAAGAGGCAGCCGCCCAGGGGATAATCGCAGGTATCAATGCAGCTATGAAGCTGCTTGATAAAGAGCCGCTGATCCTCGACCGTTCAGATGGATATATTGGGGTATTGATTGATGACCTTGTTACAAAGGAAACTCAGGAACCCTACCGTATGATGACATCCCGTGCAGAGTACAGATTGCTTTTACGTCAGGATAATGCGGATCTGCGTTTGTCTAAATATGGATACAGGGTAGGTCTGTTAAGCAGGGAAAGGTACGAAAAGAATGTTGAAAAGCAGCGGATAATAGATGCCGAGATCGAGAGACTTAAAAACACAAGTGTCGGGACTAGTGAAAAGGTATTGAGCCTTCTAAGAGAATATAACAGTACCGAGCTTACCTCAGGCATTACCCTGGCAGAGCTTGTAAGGCGTCCGGAACTCTCCTATGCTATGCTGGAACCGATAGACAAAAACAGACCCGAGATAGACGAAGCAATTGCGGATCAGATAAATATAGAGTTAAAGTATGAAGGTTATATCAGCCGTCAGATCAAGCAGGTTGAACAGTATAAAAAGCTTGAAAAGAAAAAAATACCTGCAGATTTTGATTATGACGCAGTACCATCCTTAAGGATTGAAGCAAGACAGAAACTAAAGAAGATCCGTCCTGTTTCTATCGGTCAGGCATCCAGGATTTCAGGAGTATCTCCTGCCGATATAAATGTACTTGTTGTGTTTATGAAGCTTTAGTGGTATACCATTTATCAATCTATAAAACTTTGTTATAAATCATAAAATATTTTATAAAAATATTGAAAAGTAAATTGAAAAGAATATTGAAAAATATTGATAAAAGGTATATATCTATAATATAGATAATATACAGGTGATAAAGTGGATAAAATTTCCTATATAAAAACCCAAATAGAAACAAATACAGGGATTATCATCGATGATAATAAGGCAGATCAGCTTTTGCAGTATTATGATATGATCATAGAGAAAAATCAGGTGATGAACCTTACTGCAATAACTGACTTTGAGGAGTTTGTTGCAAAGCATTTTGTAGACAGCTTATCACTATGCAGGCTGCAGGATATTAAAAAGGTCTTGGATAATTTACAGGATAATGAGAAGTCAGGAGGCTCCGGCTGTAAATTGATAGATATCGGGACCGGTGCAGGTTTTCCCGGAGTACCTTTAAAGATAGTTTATCCGGAGCTTGATGTTACATTATTTGATTCCCTGCAGAAAAGGCTCACTTTCCTCGATGATGTAATTTCTAAATTAGGCTTAAAGAAAATACAGACACTGCACGGACGAGCAGAAGAATTTGGAAGAAAGCTTGATTATCGTGAAAAATATGATATAGTAGTATCAAGGGCTGTTGCTGAGCTGACCACTTTATGTGAACTTGCTCTCCCGTTCTGTAAAGTTGGAGGAAGCTTTATATCATATAAGGGCGGAAAAGGAAACGAAGAATTACAGAACGCGCAGTATGCAATTAAAGAGCTGGGCGGAAAAACAGGTAGTCTTATAGAATATAGTTTTCTTGCCTTAGATGAAAATAATGAAAGAATACTCGTTGAAATTTGTAAAGTAAAGAGCACCAATCCTAAATATCCAAGAGGTGGTGGTAAACCATTTAAGACACCACTACATATGGTATGAGAAAGCTTAAGGTAAAACCAAAGAAAAAGAATTTTTCCTTTCAACTGTTATTATTTCGATATCAGGAGCGGGCACGATATCGATATAACTTTAAGCCCGTAAAAAGGTGTAAAAATGGGAAAAGTAATAATTGTAGCTAACCAAAAAGGTGGAGTCGGAAAAACTACTACTGCTATCAATCTTTCCGCAGCACTGGCACAACACGGAATGAAAGTGCTTGCCGTTGATAGTGATCCTCAGGGAAACTGTACTAGCGGACTTGGAATTGATAAATCCAAGGTTAAAAATAGCGTGTACCAGATGATCACAGGTAAATGTACCATAAAAGACTGTATTGTTGACAGTGTTATCGATGGACTAAAAGTAGTTCCATCAAGTGTACAGTTGGCAGGTGCAGATATAGAGCTGATCGGATTACCAAATAAAGAACATATATTGGAAGAAGCAATCAAGGATGTAGTTGATGATTATGATTATATAATAATTGACTGTCCTCCTTCGTTAAATGTTTTAACTGTAAATGCGATGACCGCAGCCGACTCTGTAATTGTTCCTATACAGTGTGAGTTTTATGCTTTGGAAGGTTTATCACAGTTATTATATACTATTAACCTTGTAAGAGAAAGACTTAATCCTGACCTGGTTATGGACGGTGTCGTTTTCACAATGTATGATGCAAGGACTAATCTCTCACTTCAGGTTGTGGAAAACGTTCGAAAAAATCTAAAGCAGAATATCTTTGCAACAATCATCCCGCGAAATGTTCGTTTAGCTGAAGCCCCTAGTCATGGATTGCCGATTTGCCTGTATGATAAGAAATCAGTTGGTGCTGAAGCTTATGAGAATCTGGCAATCGAAGTTCTTGAAAATGATAACAAGGAAACAAATAAGATTGTGGATGATGCAAACAGCAAGAAAAAGTCTTCCGGATTAAAAGGATTGTTCAAGAAGAAATAAAGAATCATATATGTAATTGAGTGTCGAATGTTTCACATGAAACATTCGACATTTTTCTATTGACAAAATAAATTGTAGCGTATAAACTATTCTTGTTGATGTTTCACATGAAACATATGTAAAACCGAGATGGAATGTTTCACATGAAACATCTTGCACAAGACGGTAGCAATGAACAATGTTTCACATGAAACAATTTAAAACAAAACCAAATAATAATGACAATGTTTCACATGAAACACAACATGGAAACACACAAGAATGTTTTACATGAAACATAACATGGAAACACATGGAAATGTTTCACATGAAACATTGTGATTGAAACAATCAGGAGGTATTTACAGAAATGGCCGCAAGCAAAGCAAAAACAGCAAAGTCAAAGGCAACACCTAAGAAGGACAACAAGAAAGTAGCAACAACAAAGGCAAACCCTGCCAAAAAGGAAACAGCACAAAAGAATAATACAACAAAAAAGACCTCGAGCTTCGGACTTGGAAGCGGTTTTGAATCTTTTGGAACAGGTCTTGATGCATTAATCCCTGCTAGCAATACTACAGAAACAAAGAAAAACAAAACAGAAGAAACCCAAGCACAGGGAAATGGAGAGATGCTGATCAATATCAACAAAATTGAGCCTAACCCTAATCAGCCCAGAAAGAAATTTGACGAGGATGCATTAGGTGAACTGGCTGAATCCATAAAGATTCATGGACTTATACAGCCAATAGTTGTACAAAAGAAAAAGGATATGTATCAGATTGTAGCTGGTGAAAGAAGATGGCGTGCATGTAGACTTGCTAAGCTCAAGGAAGTACCGGTAATCATTAAGGAACTCTCAGAAAACGAGCAGTATGAAATCGCTCTTATAGAGAACATCCAGAGAGAGGATCTTAATGATATTGAAGAAGCATATGCATACAAGTCTCTGATAGATGAATTTAATCTCACTCAGGATGCAGTTGCTGAAAGAGTATCAAAGAGCAGAGTTGCTGTTACAAACTCTCTCAGATTATTAAAACTTGACAAAAGGGTACAGGATCTTGTTGTTAATGGCTTAATAACCGGTGGACATGCAAGAGCTTTACTTACTTTAACTGATGGAAACCTCCAGTACGATACCGCAACAAGGATAATCGATGAAAAGCTGAGCGTTCGCGAGACAGAAAAGCTAGTAAAATCTATGCTTAACCGTGCTGACAAGACTCGTTATAAGAAATCTAATGAGAATGAGGCAATATACAGAGAATACGAGGACAACTTAAGATCAATCCTTGGCTCAAAGATAGAGATCAAGCAGAATGGTCAAAATAAGGGTAAGATCGTGATCGAGTTCAATTCTACGGACGAATTTGAGAAGATCTATGAGATTATCAAAAGATAATTTCTAAAATTATAGTAGTATAAACACAGTGATTATACTATATATAGTGGTGATACTATATATAGTGGTACATAGACCATAATAACACTATGCAGAAAGTACAGTTTTAAAACCCAGGAGTACTTTTAAGCATAGCTATAAAGTATAAAGAAACATAGGGAGTTTGTCTATGAATTTGTTTGACAAAATAGGAATAGATGGAAGCTACCTTGTAATAATCCTCTTTTTGCTTGTTGTCGGACTGTTCTTATATTGTCTTTCCATGAGAAACCTTCTTCTAAAATATAAAAAGAGACAGGATACATTCCTAAAAGGAAATGACGGGAAAAGCATGGAAAAGGCAATCCTTGGAAAGTTTAAGGAAGTGGACGAAGCTAAAAGTATTGTCGAGAACAATAAACAGATAGTGGATGAGTTAAAGGATTACAGTACATTTGCATTCCAGAAATTTGCAGTAAACAAATATGACGCGTTCGAGGGAATGGGTGGAAAGCTCAGCTTTTCCCTCTGCATGCTTACAGATAACAATGATGGTTTTGTACTTTCATCAGTGCACAACGAAATAGGCGGATGTTATACCTATATAAAAGAGATAATCCGTGGTGAATCATATGTTATCCTGAGTACCGAAGAAAAGAAAGCGTTAGAAAGAGCCAAGGAAAGAAAAAGCTGCCTTGACGACTGATAAAGGATAAGAGATATAAATATGCATACATATATTAGAGCTATCGGGTTCAGCAAAAAGGAAAGTCAGGTAGATATCGAGACTCTGATAAAGGATGTTGTTTTACAAGCTGATTCCGTAAAGACGATAATAAAAGATAACGGTAATATCTATGTAGAGTACCAGCGGAGCTTTGGCGAAAACATAGGTATAACCGTTAGGGGAGAGGAAGACGAGAAGGGAACCTTCCACATAGGTACATATTTCCCCTTCTTAAAAAGCACTTTTAAAGAGGGTATGTTAGAGGAAGAAATCTATATAAATAAGAAGGTTGATTCCGATGCATATACCGGGATGTGTGACGATAATCACGTAGGAGTTTCTCTGATCTTTTATATGCAGAACATTGAGCAATATATAAAATCCGGAGAAACAAGACTTACCCTGAACAATAAAAAGATAAAACTGGTTGCACTTTCAAGCAGCGGGAAGATAATACTTCCAACACAGAAAAGAATATATTCACATATAGCATCCAAGATAGACAACGCTGTGAAAAATCAGCTGATGGATGAAGCCAAAAACGGTGACATGCAGGCGCTTGATATCCTGTCAATGAGTGATATGGATAATAACGCTGCTTTAGCGGAGCGGATAAAGCATGAGGATCTGTTTTCAATAGTTGAGACCAGCTTTATCCCCTATGGGTCAGAGTCAGATCTGTATACTGTTCTCGGAAACATATTATCTGCAAGGCAGTTAAAAAACACAGAAACAGGAGAACTGATCTGGGTTTTAAAGATTGTCTGCAATGATATCCCCATAGAGCTTGCAATAAACGCAGATGACCTGATGGGATTTCCTTCACCGGGCATGAGGTTTAAAGGTGTTATCTGGATGCAGGGTGAGTTGGCATAGTAGAAAAGAGTTTAATGCAGCATGACAAAAAGTAAGAATTATGCGAAAAAATACAGGGAGAAAAGGATAGGCTACCGTCAGGTATTCCTTATCATATGTGCTGTTTTCTGGGTTATATACCCTTTTATTACCAGGCTTGTTATAAGAAAAATACCTGAGATAGAAACCAAATTCTTTTCTAGCAGCAACGGTTTAATAATTGATCTGCTGCTGTATTCCAAAGAAATAGCGCTGGCTGTTTTTACCGGTGGCGTCATCCTTTACTTCTTAGGAGAACGGATATTCCCGGATCATATTGAAAAAATAGACAGGGACAGACTTAAGAGTCTTAAGCTTCCCCTGATCTGTATCGGGATATACGCTGCCTTTTCGATTTTGTCTCTTGTATTCAGCGATTATAAGGAGACAGCATTCTGGGGTTCAAATGCAGAGTACGAAGGTCTGCTTGCGGTATTATGTTATATAGCGGTTTTTGTTTTTGCCCTTTATTATCTGAAACCAAGACATGATCAAAAGAAAACACTATCAGTAACTACAATTTTTAGTAACGCAATAGTCGTACTAAGTTTAATTACCGCGATACTGACACTGATAGAGATATACTATAAACCCATACTGGAAATACCGATCGTCCAGGATCTTATTTCTTCATCGGAAAACAGAAACATCGCCAGGAGTATAAAAAACGAAAACTTTATCGGACAGATTTGTCTCACATTTAACAACCCGGGTTTTTTAGGCGGGTTCTGTGCATTGATCCTTCCGGTCTGTTTTTCAATATCACTCAGTAAAAAAGGGTTTAAAAAGTGGCTTTGTATAGTAGCAGAAGGAATACTGATATTAGCGGTAAAGTGGTCAGATTCGAAAGCGGCTTTTGTATCACTTATAGTTTTCTTCCCGCTTGCAGCAGTTCTTTCCTGTATATCTATAGGAAGAAAGAGCTCCATAAAATCTAAAAACAGTACAGATGAGAGTGGAGAGACTCTAGACTACAGCTGTAGTACAAAAAGAGATGTTATTATCTCTGCCATATCCGTAATTGCTATTGGTGCGGCAATGATAGTAATATCAAAGGTTCTGCCAACGTACTCATCAAGAGTAAGACCCGAAGGTATTCCGGAACAGGCAGTTTCAAATACCAAAGAAAATAACGGGATATACCGTCTAAGCTCTGCAAAAATAGAGGATGGAGTACTTAAACTATGGTCAGAAGATAAGCTCCTTGAGATAAGTGTCGATCAGCAAAAGCTTCATGACTGTTATAAGGATTATGATGCGAGTGATTTTGCAGACTGCCTGGTATTCAGTGATGGCTCAGATATTATTGAAGGCCGGTATCCCGCAGTATTAAAGGCAACCAATATCCGGGAAGAGAAGCAGGGCTTTAAGCTTAGCGATGACCGATATAAAAGCATTTCGATGTGTGTGGAAAAAGAGCTCTTGATAATTGATTTCGGATATAGTGGAACGGTAGAGTTTTATATAAGTGAAAAAGGTATCAGGATATTCGGACAGGGCAGTACTCTTTTAGAGGAAATACCGCAGCCCCGTATTACAGGCCTTGAAAGCATTTACTCCTTCGGAACCGGCAGAGGATATATCTGGGCCCAGGCCTTGCCGATAATAAAGGATTCTTTACTGATCGGTGGTGGAAACAGCACCTTTGCCTTCAGATTCAGGCAAAATGAGATAGTAGGCCTGCTTAATACCCACGGCAGCTGTAAATATGTTATCGATCGTCCTCATAACTGGTATATCCAGATAGCCTGCTCTGATGGTGTATCTGCTCTGATAGCAGTGCTGGTTTTATTCTTTTCATATCTTGTCACATTTATAAAAAGGTATAAAGAAAACAACATTATGGCAGGGGCCGCCTTAACGGATATAGGGCTGTTTTCCGGACTCGCCGGCTTTATGATCTGCGGACTCATTAATGACAGCTGTGTTACCGTAAACCCGATTTTCTGGCTTTTACTCGGATGGGCAGTAACCCGCCAGGTAAAACAAAAAACTTGACTAAAGTTAAAAAATATGTTAATATACCTTTGCTTTGGGAAACCAAAGGGGTAAGTCCACGTAGCTCAGCAGGATAGAGCGACCGCCTCCTAAGCGGTAGGTCGGAGGTTCGAATCCTCTCGCGGACGTAAATTGGAGTCTATACAGACTCCTTTTTTTATGCGGTTTTGCTATTGTTAAGATGAAATAGGTTGAAAAAAGTTATCACTTATGTTATAATCTCCGTGTTTCTTTTATAAGGAAGGGGAAAATAGAAAATGAAAAAGATAATTGGCATTATGCTTGGTATTGTTATTATGTTATCCTGTCAGGGCTGCGGGATGTCCGGTAATAATGACAAGGTCATAGTAGATGACGAAAAAGGACTTGATATAGTTTCGATGATATCGGACGGGACAGCTGCTGACTTAAAAAGAGGTCAGGTTGTTGCATTTGGTAAATTTGAGCAGGACAACAATGACAGTAATGGCAGCGAGAGTATTAACTGGGTTGTACTCAATGTAAATAAGGATAAAAAAGAGATCACACTTACCAGCAAATATGCTTTGGAATGCATGCCCTATGACAGCGAAGAAGATTTAAAGAACCGTTTTCCGGATGGCAAGGGCGGTATTAACTGGGATAATGTAAATGTTACTTGGGAAGACAGTACATTACGTACCTGGCTGAATAATGATTTTTATAATTCCGCATTCGATGATGAAGAGAAAAAGCTTGTTGCAAAACAGACCCTGGAAAATAAAGACAACAGCTATGGTAACTGTACCGGCAAGGGTGGAAATTCCACAGAAGACTATGTATTTATTTTTTCCAATGAAGAAATAGTAAATACAGATTATGGTTATGATTATAATACCGAAAACGCTGACGAAAACAGAAGATGTACTTGTACCGAGTATGCAAAGGCACACGGCGGAAAGAACTTCTCGTGGAACAGTAAGCTCTGCTGCTTCTACTGGCTCAGATCTCCCGGATTTACAAATAAGGATGCCACATATGTCAGCGATCATGGATATGTTGGCATGAACGGAGTCCATGTAAGCAAGTACGAATATGACAATGACTGCTGTGTACGTCCGGTTATCGTTCTTGAGATGAAATAAGAATAACTTACAAAATTATGATAAAAATACTCCTTGTTGATGATGAACCATTATTATTGGAAAGTCTTGAGATAGTGCTTACCTTAAAGGGTGGCTTTGAGGTTTGCGGTACTGCAGGAAACGGAATAAAGGCATTAGAGATATTAAAGGAAACTCATGCCGATGTTATGCTCATAGATCTTAACATGCCGGGAATGGGAGGCATCGAGCTCATTAAAAAGGTAAAGGAGCTTTATCCTGAAATCAGGATGGTCGTGCTTACTACATTTTACGATGAGAAAAATATTTCAGAGGCACTTTCAAGCGGAGCTTCGGGATATCTGCTCAAGGATTCCGGAAAAGATGCCATCATCGAAGCGGTAAACCAAGCAGTTAAGGGTGTAGGAGTGCTGGATGCTAAGGTACTGCAAAAGCTGACCGGCATGCTTAGTTCGCAAGCGCTTGGAATGGATACAGAAAACAAATCCGGCACCGGAAGGATCGAGGGTGCCGGAAATACAAATGAAATAAATGGATCTGATTCCATAGAAACCTTAATGGAAAAAGCCGGACTTACCGACCGCGAAAAAGAGATAGCAAGACTCTTAGCAGAAGGGTGCAATAATTCGCAGATAGCTTCAGTACTGTTTATTTCCGAGGGTACTGTAAAAAATTATGTTTCCATAATATATGATAAATTTGATATCAGAGACAGAGCTAAACTTGTGGCTTATTTAAGAGGATGATGTTTTACCATCCCTGCTCAATGAGCCATCCGTTTAATCCGCGCTCACGGCTCCTGATATCGCTGTTCTTTTCCAGTTTCCCTAATTTATATTCACCTTTGATATTGCCGTCAACAATATACATAACCCTGCTGCACTTTGCGGCAACCTTGGCATCATGAGTAACGAGCATGATGGTGGTCCCTTCATCATTTATCTTACCAAGTTCGGTCATAACTTCTTCAGAACTTGAGCGGTTAAGGGCTCCTGTAGGCTCATCCGCAAATATGAGTTTAGGCTTATTGATCATGCTTCGGCAGATACACGCACGCTGGAGCTGGCCACCGGAGACCTCGTTAATGTCATTATCTGCAATATCTATTATTCCCAGCTTTTTCATAAGAGATTTTCCGTACTCTGTCTTCTCTTTTTTAGAAAGCTTGTTAGCCTTTGACTGACGTGCAGGGAGAATTATATTATCCAGGATATTCAGGTTTTTAAGCATATACATCTGCTGGAAGATGAAGCCCATCTCATCGAGTCTTACATTTGCAAGTTCCTTTGCGCCCATCTTTGAGATATCCTTTCCACAGAAATTTACTTCCCCCGCAGTCATATTGTCCATACCTGAAACTGTGTAGAGCAGGGTGGATTTTCCTGAACCGGAAGGTCCCATGATGGCGATCATCTCGCCTTCTTCTACAGTGAAATTCACATTCTTTAAAACATTATTCTGCCTCTTATTAACCACATAAGTCTTGCACAGATCTTTAACTTCTAATATATTCTTGCTCATTCTTGTTTACCTCTTTCTTTTTTTTACTCGATACTGTTGATTTCGTTGGCACTGATTCTTCTCACTGACATTGCACACAGAAATACTCCAAACAGTGTGGCTGCGATTATGATGCCCGGATAGATTAAATAGCTATCCAGAATATCCGGATCAAATATTACGTTCTTCACGCCCATGGCTCTGAATATCGCACCGCCTGATAACTGACACACAGGATTATTTAAGAGCATAGCCAGCACAGTTGATATCAATAGTATTATAAATACTCTGAGTGTCTGCCAGCCCACTATTGAAGAATCTCTGAAACCTAAAGCCTTAAGGCAGGCAATCTCACCACGATCCTTGGTAAGAAATGACTTTTCCATAAGTACAGCTACCAGAATATTTATCAAGATTACTACCAAAAGTATCAGCCACTTTGTATCATCCAGGTAGGAAGCCGAATGGATTATCTTATCCGTAAATTCACCGGGATCATAAATAGTATAATCAGGAAGCAGCTCCTTCATCTTTTCGATACGCTCTGAGATTACCTTGTTCGAAGGATTATCCGTAAAATCAATCTCTATTCCCCAGATACCGTTCATGTATTTATAGTTTCTGACATCATTCTGATGGAGCCTTACTCCTTCTCCCATGTTTGCCATGATCTCAAATGTTCCAGTTATTATATATTCCTTTGAACCCTCCTGGTCGGACAGGGTTATTTTATCCCCTATCTTTACTCCAAGTTTATCCATAAGCTTAAAATGCATTGCCAACTCGTTCGGATTCTGCGGAGCGCTTCCGTCCACATAAGTATTATAATCGCCGGTATCAGTATTTACTCCCAGGAAAGTCATGGATCTTGCGGACAGATCATCCTTTTTTAAGGTATAATTAAATAGTACTTCTGCAGCCACCTTACAAGGTATTCCATTTTCTTCCAGAAGATTTTCCATATCTTCCAGGTCCTTTTTAAGCAATTCCTTACCGTTATCATTATGATAATCAGTTATATTCTTTGTACTTGAAAGATATACATCAGACTCCGTAACTCCAAACCACCTGACAAGTTTTTCACTCCTTAAGGTATTGATACAATTTAGAACTATCATAACCAGAAGTATTCCGATGGTAAATATGGTGATCATCACAACAAAATGTTTTATTCCGCTTAAAATATCATTGATAGACATGAAAAGTACCGGACGGGAACCCGATTTTGAAAGCTTAAGGAAACCTTTCTTTTTATATCTTTCACCGGTACTGCCGTTTCTTATTGCATCGACAGGTGTAAACTTCTTTATCTGTCTGGTCGAATGGAATCCAAAAAACATTACTATAATAACAACTGCTAATGCACTGATAACAGAAAGTACCCCCGAACCTTCATCGGATATTACCATAGTCTCCTTAGTTTTTTCCATAAGCAGATTGGCAAAAGGGAAGGAACATATAAATCCGACTATAGCTCCAAGTACTGCCAGCGCCATATATTTTATCAGATAAAGCATTCTTATCCCGGAACTTGGTATACCTATAGCTTTCATGATACCTATTTCCCTGAATTCCTCACTGATCGTAAAGGATATGGTATATTTAAGAATAAACAAAGCTATTATGATAAGACAGATGCTTACTATCATTAGCATTCCTGCCACAAACATTTCCATCAGATATGTGAACTTCATCGTGCCCTTTGTGTCCATAAAAGCTATGTTGTTACACGAAGAAAGTTCCTTTCTTAAGTCATCCGTATTATCCGTATAGAAATAGTTGAGACTTCCCAGATACTGATCTATATTTTCTCCTTTTAAGTAGTCTGAGAAATCCTCTTCACTAATCAGTATTCTCGGAGAATCCATAAGTGAACCACCGAAAAAGGCATCCTTAATAACTCCCAACACTTTTAATTTCTTCTTTGTCCCGTCAATGGTAAGTGTTATTTCATCCCCTACATCCGATTTTAACAATTCCAGGGTACTTTTCCTTATATAAACTCCACCCTTCGGTACCTCAGTTATTTCAAGGTTTTCTGCCGAATAAAAGTATCTGTTTATTCTTCTTTCAATGGAGCTTACCATTACTATCTCAGATGCTATAATGGATTCACCGGTTTTAATCTCTATCCCTTCAACGTTGTATAAAATCGGTTCTGTTTTAACATCCTTTACATAAGGAAGTCCTTTTGCTATTTCTGCCGAAGGTCTTTCTTCTCCCTGTGCTCTTTCTATGGATACGAAATCGCCCACTTCCGCCATTTCAAAAAACTTGTCAAGAGAATTCATGATCCCGGAAAGGTTAGTCGCGCTCGAACATACAAAAGTTACTGAAAGTACGATGAAGATAAAGATGATGAAGTTCATCGTTTTTTTTCTTTTTAAATCTCTTTTTAGTATTTCAAAAAACATCTTAGGTACTCCTTAAATTTTTATTCCAACGTTGTGCCCCAAGTATAAACCGGAAATTATTAAACAATCATTAAATACTAAAAAGAATTTTTAACTTTTTACAAGTGTTTTTTTCGAGCAAAAATCTGTTGATAATTATTTTGCGTTTTGGTAACATGATGTTAGGTGATTTAGGTAATGGGAATCAGACTCATAAAATTGATTTTGGAAGGATACAGATCATGGCAGATATTTTAGTAGTGGAAGACAATCTTGAAATGGGAACTCTCCTTTGTGATTTTTTACAGGCAGAGGGTTATACTACAGAGCACTGTATGGATGGTGCAGATGCGGTCCAAATGTTTGTTGATTCCAAGGCGAAGCTGGTAATCCTTGATATTATGCTGCCGCACCTTGACGGATACGGTATCTGCAAAAAGATCAGGGAAACTTCCAATGCTCCGGTTATAATGGTAAGTGCAAAGAACATGAAGGACGACAAGCTCAAAGGTCTTCTGCTCGGTGCTGATGACTATATAGAAAAGCCGTATGATATTGATATCCTGATCGCAAAGGTAAAGGGCATATTTGCAAGGAGATACAGCGATGACGCTTTATCCGATGGCTTCTTGAAAATAAATAAGCTTCGCCATACTGTAAGCGTACTTAAAGGTTCCGAGGAAACTCCGGAAATAGAACTGACCCAGAAGGAATTTGAATTATTAACTCTTCTGGTGGAAAACACGGGAAAGACGATGAACAAGGATTTCCTGTTTAATAAGATATGGGGTATTGACAGTGACTCCGAACAGCAGACGTTAACTGTGCATATAAAATGGCTGAGACAGAAAATTGAAGAAGACCCCAAGAACCCGAAGCACATAATAACCGTATGGGGCGTCGGTTACCGGTATGAGAAATAAAGATGTTCTCATCAAGATAAATCAGACTGAGGCGTAGATTAAATAATAGGAATAAAAAAAATGAAAAGTTTCCGTAAATTATTTGCAGTAGCAATTATCGGCATGATAATAATTGCCCTGACTGCGAACCTTATCGTTATAATAGGAAAAAAGGGTGACAATGGTCGCCCTTATCGTGTTGAAGCAGAAAGGATCGCTTATGAAATAGAACAGGGTAAGGAAATAGATTATTCGGGGTATAAATATATAACCGGTGTTACAAAGCTTGAGGTCATGTCCGATATGCAGATAGCAGAATATTTCGACGCTGAAGACGATTATATCATAAAATTGGTCAACGGATATCTATACAGGTTTGATTACTCTTTTAATGAAAAGGACAACACCGTTAAAATCGTGATCATAGTAAACATATGTCTTGGAGTAAGCTTCCTGTTCATAATCCTGCTTCTGATATATTTCAGGGTTAAGCTTATAGGACCATTCAACAAAATGGCCGGACTTCCTTCAGAACTTGCCAAAGGAAATATAACAGCACCTATAGAAGCAGAAAAGAATAAGTATTTTGGAGATTTTGTCTGGGGTCTTAACCTTCTTCGCGAAAGACTTGAAAAAGGCAAACAGCAGGATCTTGAAGCAAAGAAAAATAATAAAAGCCTGATCCTTTCACTTTCGCATGACATAAAAACTCCGCTAGGTATAATAGAGCTTAACTCTAAAGCACTCCAACGTGGCCTTTATGAAAATGACAAGGAAAAAAAGGACAGGATTGCAGGTGTTATAAACGATAAATGCGGTGAGATAAAGGATTATGTTGACCAGATCATAAAGGCATCCAAAGAAGACTTCCTGGAGCTTGAGGTAAATAACTCGGATTTCTATCTGTCTAAAGTAATTGAAAACATCAGAAATGTATATGCCGATAAGTTAGAACTTCTACAGATTGGCTTAACGGTTGAAGATTATACCGACTGCCTTTTAAAAGGAGATGTTGACAGAGCCATAGAAGTACTGCAGAACCTGATGGAGAATGCTGTGAAATATGGTGATGGTAAGGAGATAAAATTAAGTTTCTCGCGCGAGGAAAACAGCCAGCTGATTTCCGTTTCCAATACAGGATGCACCCTTTCAGATACAGAACTGCTTCATATATTTGACAGCTTCTGGCGCGGTTCCAATGTGGGTACCAATAACGGAAGCGGTTTAGGTCTTTATATCTGCAAGCAACTCATGAACCGGATGAACGGGGATATATTTGCAGAGATACATGACGGAAAGATGATAGTCACGGCAGTATTTGGGATGTCGTAAAAACAATCATCTCCAATTATAAGCAAAAAATCGCTTATAATTGGAGAAAAACGCCAAAAAACACAAAAAATCTCCAATTATAGCGCACTTTTTGCTTTATAATTGGAGATTTTTTTGTTACCATTTGTGACCATGTCACGAATGAATAAGCAGCTTATTTTACGAAATCTATATCAATGTCACCTGTTGAGGTTTTAACATTTACATAATTCTTATCATCTGTGAAGTCTTTCTTGTAGCTCTTTTCAAATTCCTGATTTCCAATCCTGATATCACCTGTTGAAGTATGAAGGTCGAAGCTGTAATATGAATCGCTGCCCTTTAATTCTAACTCAACTTCACCGGTTGAAGTCTTGATATCAATCTTATCGATCTCTGATCCGAGTACTTTGATATCTGAGGTACTTCCTTCTGCACCAAAGTAATTGATGGTGTTCTGGTTAAGTGTTATATCGCCTGTTGAAGTATCGGATGTGAGCTTTCTGTTTACGATTGAATTTGATAACTTAAATTCACCGGTTGATGTTTCGGTCTCAATATTTTCTGAGCTGATATAATCTACTGTGATATCACCGGTAGAGGTCTTGATATAGCCGTCCTTGATAAAGCCGTGGCTTACGCTTACATCACCGGTAGAGGTCTTGATATTACCATCAAAGCCTAATCCTGTAACCTTAATATCGCCTGTTGAGCTTCTTACATCAAGCTTGTTACCAACTTCTGTTGAAGGAGTGGTTATTGTGATGTAAGGATTTCTGTCATCTGAAATGAAGCTGAAGTCAAATATGCTAAAGCTGTTGCTTTCGTTTGTATCCACTGTAAGAACACCGTTTTCGCAAGTGATCTCAGGGATCTTGTCCTCAGGAACATAATAAGTAACTGAGTATTTGTCACCGTTTTCGATATTTATATCGATTGTACTTGTGATAACCTTTATAGTACTGAATTCATCTACTATTTCTGTTTTGTTTACATATTCATCGTCTGAAGCTGTCTTTACTTTAAAGTCTTTTAAGTCAAAACGCATTTTCCAGGTTCCGCCGTTTAAGGTACCTATTGCGGCAAGTCCAATGCCGCTAACTAACATTAATACTGCTATGATCAACCAAATTCTTGAGCCTTTCATTATTCAATTCCTCCCTGCATTTTCTTTCTGCTGTGTCTTGCAGCCATTTTCTTGATGATACCTGAGATCATCTTAACCATAAGCTTTGCGAGAACTGATGTAAGTAACAGGAACATGATTCCTAAGCCCGTTACAAACAATCCTGCGCCGAGAACTACAAATTTCTGTCCAAAACCGGGTGTTATGAAACCAACAATTATCAAAAGTAAACCGGCGAGTACACAGGCAACACCTGATACTCCGAATGCAAATACGATCGATCCGATCGTGATGATAAACGAGATAAATATTACTACTGCCGCAAATGCAAGCGGTATAGCGATCGGGGAAGCGAAGATTCCTAAGATTGCCAGCCATACGATGGAACCGAAGCCCTTTGTGGTTTTCTTTTCCTGCTGTTCCTCAATCTTTCGTTCCGTGGTCTGCGCGATTATCTGACGGGCCACTTCCTTAGGAGTTCCAAGATGTACACATACATCACCCTCCGGTGGCAGATTCAGATCGTCTATATACTCGCTGTAATACTCTAATGCATCGAGCTTGTCTTCGTCGGTCAGGTGTCTTAACCGGTATTCAAGCTCTTGCATAAATGCCTGCTTATTCATTTAAAAGATCCTCCTTAAAGTTTATAAATATTAGTTTTTTATTTTGATCATTGGTTGATTTCGCCTGCCGGCAGCATTTTCGTTATGCCGAGCAGTGAATCAATCTTTTCTTTGTAAGTGAGCCACTCGCTCCTGAAGAAGTAAAGCTGCTGTTTTCCCGGAGGTGTTATCCGGTAGTACCTTCTGTTACGGCCCTGATATGGTTCATCATAGGTCTCAAGCAGGCCTGACTTCTGCAGTCTTCTAAGTACCGGATAAAGTGTTGATTCGGAGATGTCCACCACATCCATGACACGCTGTGTCAGTGTGTATCCGTATACATCCTCTTTTTCAACAACTCCCAGCACACACGCATCGAGTAGCGGAGCTGTTAACTGATAAGTCATTTTATCATCCCTTTCTTTTTTGTTCTTGTATAATATATGTAACTCGTATAATATCTTGTCGACGTATAATACTATACACCGTATAATATTGTTTGTCAAGCATTATTTTAAAAATTTTTTAAAAATTTTTTGATACTCTGAAAGTCCTTGAAAATACAGGGTTTTCGCAGGGTGTAAGTTGATTTGTTTGAGATATCCTATGTAATTTTTGGAAGAAATGTGGTATAATTTCCCATGTTGTCAATCGGATTTATGGTTTGAGGCATGGGCACCTCAAACCGAAAGTCATGAGATTACATAACCTTATGACTAAAACTAAAAGCCTATAATGATACGAACCATGACTAGTTTATTGGAAAAGATATTTATTAAAGATAAAAAAGACCGGTCCGCATACGGAGTGCTGGCCGGGATAGTCGGCATAATATGTAATGTTTTCTTATTTATAGGAAAGCTTATAATCGGACTGCTTATCAATTCTTCGGCAGTAATGACGGACAGCTTTAACAATCTGTCGGATGCAGCTTCTTCTGTCATAAGTCTCGTAGGGGCAAAGCTTGCGGCAAAGCCTGCGGACAAGGAGCATCCGTTCGGGCATGGAAGGTATGAATACATAGTTGCGCTGATAGTTTCCTTCCTTATATTAGAGGTCGGAATCTCGTGCTTTAAAACTTCCATAGACAAGATCTTCCACCCGGAGGACCTGAACATTTCTCTTATAGCACTTATCATACTGGTAGTTTCTGTTTTGGTTAAGGTCTGGCTTTCGCTGTTTAACAGGAAGCTCGGGAAAAAGATAGATTCCAAGGTCTTACTTGCTACTGCAAGGGATGCTTTGGGAGATGTTTTTGTTACTTCCGCAACCATCGTTTCATTATTAATATACAGATTCCTTGACTGGAACGTGGACGGTCATATGGGATGCATAGTGGCAATACTTGTTCTCTGGGCCGGCATCAGTGTTGCAAGGGATACAATTGAGCCCCTTTTGGGCGAGGCGGTTCCCGAAGGCTTGTATAAAGAAATATGCGAGAAGGTATGTTCATATGATGGGATAGAAGGCACTCACGATCTGATAGTGCACAGTTACGGGCCGACCAGGCGCATGGCATCCGTTCATGCTGAGATTAAAAATAATCTTTCCATTGAAACCGCGCATGAGATAGTTGACAAGATAGAGCAGGATGTGTTAAAAGACCTTAACATTTTCCTGGTCATCCACATGGACCCCATAGACACTGATAACGAAACTGTTAACCGCTGCAGGGAAATAGTAAGTGAAAAAGTTAAGGAAAAAGAGGCTTCTGCTACGATACATGATTTCAGAATGGTAAGCGGTACCGGACAGATCAATCTTATATTTGATTTAGTGCTTCCATATTCTTATAGGAAGGAAGATGGTAAGCATTTTACCGAAGATCTGGAAAAAACTTTAAAAGAGGTTGATCCGAGATATAACTGCGTAATTACCGTAGAACATTCCTATGTGAATCAGTGATAGATATAGGTATTAAGGATGGAAAAGAACGGTCAGAAGAGTAAAGGCATACATATAGGTAAAAATATCAACTTTGCAGTTAACGAAAAGTCATTAAAATTTGTGATCACTTATTCTTGCGTAATCTCTGCGCTTGAACTCTTAGCTTACGGAGTGGGCGGGTTTTTCTCTGTACTGGCCGCATATACATGGCTGCTTACCGGAGTTTTCTGGCTGGGATATTTTCTCACACATGTTGGATGCAGGATAGTAAAAGACATAAAAGAGAAAAAGTTTATTCTCTTAGGCGGATTCCTTTTACTTATTATTTTCTTATTTACTTTTATAGGTAATATTACTTTTTCAGATATTAATCCTGATGCTACCCAGCAGGTGGCGGCAGGGCTTAAGTCTTTTGAGCAGAGTGACCTGAATTATACTGGAATTGCTTTTTTGGG
The DNA here is from genome assembly GCA_017557525.1 of Lachnospiraceae bacterium. GTDB lineage: Bacteria > Bacillota > Clostridia > Lachnospirales > Lachnospiraceae > RUG11977. Next base: position 56,410 of record JAFYYN010000147.1, read on the forward strand.
GTATCCCAACAGACAGTATGTATTGGCAGCTATCCCGGCACTCATTTTCGGGCGCAGGATATGGACTCTTCACGCAGGTTTTGGGTTATTGTTCCTTATAGGGTTAACGGTGCTTTTTCTTAATTTGCGTGAGTGGCTTATCCGCAGGAATCTGAAAGAGGAATATGCCCTTATCCCCTGTTATGCATTTCTTGTTTTTCCCTTTATTCCGGAATACTATATGAATTTTGAGCAGGCTATCACTCCTGTTGCCCTTACCATGATAGGGGTAGGGCTTTGTCTGAGGTTGCTGATGGATGCAGATATTCTGGCAATTCTTTCCTTATCTTATTTAGGCTGCCTGATGGCAGATTCCTATACGCCGGTTCTGGCATCCATGGGGTTACTGCTTGTATTCTTATGTATGTACCGCATTTTACCAAAGGTTGGGTTACCTATAGGAAATGAAAAAAACGTTAGGCTTGTTTCTTACACCTGCTTCGGGTGCGCCGGAAATATACTGGTGTTCTTTATAGCAACATATTTATCCGGGCGGTCGGACAGGCTGACAGATTTTAGGGAAGGAACAACCATAGTTAAAACAGCTTATGGAGCCTGGAAGGATTTCTTTACGGATGCCAATGCGAGATTTTTGGGTATATTTGGCGGAGCCATCATATTGTATATGCTGCTTTCAGTAACTTTAAGGCTAAAGATATTTGACCTTATTGTAACGCTGTGGGTTTTGGGAGTGGTATTTTTCTCTGACTATATGACGGGTTACACCGCATACGAAAAAGCCTGGGTAATGCAGAGAAATATGGTGGTTATCCCTGTACTTACCGTCTGCATTTTCTTAAAAATATCCGAGTTTTTAAAACGTCACGGAATGGCTGTTTCAAAGGTAGTACAGATGATAATTCTAGTATTTTTCTTTTCGGCAGGTCTTTATAATTTTTCGCAGCCCCATCGCTCATTTAAATATTTTGGATATGTACAGCCCATGAAATATGCTCTGGAATACATAGATGAAATCTTAGATGAAAACGGATTAAAAGCCACGGATGAATTTAATATCATAATCTATACTGATAATGTGCTCGAGAGTAATATCCGGGATTATGCTGCGTTTTTATATCCGAATGCCAGGACATATTCTGAATCAGGTTACCTTTTTAACAGCGTGGTTGATATTTCAAAGCCCAGCATATATTTAGCAGAAGATAACAGGCTTAAGACCTTGGATCCGGATTTAGTAAATTCAGAGGCATATTTAAGGTTTTTAAAAATTGCTTCGAGCTCGAAAAAATATAAGAATTACAGGTATGATACCGAGGTAATCTGGTACAGTAAATTTGTGAAGTGATAACATAGTAAAAAATTGGTCAAAATTTTTCTATATTTAGGGAACCCGAAAAATTTTTCCTTCGTCTAATCATCAAACAAGAAGATAAAAAGCATACGGATCCGAATTTATTTTTCTTAGATGAAATTAGTTTATTAAAAAACAGACGGAGGAAATTAAATATGAAGAAACGTGCAATAGCAATAATATTATCATTAGTTTTAGTATTGGGACTTACAGCCTGCAGTTCAGCAAAAAGAGACACTTCCGCAAATTATGCGGTATCAACTACAAGTAATCAGGTATCACAGTCATATAATTACAAGGGTGATGCTACAAAAGATGCCGGTGAAACCTCAAGATACTTTGATCTGGCAGTTACAGAAAGCCCTGCATCTTATGAAGCAATTGGTACAGAAAACCAGACACTCGATATAGAGTGGAACACTGAGGAATATAAACATATCGATGAGAATGGCTGGAAATCAGTAAATGTTTCACCTTTCTCAACATTTGCAGCAGATGTTGATACCGCTTCCTACGCAAATCTTCGCCGCATGATCAACTACGGACAGAGGATCCCTGAGGATGCAGTAAGGATCGAGGAACTTATCAATTACTTTAGTTATGATTACGTAGCACCTTCAAACAACGAGCCCTTCTCTATCACAACAGAAATGGCTCCCTGCCCTTGGAATGACCAGACAGAACTTCTTATGGTAGGCATCAAGGCTAAGGATATCGACATGAGCCAGAGGAAAGCTTCCAACCTTGTATTCCTTGTAGATGTTTCCGGTTCAATGGAAGGCGCTGACAGGTTAGGTCTTGTACAGTCATCTTTCAAGATGCTCACAGAAGAGCTTGGACAGAATGACCGTGTTTCTCTTGTAACATATGCATCAGGCGATAAGGTTGTATTTGAAGGTCTTTCGGGCGCTAACAAGAAAGAGATCACCGAGAAGGTTGAGGACTTATTTGCAGGCGGCGGAACAAATGGTTCCAAGGGTATCCAGACAGCATATGAGATAGCAGAGAAGTACTTTATTGAAGGCGGAAACAACCGTATAATCCTTGCAACAGACGGCGACCTTAATATCGGTATCACAGATGAAGGCTCACTTACAAGGCTTGTAAAGGAAAAGGCAAAGAGTGGCGTATTCCTTTCAGTACTTGGCTTTGGCTGGGGCAATCTTTCTGACAGCCGTATGGAAGCTCTTGCAGATAACGGAAACGGAAACTACAATTACATTGATTCTTTAACCGAAGCAAAGAAGGTTTTAGTTGACGAAATGGGCGGCACTCTTTTCACAGTTGCAAAGGATACAAAGATCCAGGTTGAATTTAACCCCGCGCTTATCAAGGGCTACCGTCTTATCGGATACGAGAACAGAGCAATGGCAGCAGAGGATTTCAATGACGACAAGAAGGACGGCGGCGAGATCGGTGCAGGCCATACCGTTACAGCTCTTTATGAGATAGCTTTAAAGGACAGCGAGCAGGAGATACCTGAGGTTGAGTCAAAGTACTCCGCAAAGGCTGATGATGCAGCAGAGTTATCCGGCGAATATCTGACAGTTAATATCAGATACAAGGAGCCCGATGGCGATACAAGTTTTCTGATCACACGTTCAGTTGACTCCACAAGCTACAGCGATACAATGAGTGAAAATCTTTCATGGGCAGCAGGCGTTGCACAGGCAGGTATGCTTATCAGAAAATCCGAATATGCAGGTACCAGCACAATGGCAGGTGTTATCGAAAGACTTTCAGCACTTGATTCTACTAAGAATGACGAGTACAGACAGGAATTCTGCGAGCTTATGAAGAGTGTTAATATCAAGTAAATAGTGTTTTTACATCAAAAGGGGTCGTCTCACTTTTTTCTATAAGAAGTGCGGCGGCCCCTATCTTAATATCGCAAAAATGTCTGGCTCTGTCCGGGTAGCATCCCGAGACGGATTGTAGACCGCAACGCCTCGTCAAACTTCCTCTAAGAGCAGCATTTAAAAGACGCTCAGCAGTGGCTTCGCGCTTTTAGCTGCTCTAAGAGGTGATTTTGACTCGGCTAAAACCGCGGGTCCGTCGGACAAATACAATCCGTCTCGGGAGCATACCCGTCACGAGCCACATTTTCTTGCGATATTAAGATTTACGCCACGCCCGAGCCGCCGCCGCACTTCAGCTCAAGTTCAACTTTTTTCAACAATAGAAAGAGTAGTAAAAAGAAAAACACAGTTTTGACTGTGCTTTTTGAAAATCATTATTTAGTTAGAAGTCTGCTTATTGTGAGAAGAGCATCAGACTTTTCTGAATTCATGGATCTAAAATATTCTAATAAGAGTCGTTCTTTGTCAGACAAATAGGAATTGCTTGCATTGTCATTAAAAAACTCTGCCATTGTTAATCCCATAGCTTCTATCAGTCGTTGTAAAGTATCAATAGCAGGTTGCCGAGTTCCATTTTCTATTCCTTTGATGTGATGACCTGAAATACCAGTCATCTGAGTAAGTCTATATCTTGTAAGGCCTTTGTTTTCTCTTAAAATTTGAAGTTTCTTTCCGATATCCATTAAAAATCCCCTTCCATAACAGTCAAAATTATATACCTTTTGGGCATGGAAAATAATTACCATTTGGGCTTGACTGTATGTAAATATAGGTATATAATCTATGTAAAATTAGTTAATTATTAGACTATTATTCATATTGAATATATATGGTGGTTAATAATTATAGAGGAAATAGGTTTTATTCCACAATAACATATGGAAGATTGATTTTGAAAGGTTAAAGTTATAATGGCTACACTAGGATTAAAAAAGATAGAATGTCCTGCATGTAGTGGCTGCATAGAGTCTAAAGTTGTGGCAGAGGCATTAATGGCGGATCTTAAATTGATGAAGTGTCCGTTTTGTGGAGCGACAATATATTTAGAAGAAGAGGAAAGCTCTAATCAAAAAGGATATGAATTTGAAAAAGGACGAATAAAGGCTCAAAAAGAATACGAAGCACAGGAAGCAAGAAGAAAAGAAGCCGAAAGAAAAAGCAGAGAACAAGAAGAAGCAAGAATTGCGGCAATAAGAGCCAAAGAAGAGGAAGAACGCCAAAAAGAACAAGAAAAAATAAATGCGGTATGGCGTAAAAAAGAAAACCGTAAAGATTGGATTATCACTATAGTAAAATATGCAATAGTCATATTTGTTGCTTTATTATTTGCACATGAGATGCAGTCATTTTTGTTTGGTTCACGATCAGCAGCACCCTGGATTCTACCTAAGAAAAGCTGGATAACAACACTGATCGGACTAATAACGCTTTTATATATATTCGCTGGACCTATAATCGGAATTATATACGCTATTAAACATCGTGATGAGAAGACTATGCTTATAGCCTTATGGTTGTGGTTATGGATAGTTATATGGACCGTGATAGTATATGCCGTGTCTAATCATTTTTCGATTTTTGAAGCTATTGCAGATATTTTAAGACAGCTATAAATGTTAAATCTTTAGCATAATAGTATGGTAAATAGTGACCGTGATGATATTGGTTGCTTTTTATAAATTTTTTAAGGAGGAGCATGAAATGAGATTTGCTAAGAAAATGCTGGCAGTGATGTTAGCCGTAATTACGTTTTTGGGGGGTTTTAATTGTATTTCGATAAGTGCGAAAGAATTGACTCTTGCCGTACCCAAAATTAGTGTCAAGTTGATAGAGAATGGTGCGGCTATTAAAATTTCTATATCTAAAACTTCAGATGCTGAAGGATATGAAGTGTATTCAAATTGGTATGGTGAGATGTACGATGGATATAGGGAGATAGATCATAGCGCTAATAGAGATAATGTTATTATAAAGGAAAATTTGGAAAACAAAGAGTATTATGGATTATTAAAAACTGTAAAGAAGAACGGAACAAAAAAACGAACTGTGATTATACGTTCTTTACCTTCTGGTCAGTATAATATTGCTGTACGTTCTTTCAATCAGAAAAAATATGGTACATTAACTTATAGCGATTTGAGTAAAGTGAAAAAAATTACTATAAAAGAAAAAGATGATAAAACTTCTTTTGATTTTTCCAAGGTAAAAAAAGGTGATACTATCAGTTTTGGAGTATATGAACAAAATAATGACTTTACGGATGGAAGGGAACCCATTGAATGGATTGTTCTCTCCAAGAATAAAACGCAGTTGTTTGTTGTAAGTAAATATTCTTTGGATTATTTGCCTTATAATTTGCATTGGTCACAGGTTACATGGGAAAATTGTACATTAAGAAAATGGCTTAATGAAAAGTTTTATAATACTGCTTTTTCTGAGGAAGAAAGAAAATTAATTAAATTATCTACAGTAGAAAACTATGATAATGCTCTATATGCTACCCCAGCAGGAAATGATACAAAAGATTATATTTTTCTCCTTTCTCAATTAGACATGAAAAAATCTGACTATGGTTTTTCGGAAGATTACGATGTTTCTGATAACGCTCGCAAATGCGTGGCAACAGAATACGCTATTTCACAGGGACTTACCGTGACATTTTATAACCCTAAAGACAAAGAAACAGGATATTCATGGTGGTTACGTACACCTGGCAACGATATAGAAAGAGCAGTAATAGTAGGTGGAGTTGGAACAGTAAATTCTTTTGGAGCACGTGTTCATTCAAATGGTTTATCTTATGCAGGAAGTGGTTCCACAGATAGATATGCGGTACGCCCAGCTATGATTATAAAAATTGATAAATAAGCCTTATAGAAATTCAATAATTACAAAAGGGGCTGTGAAAAAAGAGAGAGCAAATTTCTCTCCTGCTTCACAGCACGCAATTCGACCGGCTATAATTATTGATTTAAATCCAAAATAGTAATTAAATCTTATCCCCCAAGGTAGGAACCTAAGCTTCTACCTTGGGGGATGGATATTTTATTCGTATAACCGAGCAAGTTCTATCAGTTTAATATCATCAGTTTCTTCTACCGCAAATCCTGCCCTGGAAAAGAAAACATATTTATAGCAATTGAGATTTGTCGCTTTTACTTGGCGGATTTCTTCAGCGACAATTTCTTTAGTAATCTTGTTCTTCCTAAATTTTACTTCGTAAAAAATATATCCTTTTTCATCCAGTGTTACAATGTCGAATTCCCCATTTGTCCGTGTCTTTGGATCATCATAATAATATTTCCCGATTTTTTCTATAACCGGATCAATTAATCCAAGTTTGTTCTGACGGATAAGAAACTGACGGCAGATTTCTTCAAATTTATGCGGAACATATTGTTCTTCAAAATCTTTGGCAATATACTTATCATAGAATACATTGGAATCCATAATCTTCAATTGTGAGGAGTATTTGAAAATATAACGGAAATAGAAAAGTGAGAGATTATCACAGATATAATATCCTGTTTTTTTCTTATTATCCTCATCATTTATCGGTGCCTTTTTCTCTACAACTTCCATCTTTATAAGTTTATCAAGAACGTCAACAAGCGTTGGCCCGCTTGAAACATGGGATTGGGATAAAATATCGCTGTATTTTGAAAAGCCTCTGGCAAGCGCTTCAAATACCTCATTTGCATTAACTATTTTTGAAATCTCTGCGTTAAGGTACATGGATACTTCGTTTTCAAGACGTGCTCCCGAAGACGCTATAAGATTAATGATATTTTCTTTTACGCTTTTATTATCATCTATAAGTTTGTTAAAATACGGGATTCCACCAAATACGGAATATATTTTTACCTTATCTTCATCTGTCATTTTGGGATAGAATAACGCTGATTCATAATAATCCATCTGCTTAAGGTCTAAGGTTAAATCTACCCTTCCGTATAATGGATTTGAATGAGCTAATAAGGATTTCATTACTTCAACATATGAACCTAATATTATCAGCTTCAATTTAGTTGTATCCCTGTATTTATCTATCAGCGATTGTAGTATGCTGTCCATACCGGTAACATTTTCCCTAAGATATGGATATTCATCTAGTACAAGCACTATATTTTCATCTTTTGAGAGAGTAAAGATATAATTAAGTAAATCTTCTATTGAGTTATAGCCTAAGTGGGGAAGATTAAAGACTTCAGAGACCACTTCGCTAATTCTTTCTACATTGCTTTTTTCTGTAATTTGTTTACACTCATAATATATGGTTTTTACGGTGGACTCTTTTATTGCCTGTTTAACAAGTTCGCTTTTACCGACTCTGCGGCGACCATATATAAGGGTCATACGCATATCATCAGCTGTTATTTCTTTTTTTATCTTTTCAAGTTCTATCTTTCTTCCAACAAACATGATTTTATTCGGCTCCTTTCGACTCGGTTTGTACCGAGCAAAATCATTATAGCACATTGTGCTTCGTTTGTAAAGGGTTTATTCAGTTGAAACCGAGTCGGACAAGACCGAGTTTGGCATATTTCTAAAATATATCTTTTGAAGTTTTTATCAATTATGAAGTTTTAATTGCCCCATCGGACATATTATGGTAAAATGGGTAACTAGAAAAAACAAAGGACACCTGATTATGCAAAACAGAAATGCTGAAAACCTGATATGGGGCGCGAGTGCTGTCATGATTGTGATATACATGATAGTATTTGTTTTGGTATCCGAATCCGAATATATCCTGGCAGGCATAGTTTTTGGCACAGCACTGCTGATCATGTTATGTGCTTCAATATTTTCGGAAGGGAGAAACAAGCAGGGTTGTCTTATAGTATATGCAATACTCGCAATGGGGGTTTCCTTCATCTGTCACCAGCTGTGGTGCGGACTGCCCATGCTTACAGTAACGGCACTTTATTCCTGTTATGATTTCCTGCTTTCTTCCAGTAAGAAAAACATATTTACCAATTTATTTCTTATGGCAGGCTTTGCTTTCTGGTCAAGGAGGCTTACTCCGGAAAAACTTGGGATTGGCGGGTATTTAGCTGTAGCGGGTCTTTTGGCTTTTGCAATAATATGGAGCCTTTGTATATACTGGCTGTTCAGGTATTTTGAAATGAACTCGAACTTAGAGCGGGCGCTACGTTCATCTGCGCTTGATGCGATGAATGAAAGACAGCTGCGTATGGAGATAGCCGAGAGTAAAAACCTGGCAGAAGAAAATGCAAGGCTGGAAGAGCGGGAGAGGATAAGCAGGGATATACATAATGCCGTTGGGCATACCTTGTCTGCCGCTACGGTAACGTTGGACGCGGCCCAGATGCTTATGGATACCGACTCGCAAAAGGCAAACCAGAAGATCGATCAGGCAAATGAACGTATTCATGAAGCAATAGGCTCGGTCAGGAGCGTGGTAAGGACACTGGATGCAGAGGATGACAGTATACTTGTATGTGATTATATTGCATCCCTGAAAGAGCTGTTAAACAACTTTACACTCGATACGGAGATAAAGGTTCACCATAACCTGGATATGATAAAGGATCAGGGAAAGCTCAACATAAACCGTGCGGCATTTATCAGCAGTTCGATGTCAGAGCTTCTGACCAATGGCGTTAAGCATGGCAATGCCACGGTTTTTGTAGTTCTTGTCACGTTTGATGCGGCACATATCGGAATCCAGGTGAATGATAACGGAACCGGCTGGGGAGATATTTCCTATGAGGAAAAACAGCGTAAGCTCCGTAACGGATTCGGTATAAGAAAAATGAGTGATTATGTAAAAACAAATGGCGGTACCTTCGATGTTGACGGAAGCGAAGGGTTCTGCGTAAAATATACTCTTCCAAGGTAAGTTTTTATTCGGTTTCAACCGAGTCGGTACAAACCGAGTTAATAATTCTGCTTTCAGAGCTTTATGACCACAGTCATAGTAATATTATGACCGTGGTCACTTTTTATTTTCTAAAAGAGGGTGTATGATGAATTCGCAACAAAAAAAGGCTTCCCCCTGGGGGGAAGCTGTCAGCGAAGCTGACTGATGAGGGGTAGGAGACCCTAAGGGAATATGAAGAAAGCACTTAAATATGTAGTAACGATACTTATGGTTTTGTCTGTTTTAGTATTAACCGCCTGTGACAAATACGCATCAAGCTGGAGCGCAGCAGGTTTTGTTCATTCAAATTCGTCAAAGTCGGCATCCATGAGTTTTTGGAAATTTAAAGGAAACATAGTTTATAAACTCAAATGCAAGGACAGCACAAAGGAAGTACTTAAGTACAAAGGTAATCTAAATAATGAGGACGAGGAAGAAAACGGAACCATTAATGTATATTATGACATTGATGGAACAAAGAAAGAACTGTTTTCGTTAAAGAACGGAGAAAGCATTGAAGCTTCGCTTGATAAATTAAACGAAGGAACAGTTTACATCATCGTAGAAACCGATGGCAGGTGTGAAAACGGAGCCTTGGAATTTAACATAGAATAAAGGAGTAAGAAAGAAGATGGAGAATAAAGAAAGGGCAACGCTTTCTGCGATGCCATACATCAAAGGCAACAAAAAGAGGATCAGGGCACTGGTTATCTCACTTTCAATGTTTGTGGTTTTAAGTTATCTGGTAAGCTATGTGCTTGCATGTTGTCAGGAACCTTTTATGCAGGCCTGCAGCGAACCGTACCGGGATATGCTTCTCACAAGTCCGCATGTTGTAATAGAGGACTATGAATCCGTCGAGGAGTGGAGCGAACTGGCCACAGAAGAAGTAAAGAAGTGTGCAGCGGAAATAGAAAAGGTTCCGGGTATAACAGGAACACTCCTCTTCCGGGAGGGCAGGGTCAGGATGAAAAGTGTAGTCGGTGAGACCACGCTTCCCTGTTTTTTGATGGATGACAAAGAAGATGTTAAGACTTTGATGGATTACAAAGGGGTAAACATGATATCGGGAAGGCTGCCCGAAGCGCCGGGTGAAGTGATCATTGATGAAAAGCTATGGCGAAATATGGGAGACGAGGTACTCAAGGAGATGTCCGACAGATACAATGTAGTTGGACAGTTTGAAAGCGATTATTATCTGGCAATGGGCATGGCACTTTCGTCCGAAAATGATATAAACCTTATAGTATTCCATCCGGATGACGGAAAGGATTACGGACAGATGATAAAAGATGCCGGCATAGAACTATATTATGTTTCGGATTATGAATCCCAGCAGAAAGGTATCATGGATGATGTAGGATCCCTCTCATCGGTAGAACACCTGATACAGCTGGCGACCGGAATATTGCTTGCGATATGTCTTCTGGTTGTACTTTCACTTCATATAATGGACAGGCATGAAGAATGGTGTCTGATGAACTCAATCGGTTTTTCTTCAGGCGAGATATACGCCATGGCACTAAGAGAGCTGTTGTTCTGCTTTGTTATGGCACTTGGTATTGGAATTGTTTTTTCGGCAGTATCCGGTATTGTTTTTGATAAATTGTTATGTGCACCCATAGGAGTACATATAGGGTTGTTCAGGCAAAGTGCGATACCCGTGATTTTTGGAGTACTTATAGCTATATACGGATGTGCACAGATACCGTTGTTTGTAAATATCAGAAGAGTTTGCACCGTTGATGCGATCGAGTAAAGGAGAATAAAAATGTTTGAATTAAAGAATGCAACAATGATCTATGATATGGATAAGGAAGAAAAAGTATATGCAATGAGGAATATTTCGCTTACACTGCCCGATAAAGGACTGGTAGGGATCATAGGACCTTCGGGAAGCGGTAAATCCACGATGATGTATACCATGTCCACAATGAAAAATCTTACAAGCGGTGAGATTTTATATAACGGAAAATCGATCACAAATATAAAGGAATCCGAAAGGCAGACCTTAAGACGTGACGAGTTTGGTTTTATTTTCCAGAGACATTATCTGGTGTCTTATCTGACAGCTGTGGAAAACGCAGTACTTGCAGCCAATTGTTCCAAAAAGGAAGCAGTTGAAAAAGCACGCAAGATACTTTTAGATATTGGATTAAAGAAGAATGAGCTTGATAAAATCCCGGCAAAGCTTTCCGGAGGACAGCGCCAGAGAGTGGCCATAGCAAGAGCTATGATGAACGATCCCAAGGTCCTGTTTGCGGATGAACCCACAGCCTCCCTTGATCACGAGAACGCATATCTCGTTATGGATAGATTAAGAGAGTATGCTAAAGAGAGGCTCGTGATTGTAATTACTCATGACCACAGTATCCTTAAAGACACAGATATGACCATAGAGGTATGGGATGGAAGCGTTTCTGCGATCAACATACCGGAGCTTGTTAAAATTGCTTAAAGGAGGAATCATGAATCCGTTTTCAGCTTTTTACTATATAAAAAGAAATAAAGCCAGAGCCATAAGCATTATTATCATGCTGGCCTGTACCGCGATAGTATTTATGGGCGGGATGTACATAGATAACATTAATGATGTTTTTTCGTATCCTTATGAAGAGCCGGCACAGTATGCATTATGGATGGGCAGCGGCAATAATAATGATATAAACGATGAAGTAAGGGATCTCTATCAGCATCAGGAAGAACTCTTACCTGAGAGTGCAAAAACGCATATCGGAGTGGATGTACGTTATGCCGATTATAAGAGCATAATGGGTTTCAATAACGGTATTTCCGTATTTTTCATGACAACAAAAGAGGATTTTGAAACATTTGTAAGACTTACGGATATACTGCCCAAAGGTTTTACGCTGGAGGATAACGAACTGGTTATGTCCGAGATGCTGGCAAACAACTGGGGAGTAAAAGAAGGTGATATAATAAGCTCCGCAGACGAGGATGCGCATATCTCCCTTAATTCGGATATGGTGGTAAAAAAGGTGCTACCGTTAAATGGAAACCAGATATATGGGTGGTCAAGCTCGTTTAATATATACAGCAGCATTATTCTTTCAACAACAGAGAATCATGCACCTACACTTTCAGAGGATCTTAATGCATTAAGGACTACCATTCCTGAAAAGTATCCCCACATTCAGGTGTATACCAATGAAGCCTTCATAGAGACCGCCAAGGAACAGACTTCCATGCTTTCCTTCTTTTTCCTGATAGTTATCGTGATCGTGGCAGTGGTTTTTGCGATTACTTTAAATGCAACCTTTGCGGCAATGTACGAAAAGCGTAAGTATGAGTTTTCCATATATAAGGCTATAGGTTTTTCAAAGTTCAAGCTCTTTAAAAAGGTACTGTCCGAGCTGGTAGTGATGGACGGAATAGGATTGATTGCCGGAGGAGTTTTATGTTTTGTGTCAATTCAGGTTTTGAATGAGCTGTTATGGAGCCAGGGAATGAGATTTATACGTCCTTCGGTTTTGGGAATTGTAGGGACTTTAGTTTGCAACATAGCGATTATTTGTCCTGTTTTATTGGTTTGTATGAAAAGAATTAAACGATTTGATGTAACCCGGTTCTGAACCACTCTTTGAACCACTGTAGGCGGGAAGAATTTCCCGCCATTTTATATTTTATAGGAATGTTTACTAAAACAAGGCTAGAAAAAGCATAGCGCTTTCACAAAATTTGTGGTATAGAGGCATCGGGATCCTGGAATCCCGATGCTTTTTTCTTCTTAAAGATATAGTATTTTTACGTATGGTGTGGTATAGTAATACACAACTTAAAATCAAATGAAGGTACAGGCTATGAGATACTTGATAAGCGAGACAACGAAAGAAGAAAGAGAACAGATCGTTCGTGATGCTCTGGGCAACATCGATTCCCAATGTTAAAAAGTATGGTAAAAGAAAAAAATAGATTTACACAGCGAATATAATGTGATATAATAGTGTCAAAAATAACAAACAAATAACAAAAGCAGATATGAAGGCGGTTAATATGACACGAACTATTTCAAAATCCATGGCTGGGATACTTGAGGACCTGGAACTCGATAATAAAACTTATGTTACATTGGATGAACTTGCTGAATTGGCAAAAAGACATGATGTTTCTACGGAACCTTCAATGATCGCATCAAGGCTGAAGAAATCAGGCTGGTTGCTACAGACAGAGCAGCGCGGCGTATGGGAATTTGCATCAGCATCTATGGCCGGTCCGTATTCAAAAAAAGATCCTTTAATGGAAATCAAGGCATTTAAGCTGTTGAATCCTGATTTAAAGTGTTATGTTTGCCTTCAAACAGCGGCATGGGCTTTAGGTCTTGCTGACAGGGTTCCGTCACATAAGGAACTGGCATTTCTTGAAATACCAAGAAAACAGATGCCGGAAAGTATTATTGCATATAAGTATAATCCAACTATAAAGACAAGAGAGGTGCGCGGTGTGACATCTCTTGCTCCTGAAAGCATTATTGTTCATATCGCGACAAAACCTGACCTTATACAGTCATGGGAGAGCGTGATGGAGTGGCTCCCGGATGTTGTATATGAGTCGGAGCTGACGAATCTTATTACAGAAATTTCAGGTAGAAACGATTCTATAAAAAGAAGAACAGGATATCTGTTACAGGGAATGTATCCTGATGCAGCAGATGCTATTTATGAAAGCATTCCGAAACCTGCTTCAAAGATCAGGTTTGGTGCAAGAAAAAAATCTATAAGAAATGATGAAAAATGGAAGATAGCTGATACTGCAATTCCTTTTTCAACAAAGGAAATGGAGAAAGTGAAATGATAAATTTTGAAAATGTAAGTCTTACAGAAGGTCATATTGCAAGGCATACACCTACGGGAAGCGGTACTCCCGGACGTGAAGCCGCTATTATAGATATCGCACAGGATTTCCTTCTGTCATATCTGGAAGACTTTGGAAAAATGGACCGTGTGTCATTGAAAGGCGGTACTGCAATACGAAAATTTTATGCAGGACGGGAAGGTAGGTTTTCACTGGATCTGGATTTTTCAATCGATGATCAGTATACAGATTCCGCAGAATGTGCACTCGATTTTGTAAGCGAAATAGATGGACTGAAGATAGGACCATTTTCATATTCTGTCAGTGAGCGAAGAAATAAATGGTATATCGGACTTTCGAGTCCATACAATGATGGAGATATTTTCAAGACAAAACTTGATTTTGCATCATTTCCATGGCTGGAGCCTCTTACAAGATCCATAGTTCCTTTACCGATACATAAGCAGTACGGGTTTGATCTTCCACAGATACATACTGTACGTATTGAAGAAAATATGGCTGAAAAGATTGCACGCTTAAACAGAACCAGCACAGCCAGAGATTTATATGATCTTAACTGGTTGCTTGAAACAAAAGCCATTTCTGCAACGATTGATAAGATTCTCCTAAAACGGCTCGTAGTTCTGAAAATATGGGTAGATTCATATGGTATGCATTATGGAAACATATATTGGCATCCGGCACATTCACCCTCTGTTTTTGATCCAGATAGGTGGCTTAACGAAAGAGATCCCAAAGATGTTGACGCTGAAGATATCGGAACGCTTGCAGTGCCTGCACCTACAGCTGAGGATCTAATAAAGAGACTGAGAGAAAACTATGGATTCCTTGCAGATTTGGATGAGATAGAACAGACTATTGCAAAGTCAAATCAAAAAGACCGGAGCCTTGTGATACAAGCCCTATCAGAACTACCGGGAAGTCGACTGGGAAAAGGATTGTACTGATTCACTTAAACAGATTTAAGCTTTTAAGTGAGATAGAAGTGCGGTAGAATAACTGATTACAGAAAAGGTCGTTATATGAGCAAACATAAGATGGTCAATGGCAAGCTTCTCCAGATGAATAAGAGTTATAAGCAGCTTAAAGAAAAGCAGAAGACAAAAATTGGAAACTGGATGTATCAGGCTTTTAAGAGACAGATTAACGAAGGACTGTCAGACGATGAGGCGTTGGATTACGTTTTCGAAGAGATAGAGAAAGCAGAAATTTGGATTCCTGATTATGAGATAAGGCATCAGTACAAGGCAAAAAAGAATCATTTTAGGAACCGGCTGTACAGAGAGAATCTTCCAAAGCATTTGTTTGTTATGGAGGGTATCCTGGACAGGGCTAACGGAAGGATGAACGTTCTTGAGAAGGCTATCGAGGAGTTTGAAAAAGCACAGGACGAGATAAAGAAATTGGAAGAATATTATACGAGCCAGCAGTGGAAGGATGACTTCGCAGCGGATGAAGAAGGCAAATATCCGGCAGACCTGAAAAGGGGTATCCTTTCGGAAGACGGTATTTATAATATGCTTGAACGGAATAAGGAATTACTGCAAAGAATCCGTGAAGAATCATGATTTGCAGTGGAACAGCAAAGCATATTTATAATGCGTGCATTTCGGGAAATGCGGCGTTTTATTTCAAATAATGCTTTGCTTTTTGAAAAAGTAAGTCATATAGAGTTACAACAACTCGAGTATAAGAAGAATACCGATGAAAAATTTGAAAGAGTGTTCAAGTATATAGATGATCATGCTGAATCTGAGCAAAAGATTTTCTTCGATGGTCAGATATATGATGCTTTTAGCCTAATTACATCAATAATTCAGAAAGCCAAAAAGGAAATAATCCTTATAGATGGGTATGTAGATGTTGATACATTAAATATTTTAGCCAAGAAAAACCGTGGGGTAGATGTAAATATATATACATATGCAAGTGCACGACTTACAAATAGAGATGTTGTAAATTTTTAATGCACAGTATCCTACACTGACTATAAAGAGAACGCAGGTTTTTCATGATAGATTTATAGTATTAGATGGGACCACAGTTTATCATATTGGCGCTTCTATAAAAGATGCAGGGAAGAAGTGCTTTGGTATTTCGCTAATGGAAGACCAAGGAATAATAACAGATTTGTTGAATCGACGGAAATCAATATAGTACTAAAAATGAATAACAACAGCGTTACGGCATAGGTTTAAGACCCAAAATTTTATCCCTATGCCGTTTTTGTTTTACAACTATCTCTACAACGGAGAATCCGGTAGTGCAGAAAAACCACCGTCAACAAGTGGGCATTTTATCTGTTCTATCCCTTGCATTTACTGGTGTTCTGGCTCATTTTAAAAGCTTGAAATAGTTTGACGGGAGATTATATATTTGGTATACTCTTAATCGTTGGGAAGTCGCATGTTGGAAGATCGCACCTACGGTTCTTTGTGGGAGTTTTCTTCAAATGCTATACAGTAGTGAAAGGTGGAGTTTATAATGGATTACGAAAAGAGAGCATACAGTAAGAAAAAAAGCATTAACTGGCCTGCAAGATGGAAAGCTGTAGTAAGATTAAGTCTGACGATGATGATAGCGATTATAGTTGTTCCTTTCCTTAAAGTTTATGCAGAAGAAGAGGTTTATCAAACCTCAGCGTTTTATTATTTCGAGGATACTGAAGGTGTTACGATAACCGGTGTAGCTGATGCGTATGCTGTTTTTGATAGTGATCCTGAATATGATTTCCTTCTAGGAACCATGAAAATTCCCGAGATGATAGACGGAAAGAAAGTGACAGGGATAGCAGACAGGGCGTTTGCTGATTTATGGGCGAAGACCGAGATGGTTTATCTCCCTAGAACCATAAAGAGAATTGGAGAGGACATTTTTGGGGAAGGCTATCATGAAATTAAACATGTATACTATGACGGAACTATTGAAGAATACAGAAATATAGAAATAGGTTCGAACAAGCTGCTTGACGGAGCATTTATACACCACACAAAGCAAAAGATTAATCCCGCAGACTATGATTTTGAGTATCCGGCTGAAGAAAATCCTATAGTATATGGTGGATATATTAAAAAGAATGGTACTCTGTACAATTTTGATAATAAAAAGATAGCAACACAGATAAAGGATGCGGCTTTACTGACAGAACGGACTTATTATAACCAAATGTATTATCTGACGGAAGATGGTAAGTTTTATGTAGAATATGATGAACATGATGAAAAGACCAGGACGTCTGTCAGAAAGAAAAAACTGCTCATGAAAGGTGTTGCCAGCTATCCTGCCTCGTCACATAACACAAACAGCGAGCAATATGTGATCACTAAAAAGGGTGTTCTGTATAGGTTGGATGTTTCTATAGTTGATTCAAAAGCAAGCGTAAAAAAGACCAAGATCATGAAAAATGTTAAGGCCTTTTATTACGATACTATGGGTGATTATATCAAGAAAAATATGAACTACTTCATATTGAAGAAAGACAATACATTATGGGGATATGGCGACAATATGCATTATGAATTAGGGCAGGGGAACACTAAAACTTATGAAAAACCTGTTAAAATAATGAGCAACGTTGCTGAGTTTATCTATGGTTTCGGAACATGGGGAACAAGTCCAAGAGAAGGGGAGGGAGTGTGTTTTGCTATAAAGACTGATGGATCCTTATGGGGATGGGGAAGTGGAGAGTTTGACGCATTTCAGATTACTGGTGATGGGAATATAACTAAACCTAAACAGCTTTTAGATGAAGTAGTGGATATGGATTATGATAATCATCATGTGGCTTGCTTGAGAGCAGATGGTGTGCTGTGGATGTGGGGAACAAAGGTAGGTGAAGATTGGGGACATACTGAAAATGAAGGAACTTTGCTGGTATCAAATTCAGGAATTGTAAAGATTGCTGATAACGTAAAATATATGGATATGTCAAGTTGGTGGATTTATTTTATTAAAAATGACAAAGCATTATATATTTTTGGAAATGTAGATGGAGCAGACAAAACACCTCAAAAACTGCTTAGTAAGGTAAAGTATGTAAGTTCGCAGATAGAAGGAGATTATGCGGTAAGGACTGACGGAACCTTATATTACTTCAATGAGATTAAGGAAGTGGGTAAGGATAAGCCTAAGAAAGTAGCGGAGGGTCTATAAAACTTAGTTGCTGATATACGAAGCGATGCTAAATTTATGCTACCTGACACTTGGTTTTAAATATATGAAAAAGGATTACAAAATATTATTTTTTGGTATGGAGGAACCATCGATGAAATCTTTAAAGACATTATTATGTTTACTACTGATTATGTTTATGGTAATGGGGAATTTTAAAAGCATTCAGGCAGAAGCTAAAGAGATATCAATTTCCGTTCCCAAGATTAAAGTAAAAACTGTTAAAAAGGGCACAAGTTTAAAGATAATTATATCCAAAACAAAGGATGCTGAAGGTTATGAAGTATATGTATCCGGAACTGGTTCAGCATATAGTGATTATATGCAGTTTAGTACTGATTATCAAAAGGTTGCTGATGTGACTAAGAATGGGAAAGCCAAAAGAACAATAACTTTTAAGACATTTCCGGCAGGAACTTATAAAGTTAAGGTGCGTTCCTACAATAACAAAAAGTTTGGATATAAGATATATAGTGATTTTAGTGCCGAAAAAACCATAACATTAAAGGAAGCTTCAAATGGATACAAATCTTCATATGATTTTTCTAAAATAAAAAAAGGTGACATTATCAAGTTTGGTGCATACGAACAAGATGGGGATTTCTCTAATGGAAAGGAACCGATAGAGTGGATAGTACTTGAAAAAACTAAAAAAGATATACTTGTTGTAAGTAAATATGCCATTGACAGGGTGCCTTATAACAATGATTATAATAATAATATAACATGGGAGACCAGTTACCTTCGAAAGTGGCTTAATGATAAATTCTATTCTAATGCTTTTAATGAGACAGAAAAAGGCATGATAAAAGTCACAATGGTAGAAAATTATGATAATGTTGTTTATAAAACAGCAGGTGGTAATGATACAAAGGATAGGATATTCCTGTTATCGCAGTTGGAGATGATAAACAGTGATTATGGTTTTTCAGATAGTTATGATGAATATGATATAAATAGGAGATGTGCTCCAACGGCTTATGTGATAGCACGAGGTATAGAAATAGGCTCATTCTATAAAACCTCAGATGATGAAAATACTTGCAGATGGTGGCTTCGGACTCCCGGTCTTCAGCCATATGCTGCTGCATTAGTTGGAAGCAATGGTATAGTTAGCCCGAATGGTGAACATGTTTACGATAATGAGTGTGGTGTGCGTCCAGCTTTATACATAAGCATTAAATAATTCGGAAATCGATGGAAGGGACGCTTTTACTGAACTTGTGTTACCATACTCGTGATTAAGCGTTACTTAATTGTCTATATATACATGAATGGAACTTTATATGAGGAGAACTAAAGCATTAATACTGAAAACTTAATAATATAACAGCGTTAGGCGCAGGAACAAGAAAAAACTTATCCCTGCGCTTTTTTGTTTCTTGGAGAAGGCTTATCCCTTCTCCCTTTTTCATTTTGGAAGAAAGGAAAATGTATATCACAAAGCACTTCCGCATGGTAATCCATGCCCGGGATCCCACCGGTTCGGATAACGGAAACGAATGTAACCCACAGTTAACAACAAAATAATCATGAAAAACAAGATGAGATCAAGAAAAATGTTTAATCTTTTTAATGCAAGGGCATCATACTTTATGCCCTTAACAGCAGTCATTACAACGACAGTATTTCGTCTGTTTGGATTTTCGGATGTCGGCGGAGTTTTCCTTATGGGATTCTTCTCATCGGCTATCGACGGACTTAAGACAGTCATCACAGCAATCGTTGCCAGTATCGGTGTCTGGGGCGTTATAAACCTGCTTGAAGGCTATTAAAATGACAATGCAGAATCCAAGTTCTAGGGTAATCATGTTCTATTTAATAGCAAGCTTTTATTTTGAAATTATATCGTTATGTCACGAATGAAGACCAGATTCCTTTCCAATGCTTCTTCATCAGAAATATCAAGCCAGTTCTTGCCGGATTTTTTGAGTTCGGAAAGGTAACCGGGATTTTTGAACATGCGCTCGATTCGGGCTGCAATGTCATGAGTGGAATACACATGCAGCGAAGGATCGGCAAAAATGTATTTTTTGATGCAGTCGGAAAGCTGGTCCGATTTTACACGGTCACATAGATAGCAGATATCAAAAACATCTTTGTATCTTGTGTTACGGATACCGAAACGCAGCATGGATTTTAGCTTTTCTGTGATCATCTGTGCGGGAGAGTTTATAAGGAGACTGATGGTATCATTTTGAAACCCGACATCAAAAGCATACTCTTCCTGCTCGATTGAGAGGTCATTATGTACACCGATATCCATTTTGAGTGATATGGTGGTTTCCTCCGTATCGGAAAGTGATATGTTGATGCGTTTCCCTTTGTAATCCTGATGGTTTAATTCGGTGATCTTTCCATTTAACCGGATTGTAAGTCCGTCAATGCAGTTTAGTTTCTCCACAAATCTTCGTATGGATTCATCAGAGATAGAATAGCGGATAAAATCCAGATCGAGGTCTTGTGTGGCACGTCGAGAATCGCCGGATATGCTACGCATGACAACGCCTCCTTTGATGGTGGCATTTTGAGCCATACCGCTGTCAGAAATTGCTTTCAGCACTATGTCCTGACCGAGCTTTGACTGAGCATCGGCTTCGCTGTAACCTTGCTTCTTTATTTTTTCGATTTCTTCATATAAGTTCATTTACAGCACCTCCATCTGTATCATATTCATAAGTTTTGAACCGTTTCGGAACATGGCAGCATAATCCTCGACAAGTCCAAAGTCCATTTCGAATGACATCTTCCTATAATTTTGGATGAGTTCTTTATAATAATCCATAGGCAGTTTTGCACGGAACCTCATAAGTTCGATCAGCATTCTTTCAAGGTTATAAACGCGGATGTTGGAATTATTGTATTGTAGCTCGATAACCCCGGCATCAAAGATCTCGTTTTTAATGAAGAACTGTATGACACGAGAGTCTTTTATCCGGGTATCATTCCTTTTTGTAGCAAGATAATAATGATCGGGAATGACATCTGTCAGGGAATGATAGTAGAATGCGCTTCTTCCAGTACAGATGGCCTTAGGATATCTGCACATAATAACATCTATCTCTGAAGTGTTCCGCTTGGTGGAGTAGATTCCTTTTTCTTTCATGAAAATGTTTCCGCCTGCGAGTTCTTTTTTCAGTTTGTAATCGCTGCCGTATTTTTCAATACATTCCTGATAGGATAGGAGCATAGGACACCTCCTTTTAAAGTAATAACTCACACAACCAGAGGATAGTGTGTAGGTTTACTTTAATTATACCAGTTATTATAAGAAAAAGCAAGAAAAAAATAAAGTATTTATTCACACAAAACAATATTGTGTGAATAAATACTTTAAAAGTGAGATCAGAAAAATGAATGGAATCGATACACATAACACAGAAAGTTATGTATTTCAATTGCCATGCTCATAGGCGGGAAGAATTTCCCGCCATTTTTTATTTATAGGAATGTTTACCAAAAGGTTAGAAAAAGAATAGCGCTTTCACAAAATTTGTGGTATAGTAAAAAGGTGGCAATTGATAAAAAAGTTAAACGAGGGCGGATAGTATGAATAAGTTTTTATCCCACAAAATGATATTAATAATGTTGGCACTCTGTCTCTACTGTTGTTTTTTGACAGGATGTCCATCACCTGCGGATGAATCCAAGGAGGCTGAAGATCATGTTGAATTGGCAATCCCTATGGCTGAGGAAGCACTTAAAAGGACATATCCATTTGCTACAATTGTGAAGAAATCATTTCATGGTGTCAGTGGCATAGAAATAGGACCGGATCATGGTCTGACTGACTGGGTAGAGGGGCAATATAAGAATGGTGGGTTAGAAGATATTCTGATCAATGTTAAAACCCAGGAAATATATACAACTAATGATCGGTTTTCCGTAAACCATTATGCTATGAAACGAGCTATTGAGCTTTATAATGCCGATTCAGTCTATATGGATGGAAGTGTTGAATTTCCCTTTGAGGCGCCTTATTGCAGTGATAGTGATAAATATGGGAATATTCTCATATCGAATATGCTTCCGATTGATACAGTTGCAAATGAGGATTTCGTTTATGAAATGCTGGATAATACGGAATATCATAAAACATACCATCTTCTTGTAAATGAAGATTTCGATATGAACATTTTCAAGGAAACTGATTATAGTCCACTGGGGAATAATGTAAGGGTATATGTTGAACAGTACAGTGATGAGTATCTTAAACGAAAGGATACACCGGGCTTTGTCCCTGAACAGGGAACAGATTTACCCATAGAGATTTTTGATTCAGATGACGTTAAAAAAACTGCTTGAACTGCAACTCCTGCTTTTAGCTCAGCTTTCGTAATCGTTCCGTGTGGGTAGCACAGGCTACTGTGAACAATAACAGTAAAAGAGCTGATTTCATCGGAGAAATAGCAGAGCGGTTGACAGAACCTCCAAAGACGGATATAATTTAACCACCATACTATAAATGATAAAAGGAGTTTACACTATGAAAATCGGTTGCGTTAAGGAAATTAAGAACAATGAGTTCCGAGTAGGTCTTACCCCTGACAATGTACGTGCATATGTGGCAGCAGGGCATCATGTATACATGGAAAAAGGCGCAGGTATCGGATCGGGCTTTACAGACAATGAGTATGTTGATGCAGGCGCATCTCTTATCGATAATGCTGCAGATGTTTGGCATCTCTCTGACATGATGATAAAGGTTAAGGAGCCTCTTGAGGAAGAGTACTCACTGTTCCATGAGGGCATGATACTGTACACATATCTCCATCTTGCAGCAGACAAGGAGCAGATGGATGCACTTCTTAACGGCAAGGTTAAGGCTGTTGCTTATGAGACTATTCAGGAAGACCGTTTCCTTCCCTGCTTAGCACCTATGTCACAGATTGCAGGACGTCTTTCCATCCAGGAGGGTGCTAAATATCTCGAGAAGAAATTTGGCGGAGAGGGCATACTCCTTGCAGGTGTTCCCGGAACACCCAAGGCAAATGTTGTAATCCTTGGTGGTGGAACCGTTGGTATGAATGCATGTAAGATCGCAGTAGGAATGGGCGCAAATGTTACCATCCTGGATGTAAATCTTAAGAGACTTGAAGAGCTTGACAATATGTTCGGAGCTCACATCCAGACTTTAGTTAGTAACGACAGTAACGTTGAAAGAGTTGTAAAGGATGCAGACCTTGTTATCGGTTCGGTTCTTATTCCCGGCGGCTCTACTCCTAAGCTTTTCAAGAAGAAATATCTGCCCGAAATGAAGGATGGTGCGGTATTTGTAGATGTAGCTATCGATCAGGGCGGATGCGGTGAGAGCAGCCATGTTACCACACATGATGATCCTGTATACATCGAGGATGGCGTAGTTCATTACTGTGTAGGAAATATGCCCGGTGCAGTTCCGAGGACAAGTACTATAGCCCTTACCAATGCAACCTTAAAGTACGGTCTGATCATAGCCGGTGAAGGACTTGAGGAGGCATGTAAGAAGAGCAATGCAATTTATACCGGTGTTAACTGCTATGACGGAAAGCTTACCAATAAGAATGTAGCTGATGCTCATGGATATGAGTACACCGATTTAAATAGTCTTATCTGATATAAATATTTACAAATATGAGATTAAAACGTGCCCGTTTGTAAAATGGGCACGTTTAATTGAAAAGAACAGTTTCAAAGTGTGAATTATATGGATAAAAAAAGTCTTAAACGTGTGATAGATGTTGCGGCTGGCAGGGAAGCGGCTGATCTGAAAATTAAAAACTGTAAGGTGATAGACGTTTTCAATAAGGAAATATTTGAAGCAGATATCCTGATAGCAGACGGTATTATAGCCGGATTTGGAGGAGCAAAGTTCCCGGAAGCAGCAGAAGTGGTTGATGCAAAAGGAGCATATGTAGCTCCGGGTTTTATTGACGGACATGTACATATCGAGTCAAGCCATGTTTCCCCGGCTGAATTTTCACGGATGGTTGTACCACACGGGACAACTACCGTTGTTGCCGATCCCCACGAAATATGTAACGTATGCGGCCTTGACGGATTTGACTATATGCTTGAAAGCTCGGAGGAGATTGCGCTGCAGGTATTTTTGCAGTTTCCTTCCTGTGTTCCCGCAACACCCTTTGAAAATGCAGGTGCAATACTTACCTCTAAAGAGATAGCAGAGCGTATTGATAACCCGCGTGTGCTTGGCTTAGGCGAGCTGATGAATTTCCCGGGAGTTATTTCGGCGGATGATGAAATACTAAATAAGATCATGGTTGCGCGCAATGCAGAAAAAATAGTTGATGGGCATAGCCCGGATTTGAGAGGAGTAAGGCTAGATGCGTATGCTGCTGCCGGTATCAGGGATGAACATGAATGTGCCGATCCGGATGAACTTTTAGACAGAACCCGCAGGGGTATATATGTAATGCTGCGACAGGGGACAAGCTGTCACGATGTTATAAGACTGTTGCCCGGCGTAAATGAGAATAATGAAAGGTGGTGTCTGTTCTGTACGGATGACCGACAGGCAGCAAGTCTCGTAAATGAGGGGCATATAGATAATAATGTAAGGATTGCTGTTTCTAACGGCCTTGACCCGCTCACTGCAATAAGAATGGCGACGATAAATGCTGCCACCTGCTTTGGGCTTAAGGACAGGGGAGCAGTTGCTCCGGGATACAGAGCAGACCTTGTTTTGTTTGATAATCTTGAGGATTTTAAGGCGCGTAAGGTTTATATAGGCGGAAAACCGGTAGCAGAGGAGGGTGTTTATCTTGCAAAGGATAAGCATGCTGAGCCAAAGAATGTAAGCGGAAAAATGAACGTAAAGGATTTTTCTGCGGCAAGACTGGAGCTTAAGTTAAAGTCTGATAAGGTAAGGACTATAAAGCTTTTGCCATATTCCGTAGTAACCGAAACAGGCGCAGCACATGTTAAGACCGACTCTCGGGGCAGATGGATAAGGGACGAACAGGATATTGTCAAAATCGCCGTTATAGAACGTCATCACGGTAAGGGCACTGTAGGACTGGGACTCTTAGAAGGCTTTGGACTTAAAGGCGGTGCCTTGGCAACCAGTGTTGCGCATGATTCCCATAATATAATTGTTGCAGGCGATGATGATAATGACATGGTGCTTGCTGTAAATAAGCTGATAGCTATGGGCGGGGGTATGGTCATCGTATCAAACGGCGAGGTACTGGGTAGTCTGCAGCATGAGATAGCCGGACTTATGACAGACCGCCACGGAAAAGATGTCGCGGATGATCTAAAGGCACTGGATATTCTTGCACGTGAGCATTTACATATAAAGGACTATGCCGATCCATTTATGACACTGTGTTTTATGGCGCTTCCTGTTATCCCGGAGTTAAAGATAACGGATAACGGATTATTTGATGTAAGGTTATTCCAGCCGGTTACAGTGGAATTATGATTTAGGACATTAAAGGAGACCATGATGATAAAACAGGTAAAAGAAAAAAGCAATCTACTTGTTGATAATTATTCCGGAATACATAAGAAATTTGTGTTGGAGGCAAAGCTGATGAGTCTGGCTGCAGGACTCGTATTTACTTCTGCCGGCAAAAAGGCGGATGTAGAAAGAATGAAAGAATGTAGAAAACTGCTTGAGAAGAAGACGGGGATATTATCTAATTTCAGATTGACCACAGAGCTTGTTTTAGTTAGTAAAATGGCTCTTTCAAAGGATCCGGAAGCGTATTTGGATTACGTCATAGCAGCATATAAAAAGATCAGCAAGGGAACTCTCCTTGAAAATTCCTATATGGTATTGGCTGCAATACTGATTTGTGATTTTGAAAGACAAAATGAAATCGATGAAATAGTAGATAAGGCAAATGAGATTGTGAAAGCCATGAATAAGGAGCATCCCATACTTACTGCAAATGAGGATACTTCTTTTGCCGTATTTCTTGCCCTTTCCTACAAAGACGCAAATACAACAATTAACGATGTTGAAGAGTGCTATAAATATCTAAAAGAGACCTGCAAGTGCAAAGCTTCATCAAATGCCATCCAGGGATTGAGTGAAGTATTGGCTATCACATATGGTGACATGAAACATAAATGCGATAAGGTAATGCGAATATTTAACGCATTTATCGCTCATGGGGCTGAGTACGGGACGGGAGATGAGTTTGTTGCTCTGGGCTCTCTGATAGATATAGATCTTGACCCTGATACTCTGGTTAATGAGATTATAGAAGCAGAAGCATATCTTAAAGGTAAGATCGGTATCGGTGAAAAGGAAAGAAAAGAAAGGCTGATGTATGCTGCCTTAATTGTAGTATATGCCTGTGGCGGGAATACTTCTATTATGGATAATGCTGTTATCAGCGATACACTATCTATATTAATATCCCAAAGAATATCCACAATGATCACGATTATAACAAATATTATCTCATTTGCAGCTTCCGCAGCCGGATCAAGTGAAGAAAAAAAAGGAGTATCGGAAACCGATACTCCTAATACTTAATTCAGATCATTAACGTCAATGATTTTTATACCGTTACTTTTAAGCAGCCTGGCAAAAACTCCGTCTCCGGGGATAAGTGTTTTTGAGAAAGTACCATCATATATGGTATTTACACCGCAGGACGGACTTCTGGATTGAAGGATGACCAGATCAACCTGGTTTTTCTTAATTATATCCAGTGCCAGGCTCGCTCCTTTTCTAAATTCCCCGTCAACGGATGTACCGTCACGATGAGAAACTGTTCCGTTAACTATTTCTGCCGGTTCTCTTGGGACGGGAAGCCCGCCAAGTACCTCGGGGCATACCGGTATTACTTCATGTCCCTTTGTAAATTTGATCACCTTATCACTATAATTATTTCCGCCGTTATATTTACAGTTTTCACCAAGCAGGCATGCACTGACAGCAATTTTCATTCGTTAATTTCCCTATTATTTCTTGATAAGATTTGAAAAAGCAAGTGCCTTTCCCATATCTCCGTCAACCTTAAGCTTGCCAAGTGTAAATGCCAGAATGGGATTAAGATCGCCATCTAACAGCTTGTTAAAGTTTTCATTATTCATTGTTACGGTACACTGCTTGTCATTGTACTCGAAAGGCTCTACTGTTACATTTCCGTCTTTAACTTCTACGTAGAAAACGCCACCGTCAGGCTCGGTAATATTAACCTGTACTGCAAGGAAATCCTTGCCTGCCACATCTGCTTCTCCTGCAATCTTTTTTACCTTTGCAAGTGTCTCTTCAAAAGTCATTTTATATATCCTCTCTTTCGTGATTTAATAATACAATACGGGATTATAGCACAAAAATATTGTCCTGACAACTTAATTTCTTATTTTTATTGTCATAAATGAGGCCGTGTGGTATACTTTAGGTAACTGCTATATGTAAAGGAAGGGTAGTTTTTTATGGGGTACACAGAAGACGATATCCGTGAGATAGTACAGAAACAGAGGAATTTCTTTAAAACAGGAAAAACTCTCAATGTTGAATACAGGATAAGACAATTAAAGAGACTTAAAGCAGCGCTTATCGCAAATGAGGAAGCGTTTGAAAAGGCTCTGCACGAGGACCTCGGGCGTAGCAGGATAGAGGCATATCTCTGCGATATCGGGCCGGTGATAGTCGAGATAAATGAGATAATAAATGGACTTAAAAAATGGGCAAAGCCTGAGCTTCATTTTAGCGGGTTTATGTGTTTCCCAAGTGTTACCACAAGGGTTTATAAGCTTCCCTACGGGGTTTCTCTTATTGTTAGTCCTTTTAATTTTCCTGTGATACTGACCTTGGGAGTTCTTGCAGCCAGTATTTCGGGAGGAAATACCGCGGTTATCAAGACAAGTTCGAAGTCCCCGGCGTGTACTAAGGTACTTAAGGCCTTTATTAAGAAAATCTTTTCTGAGGAGTATGTAACTCTTATTGACGGCGGGCATGATGTGGCTGATATGTGCCTGGAGCAGCGTTTTGACAAGATTTTTTATACCGGATCTCCCGCTATCGGCAGGCATGTACTGTCAAAGGCTGCGCAGAACCTGACTCCTGTTGCGTTAGAGCTCGGCGGAGAAACAGGAAACTGGGCAGTTGTAAGGAAGGATGCAAATATAAAGGATACCGCGAGGAAAATCGCATTTTTCAAATTACTGAATGCAGGTCAGATATGTATTAATATCAACCAGATTGCTGTTGCAGAAGAGATAGCGGATGTTTTCTTAAAGGAATTAAAGGCTTATTTTGTTAAATTTGCTGGCGAAAAGCCGGAGGATAATCCCGATTACCCTAAGCTTATAACGGAATCCGTATATGATAAATGCGAAAGGCTTGCAAAGGAATATAAAGACAGGATTTATTTCGGAGGTACCGGTAACAGGGAGACACGCCGTTTTTCCCCGACTGTTATTTTCCCTGTGGACAAGGATGAAGATATTGTACAGCATGAGCTGTTCTGTCCTATACTTCCCGTAGTTCCGTTTAAGGATAGCGAGGTTGACAGTCTTATGGACGTGATCGCAGAACGGGAGCATCCTTTAGCAATGTACCTTTTTACAAAGGATATGAAGTGGGCGGACAGAGTTATGCAGACCCAGCAGTTTGGCGGAGGCTGCATTAATGAAGTTGTCCTGCACATGATGGTTAAGGGTGTGCCGTTTAACGGGACCGGTCACAGCGGTATGGGTGCGTACCATGGTGAATGGGGATTTAGGGAGTTTACACATCCTCAGACTGTCCTTAAGGGAAGCACGCATTTTAATCTTCCGCTTCGTGAATATCCATATTCCGGTAAGACCGGAAAGGTCAAGATGAAGCTCTTAAAATTATTTGAAAAATAACAGGAGTTTATGACTTCTTTATTATCATATGGTGTATGTTACCTCCTACGGTCATGATATCACCATACTGGATCGTAATACCGAGTCTTTTTTCGAGTTCATCTATTATTTCTGCAGAGTAGTTGTTTACGTTAAACATATCATCTATTGCCTGGTTAAAGGCCTCTTCGGAGGCAAATTTGAGAACAATGAGATTTTTCATTGGATCAAATGCCTGGAGCATGATTGCATTATAAACGGCTACTCTGCTGTATGAACTGATATATCCGCCTGTCCTGGAATAGTAATTTAACGACCAGTCATAACATTTAGGGTAGGTAAAATCCATGTAGCTTTCATGGTTGGCATATCTTTCATCATTGCAAAGTATTCTGTTAGATAACAGTTCTTCATCTGTCACACACAGATAATCGTAGAATATTTCCTCAGGTCCTTTAAGGGTATCAAAATATGCAGGGTCACCCCAGGTGGTGTCCACCCAGTAATAGTTGCTGCCTATCTTTACAAAGTTCCAGGCGTGTGGGCCTTTACCTATTATTTCACCTGAAATATATGCACTGTATAAGCCTGCCCTGTCGCAGAGATACTGAAAGGCACTGGCATAACCTCCGCAGACGGAGGAGCCGTTTATCAGTACACTGTAGGCAGTCTGATTGTCCGGAGCTTTGAGATCATACTTAGTATTTTCGATTATATACTCATATATATATTTAATTTTTTCGTACTCGCCTACGGGAGCATCTTTAAGGATCGAGACAGCCTTGTCTTCGAGCTTTTTCTTTTTGTCTTTAGCGTCAGTGGGTATCGTAAATGATATTTTGTTTGTCACATTGAGAGATGTTGATGTTATCGTTGCGTCATCTTTAACCCAGTAAAACTCAGGGTGATCGTATCGGAAAGCGAACAATACCCTTCTGGAGGCCTCTTCGCTTATTGGATTTATCGGAATATCGGATTCGTATTCCGTACATCCACTGTATAGGATACGATACGTGAGCTTTTCGTCGGGGCTTAACTGCTGATAGTGGTAGTTCGTCCCTTCCATATCGTCCTCTGAGACTGATATGGTTTCAGCACCGGTCAGGCCGGAGTCTTCTTTTTGTGTGTTATACCACCAGATGAAACTGCCGACACATATCATCACTATTGCCAGTACAGTCACCCATCCTTTATTTTCCATATATTGTCTAAATGCCTTTTCTTTTTAATAATCTTTATACCATCAATAACAATTTTTATCATATCATATAAAGGCGTAATATGCAATAATATCGGATGTTTCCGCAGTCGATTATATTGCAAATTACGGATGTTTATGCTATGATAATTTTAGATAATTTTGCCTGGTTTTTTAAGGAGATGACTTTTAATGGACAAACATAAGGGGCTTTTGGGAGCAAGTGCTTTTGCTGTTAAATCGGTACTCTGCATTTTGCTGGTCCTTACAACCTTTATATTTATATATTTCGGGTTCATAGACAAAACAGACGGGATAGAAAAGGAATCAATACAGTTTGTTGATGGCTGGGCTCTTGATGAAGGTGATAATAATTTTACTCTTATTGCGAAACTGCCTTCTGAGATATCGGATAACCAGTATCTTTTCTTTGTTACCCGTAAAGATACTTTAGTTTTTATAAATAATGTACTTAGAAAAGATTTTATTGAGAGCAGGGATATAAATATACCCGGTGGATCGGTAAAGTATTTCTATATGATGACACCTCTTAACGGAAATGATTCGGGAGCGGAAGTAAGGGTTTCGTTATTGTCTAAGGATACGGCTGACCATGATATAGGGGAGGCGTTTATAAGTACGCGTTACGGAGCATACAGCTATCTGCTTCACAAGGAAGGACTTTCGTTTTTCCTAGCCGCCCTGGTGCTCGTTTTTTCCCTTGTAGTATTTATTGTCAGTATAGTTTTAAGATTTGTATATAAGCTTAACATATACATGATGTATGGCGCTCTGGGGATTTTTGTCATTGCTGCCTGGATCATTACCGGTTCATTCCTGTTCCCGTTTATTGTCGGCGCAAACCATGTAAACGGGATACTGAATTATATGCTGAGCCTGACGATCACACTGCCCTTAAGTGTTTACCTGAACCTGTTACAGGGGGGCAGATATAAAAAGAGTATGTCCTTTATCATGATCGCGTCATCAGCCAATCTTGTTATCTGGCTTACGCTTCATTTTACAGGGCTGGTGCCTCTTTTCAGTGTCAGAAATGTATTAAATATCATCTCAGGATTTTTTGCTGTTTTTGGTATGGGTATTCTGATAATGGATGCGATCAGGGGAAATGCCAGAAAATACCGCTATACACTTATAGGTATGCTGGGATTTCTTGTATGCTGTCTTTTGGTATTAACGGTACTTCTGTTCTGGGGGTCTGCTTCGGATACAGCCCTTCCCATGGTTGACGGGTTAGCGTTTCTGCTTGTCTTTGTCGTTATCCAGCAGGTTGACGATCTTAGAAAGATCAACATGGAAAAACAGCATGCCATTGATATTTCCGAGGCTAAGACGAGATTCCTTGCCAGCATGTCCCATGAGATCAGGACGCCTATCAATGCGATACTCGGCATGAACGAGATGATCCAGAGAGAAAATCATGATGAAGTTATCGGAGAGTATTCAAGGAGTATCAAGACTTCCGGGAAAATGCTACTGATGCTCGTAAATGATGTGCTCGATTTTTCCAAGATTGAAGCGGGCAAGCTGGAGATAAATGAGAGCCGTTTCTTTATGTCCGGCATGCTGCATGATGTTATTTCCCTTGTAAAAGAAAGAGCGGATGAGAAAGGGCTTGAGCTAAAGGCAGAGGTTAACGGGGAAGTGCCTGACGAAGTAATAAGCGACGAGTTCAGGATCCGCCAGATCCTTGTAAATCTTATAAACAACGCAGTTAAGTATACTGAAAAAGGTACGGTTACCCTTAAGGTCGGGGGCTGTTACACAGATAATGACAGCTTCGAATTAAAGCTTCTTGTAAAAGACACGGGAAAGGGTATCAGGAAGGAAGAACAGGATACTCTGTTTGACGCTTTTTCAAGAGCTGATGTTAAATCAAATGTTAATATAGAGGGTACCGGGTTAGGACTTGCGATCGTAAAGAGCATTGTTGATTCCATGAAGGGAAATATCGGGGTTGACAGCGAGTATGGAAAGGGCTCGGAGTTCTGGGTATCACTTCCTGTTAAGTACTCCGGCAAGAGTATTCTTAAGGAGGATTTCCTTAATTTACGATCCGACAAAGAAATGGAAACCGATCAAGAAAGCTTTACTGCACCGGATGCAAAGATCCTTGCGGTGGACGATAATCAGTCCAACCTGACTATAGTAAAGCTTTTCCTGAAACGTACGGGTATTGTGCCCGATCTGTGCAGTTCTGGTAACCGTGCAATAGAAATGTGCAGGGAAACGAAATATGACCTGATCCTTCTTGATCATATGATGCCACAGCCGGACGGTATTGAGGTTTTACATGCCATAAGAAAAGACGCAGCTTCGAAAAACAGGGACACTAAGGTTATCATCCTTACTGCAAATGCAGTGGCCGGAAGCAGGCAGATGTATCTGGATGAGGGTTTTGATGATTATCTTACAAAACCGCTTGATGCAAAGGTTTTAGAGCAGACCGTAAAGCAAATGCTTCCTAAGGATATTGTGATAGAGACAGGCAAAGCAGCCCCTGAGCCTCTCGCAGAAAAAGAGATTTCCATAAAGAGCAGGCTAAGTGCTATAGAAGGTCTAGACTATAAGACAGCCCTGGGTTACTGCGGAGGAGATGAAGAGTTTCTAAAGGAAATAATATCGGATGTGGCTGCGGAAGGTCCCAAGCGGTCCGAGCGTATGAGAAAGAATCTTCAGGATAAAGATATGGATGCTTACCGGATAGAGGCACATTCCGTTAAAAGCACCATGGCTACAATAGGCTTAAAGTCTTTAAGCGAAAGAGCAAAAAAACACGAGTTTGCAGCGAAGGAAAACAACTTAGAGTTTATTTCCGGTGATGCAGAGGATTTTATCAGTGAGTATATAAAGGTTTGTGAGCAGTTGGTATTATAAACCTTACGGGTTACAAACAATCTAGGAGTAATAAATGAAGACAGAAGCAGAAAATGAAAACAGAAATGAATATGAAGCTCTGGTGGATCTTTTACTTGATAAATACAGGAAAAACAAGGCAGGGTCTCTTACGGAGATATACGCCGATAACCCGAAATATGTCGGAAAAATAAAAGCTATGGGCAGAAAGTCCAAGGATCTCTTTGGGACAACTCTGGCTCAGTATCTTAAGCAGGTAGGAGTTATAGGTAAAAATCCGAAGGCTGATATTATAGAAGAGGAAGAGCTTGAAGCCGAGGAACGCCGGGCAGCCTTTGAGGAGGAGAGAAGAGCCGAGGAAGAGTTCCGCCGCAGAGCGGAGGAGGAACGCCGCCTCGAAGAAGAGCGAAAGGTAAGGGAAGAAGAGAACCGCAAGGCAGAGGAAGAAAGAAAGCGTATAGCTGAGGAAGAAAGAAGAGCAGAAGAAAGGCGCAGAAGAGAGGAAGAGAGAAAGGCCGAGGCAGAGAAGAAAAGGCGTGAGGAAGAGGAAAGAATGTATGAATTAGAGCATTCGGCCTGGGTACGTCAGTGTAATAAGAGACAGAACGAAAAAGAAAAGGAATATAAACGAAGACTCAAGGAAAGACGTGAGGAACTGGAATACGAGCTTGAGTGTAAAAGAGATAAAGAAATAAAAGCTGTCATGGAAGAGATGATCAAGTACATGAGACAGCTGGTTGATGCGGAATGGACTTTGGAGTCGCTTGGACTATTTGATTTTAAAGGTAAGAAAGCCCAGAATGCGAGCATTGCAATGGCTGAAGCCAAAATCGCTGAGACAAAAAAAGAGATCAGGACGATAAGAGAAACGTATAAAAATGAGATTCCCAGTATTGATATACAGATGAAAACGGAAGAAGTAAAGATCAGGAAGAGCATAGAGAAGGATTATGAATTGCCGGAAGAACCTAAGAAACCGGAGTTTTTAAGCTAATGAGGTTTAGGAGAGAAAAGAGGATCAGTCATATAATAAGGAGGAAACGGAATTGTTACCCTGCATACCATATGATGTTAATAAAGTAGCTGATTTTATGAAGAGTCAGGACACCCTGACTCTTCAGTTGCAAAAAGGAAAAATAAAGATTGTTCCTGTTGATGGCAGAAGTATACGTGTTATGTATACCAAAAAGGATTTCTTTTCTGATGACAAAGAAAATCCTGTCCAGAATATAAAACCCGGTCTCATAGATTTACCGGCATTTTCTGATTTTGAGGTGAAAGAAAGTGAAGATCTGATAATACTTTCTCTTCCTGAGCTCATTGTCGAGATAGACAGGAGAAGTAGTGCTTTTACCTATTTTGACCGAGATGAAAACGGCAAAAAGGGCAGGCTCTTAGTAAAGGAAGAAAAACGCGCGAAGGAGCTTGAGGAGTTTCCTGTTTTTAAGGTAGTAGAGGCTTCTATTGAAAAGGAAGTTGTAGAGACTGCCGACGGGAAAAAGGAAGTGGTAAGGGATGCCGGAAAAGTGCAGACCGGCACGGCTTATCATACATGGTTAAGGCTTAATTTTGATGAGGATGAGGCACTTTACGGACTTGGGCAGCAGGAGGAAGGCTTTGGTTCGTTAAGGGGTAAAAAGGTATTTCTTCACCAGGGAAACAGGAAGATAGCCATCCCGGTACTGGTATCCGTTAAAGGTTACGGCTTTATGATCAATACATACAGCCCGGCTATTTTCTCAGATACTGACGAAGGCTCTTACTTTTATACCGAAGCAGATGAGGAAATGGATTTCTTCTTTATGAACGGTAAGAACCCTGACGGCGTTGTAAAGGAATACAGAAAGATAACCGGAAAGGCGACACTTCTTCCTAAATGGGCATTTGGATACATACAGTCCCAGGAAAGATATGAGACTCAGGAAGAGATATTAAGTGTAGCAGAGAAATATCGCGAAAAGAAGATTGGCCTTGACTGTATAGTACTTGACTGGCTTTCCTGGGATGACAACTGCTGGGGGCAGAAGAGCTTTGACAAAAAGAGATTTCCTGATACAGATGCAATGACAAAGGAACTGCATGACAACCATGTGCATTTTATGATCTCTATCTGGCCCAATATGGCTGAGATAACAGAAAACCATAAGGAGATGAAGGCAGCAGGGCTTATGCTTCCTGGGTACAGTCTTTATGATGCTTTTAAGAAAGAAGCGAGAGAGCTTTACTGGAAACAGGCTGATGAAGGGCTTTTTAAGCATGGTGTCGATGCATGGTGGTGCGATAACAGTGAACCCATAGCGCCGGAGTGGATGAGACCGGTAAGACCCGACAGCACAAAGATGTATTATGATTATGTGAATGCTACCTCGGAGATAATGCCTGCCACAGAGACCAATGCGTATGGACTGTATCACGCAATGGGCATATACGAGGGTCAGAGATCGGTAACTGATGAAAAGAGAGTAACCAATCTTACAAGAAGCGGCTATCTGGGGCAGCAGAGATATGGAACCATACTCTGGTCGGGAGATATTTCTGCATCATGGGATACACTTCGAAGACAGATACCTGCGGGCGTACATTTCTGCGCATCTGGTATGCCCTACTGGACGGTTGATATAGGTGCATTCTTTGTGAAGAATGGGATAAACTGGTACTGGGACGGAGAGTATGATGACGGACCTAAGGATCCTGCATATTGTGAGCTGTTTACAAGGTGGTATCAGTGGGCGGCATTTTTGCCGGTATTTAGAGGGCATGGTACAGACTTTAGGCGTGAGCTCTGGGAGTTTGACAACCCTGCGGCCCCGTTTTATGATGCTTTGCTAAAGGCTAACAGAGTTAGATATGAGCTTATGCCATATATTTATTCTGCTGCAGGAAAGGTTTGGCTGGAAGACGAACTTATCATAAAGCCTCTGGCATATGAGTTTTATGATGACAGAAATACCTGGAATATACTTGATCAGTATATGTTCGGGGAGTCGATGATGGTATGTCCGGTTACAAAGCCGATGACAAAGATCAGAAGAGTATATCTTCCCAAGGGCTGTGGCTGGTATGAGTACTTTACTGAGGAATATTTCGAGGGCGGTCAGTGGATAGATGCGGCAGCAGAGCTTGATCATATCCCCGTATTTGTGAAGGAAGGCTCAATAATACCTAAAACCGAAGCCGCCCTTTCCACAGAGGAGCAGACAGGAGAAATTACCTATAATATTTTTACGGGTAAGGATGCTGAATACACTCTGTACGATGATAAGGGTGACGGGTACGGTTATGAGAAGGGAGAGTATACCCTGACTACCATCCGGTGGGATGAGAAGTCAGGGATATTGACACCGAGGAATATTAAGAGCAGGGTAATATGTAAGGCATAAAAATGGAAAAGGGCACTTTCGATAATAGGAAAGTGTCCTTTTTCGTTAATCGGTTATAGGAATATTTTAGCGATTTCCGTACATCTTCTCATAGTAGTTTCTGTACTCGCCTGAAATGATGGTTTCCCACCACTCCTGATTTTCGAGGTACCACTTGATAGTTTTCTTTATACCGTCAGCAAATTTGGTCTCAGGAAGCCAGCCTAATTCGTTATGGATCTTAGTAGGATCGATAGCATATCTCATATCATGACCCTTACGGTCTGTAACGTAAGTGATGAGGCTCTCAGGTTTTCCAAGTTCCTTACAGATCATCTTTACGATATCGATATTTCTCATCTCGTTATGTCCGCCGATATTGTAAACCTCGCCTTCGCGTCCCTTGTGGATTACAAGGTCGATGGCGCGGCAGTGATCCTCAACATAGAGCCAGTCTCTTACATTTTCACCCTTTCCGTATACGGGGAGGGGTTTGTCATGAAGTGCATTTGCGATCATGAGAGGGATCAGCTTCTCAGGAAAGTGATAAGGACCGTAGTTATTTGAACAACGGCTTATGGATACAGGAAGTCCGTAAGTTCTGTGGTATGCAAGAACCAAGAGGTCTGCACCTGCCTTTGAAGAACTGTAAGGGCTGCTGGTATGGATAGGAGTTTCCTCTGTAAAGAAGAGGTCGGGCCTGTCTAAAGGAAGGTCTCCGTATACTTCATCGGTAGATACCTGATGATATCTCTTAATCCCGTACTTCCTGCAGGCATCCATAAGTACTGCAGTACCTAAGATGTTTGTATTAAGGAAAATCTCAGGATTTTCAATTGAGCGGTCAACGTGGCTTTCTGCTGCAAAGTTTACTACCATGTCAGGTTTTTCTTCTTCAAAAAGCTTGTATACTGCCTCGCGGTTTGTTATATCTTCCTTAACAAATCTGAAATTAGGGTTATCCATTACGGATTTGAGAGTTGAAAGATTACCTGCGTATGTCAGGCAATCAAGGCAGATGATACGGTAATCAGGGTATTTTCCTAACATATGGAAAACGAAATTGCTGCCGATAAATCCGGCTCCACCGGTAACGATAATAGTCATAATTGATATCCTCCTTTGTGGTGAATGTATCTATGGGTGTGTTTTCCCTTGACACATTTGTTATCTCTGTACTATAATCGGATTATAAACCGTGCCCTAAGGGCGCAGTCAAGCACTTTTTTAAAAATTTTTGAAAATTATTTTGGGAAAAAACAGAAGCTTTATCTTGGAAAAAGCAAAAAGGAAAAGATATTATGAAAAACGGATATTATACATCAGGAGCTTTTGCAAAAAAAGCACATGTTACAAAGAAAACCCTGCGATATTATAACGATCATGGTTTTCTAACACCTTCATTTGTTGAGGAAAACGGATATAAATTATATACCGATAAGGATTTTGAAAAGATGCAGAGAATACTGCTTCTCAAATATCTAGGATTTTCTTTAGAGGACATAAAAAATACCGAGCCGGAAAACGAAACTTTTCTTTCGTCATTAAAACAACAGCTGGGGTTACTTGATGAACGTATTAAACAAATGACGCTGGTTAAAGAAATACTGAAAGATACAATGGAAGAGGTAAGACAAAAAGGGGAAGCTGACTGGACAAGACTGCTTACGGAGGTCTCGGAGACAGGCCTTAAAAAGAGCCTCATGCAGCAGTATGTTGATACCTCTAATATTTCTATAAGAATAAGACTGCATAGCCTTTACTCTCAGAATACTGAAAAGTGGTTTCCATGGATATACAGAAACTGTGGTATCCGTTCCGGAAAAACCATACTGGAGCTTGGATGCGGCAATGGTGATTTCTGGCTCCAGAATATGGATGCCTTGCCCCAAAAGATAAAAATAATTCTTTCCGATAATTCTGAGGGCGTACTTGAAGAAACAAAGGAATGCTTTGATAGCAACGATGGAAGATTTTCATTTAAGCTTATAAATATGGAAGAAATCCCGCAACCTGATTCATCAGTGGATATGGTAATAGCAAATCATGTTCTGTTCTATGCCTCGGATATGCTTAAGGCTATCAGCGAGATCAGGAGAGTCCTAAAGCCAGGCGGGACTTTCATCTGCAGCACATATGGTCCAAAGCATATGAAAGAAATCAGTGATATGATGAAACAATTCGATGACAGGATAGTGCTGGCAGCTAAAGATCTTTATGAGATTTTTGGAAAGACAAACGGGAAATCCATGCTTGAAAAGGAATTTGACTTGGTTGAATGGAGAGATTACGAGGACAGTCTTTATGTTACTGACGAAAACGACCTCATAGATTATATCCTTTCCTGCCATGGTAACCAGAATCAGTATATAGTTGATAATTATAAAGAGTTCCGAACCTTCGTCCAGATGCAGGTCGGTAAGGGTTTTCATATAACTAAGGAGGCCGGGATATTTCTTTGCAGATAAATTGTTTTTTACCTGTGACCCCTGAAAATTCACCTCTTAGGTTTTTATGATTGACTTAAAAAAATTTATATGTTATGTTTATACTCGGACGGGGAAGACACCCATTATAAAAAACGATAAGTCCACAAGTTAAGAGAATGCCTTTGATAAATAAAGGCAAATTTACAATTGAATAAGGGGGAGACACCCATGGAAAAAAACGTAACGATTATTGACGAATCAGGCAATGTGATTGGCGAGACCTACCCCAAAAGGGCAAAGGGACTTGTCAAAAAAGGTCGGGCAGAGTATGTCAACGACTTTTGTGTTAAAATGCCGGATACTCATGTTCCGACCGTAGCTTACGATAATGATAATACGGAGGAAAACAGTCATAAAGCAGGCTTTATGACTGTCAACGATGATGCAGTAGGCGCATCATCGTTGGGTACACACGCCTACGGCGAGGTACATTATATGAGTAAGGTTATAGGTTTTGAAGCAAGAGGATTTCAGATTGATCCTACCTGCAAAGGTAATAATATTGCTAACAGGATGTTCGTTACCGATGCACTCGGCAACAATGTTGAAGTTTACGAGATTGGTGATTATGGTTCCAACTGGACACAGATTTCTTATGAAATGCCGGTTGAAAAGAACGAGGACTTCGAGTTTTTATTTGCAATGACAGGTGATATCGACGCAAATAATAATCAAAGTGCCAAGTGCAATTTCATAATCATGCCGATACATGAAGCAGATCCTGACAAGGACTGGGATAACAGATACCAGTACAGCCTGCTCCACAGGGACTACAAGCCCACTATGGAAAAGGTATGGAACGGTTCAAGCATCAGGTTTTACCGCATACCATTTAATACCGGGGACGCTGATAAAATCCGTTTCGTGTTTGTCGCCTTCCAGCGTCCGTACAAGGTATTCCCCGTAAAGAACTTTGAGGAATACAAGGCGTTAGAGGATTTTGCTCCCGGATGTGGCTGGCAGAATTTCA
Organism: Lachnospiraceae bacterium; assembly: GCA_017557525.1. Taxonomy (GTDB): domain Bacteria; phylum Bacillota; class Clostridia; order Lachnospirales; family Lachnospiraceae; genus RUG11977. The sequence goes on from JAFYYN010000147.1 coordinate 96,197, forward strand.
AGAATGACTTCAAACGTGATTTTAAGCGTGATTTTAAATACGGTCCGGGAAATTTCGGCGGGGATAAGTGGCAGAATCAGGGCTGGTATACAGGGCCTAAGGATTTTAAGGAAGCCGAAAAGGTAATGAGCAATATCGGAGCAGTAGTCAGCAAGGCAGTAAAGGAAGCCTTAGAGGGTCTCGATAAGATCCAGAAGGAAAGCTTCGGGAAATGGCAGAATGGTCCTAAAGCTGATAATCGCCAAAACAAAAATTACTATTCCAGCAAGAATTCTGATTTCGACAGAAATCCGGAACAGGATAGTTCGAAAACTGCAGGAACCACTGTAGGAAACAGGAAAATTTATCCCGATCATTTTACCCAGATACTAAGGGGGCTTGAAGAGGATGACGGTGAGCTTGACCTGCAGGGCTGTGATATCGAACAGGATATGAATTTCATACCCGGAAAAGAGGAAGATGAGTGTATTGTTGACAATATCACATTTAAACTGGACAATGCGGTAATTGATGGAGATGCATTCTGGAGGATTATGACCAAGGTCGGAGATGGCTGTACTGTGAATGGAAACAATGCATGTATAGGTCGTGCCGGTCATGGACCGGAGCTCGCAGGAGGCTTTGGTAGCAGATCTGATGAAGTGACCTTCAATTTTGTCAATGCACAGATAAGTGAAGCTGCATTTATCAGCATTATTTCCAAGGCTGGTGACGGTTGTACGATAAATCTTACAAATGCAAGCATAGAGGATTTTGAAGATATTCAGGATCTTTCGGGTTTCAGCTATGATTTCGATGATATCGAAATAAGGCTGGATAACGCAACTATCTCACAGCGTCTGTATCAGGCTCTCGTGAAATGCTGTGGTGCTGATTCGAGGATCACGGGTAGGGCAGCTATAATCTAACTTTACAAATATTGAATAACTATAGTAAGCTGTATCGCTTGGCGGTGCAGCTTATTTTTCTTGCTATTTACAGAAACAAATGCTACACTATAAGCAAATAATCTTAAGGAGGCTTATATGAGACAGATTACTTTGGGGACCACCGGGATTACTGTACCGCAGAACGGATTCGGGGCTTTGCCGGTACAAAGATGTGATGTTGAGACAGGTGTAAAAATCCTTCTTCGTGCATATGAGGGCGGGATGACTTATTTTGATACAGCAAGAGCATATAGTGACAGTGAGTTAAAGATCGGAAAAGCCTTTAATACTAAAGAGGCACGTGCCAAGATTTATATTGCAACCAAAACTCAGGCTAAAACACCGGAGGCTTTCTGGAAGGATCTTGAGACCTCACTTTCGACTCTCGGCACAGATTATATAGATGTTTATCAGTTTCATATGGCAGGCCAGGTTTATGCTCCGGATGATGGTACAGGCATGTATGAGTGTATGCTTGAAGCAAAGGCTAAAGGCATGATCCGCCATATAGGTATTACCGCACATAAAATCCTCGTCGCAAAGGAGGCAGCAGAGAGCGGATTGTATGAAACCCTGCAGTTCCCGTTCTCATATCTGTCGGGTAAGCAGGAGCTTGAGCTTGTAGACATATGCCGTAAAAATAATGTGGGATTTGTTGCTATGAAGGGTCTTGCCGGCGGACTTATCAACCGTTCGGATGCCGCGATGGCTTATATGACACAGTTTGACAATGTGTTGCCGATATGGGGTATCCAGAAGGAGAGTGAGCTTGAGGAGTGGCTTTCTTATATGGATAATACTCCGACCATGACTGAAGAGATTTCAGCATTTATTAAGCAGGAACAGGATGAGCTGGCAGGTGATTTCTGCAGGGGCTGCGGTTACTGTATGCCATGTCCGATGGGTATTACAATAAATCAGTGCGCACGTATTTCTTTAATGCTCAGGCGAGCTCCATCGGCGGGGTGGTTATCTGAACACTGGCAGAATGAAATGAAGAAGATAGAAACCTGTATCAACTGCCGTAAGTGCGTTTCCAAGTGTCCTTATGAGCTTAATACACCTGAGCTTTTAAAGAAAAATTATGAAGACTATAAAAAGGTGCTTGTAGGAGAAGTAAAGGTACAGTGAAATAAATTGGACGGTTCATCCTGACATACAATTGTATCTCAGAGATAACCGTCCATTTTTGTTATAACATATGCTGTTATTTTGATATTTTCATTACTTTTTTGTAGCTTAGGAAAGCCAGCAGACCGTATATCAGTATAAGTAAAGCAGTGAGAAGACTGTGCTCGATAACCATTCCTAAGAAAACAACCACAACAATAAGTATCATGCTGACAAACATATTCGGTAACAGATATATCATCACACCTGTTCCCTGTTTTATGACCTCTATTTCATTTTCCCAGTCCAGCTTCATATGCTTTACGCCACATACACATCCCCAGGCGGTTGAAAATGCACAGAGTACAAAGCCTAATATGAGATAAAGTATGGTGTCGATTATAGGGGTACGGGTACCTATACATAATGCAATAATGCCAAATTCCATAAAGGGAACTGTCAGATACATATTGAAGAGCATCTTACCCTGATATAGGGTTTTCTTATGTATTGGCAGGCTCTGGACTATCCAGTAGTTTTTTCCCTCCAGTGAGGGGCTGCATGCCGGAGAGGAAAACATACCTACAAAGAAATATACTGCAAGAGGGATTGCCGGCTGAACTAATGAAGATCCGGCAGGAATAGCTTTTACTATCAGTTCCTCTATTTTATCAGGACCAAGGACTAGAGCTGCTCCCCCAAGTATGAGGGCGAAAACCATTCCCATTGCACCATTTGTCATATACAGTGTTGAGCCGGTCATCCTTTTCCATTCCTTGAAAACTATTGCATGTAAGATACCGGTCTTTTTCTGCTTAGTCATTTTATAGTTCTTTGCTGCTGCGTGTGATTTCAGCTTGGAGTTGATGCTCCTGTAAGAACCGCCGACAATATAGAATACTACCGCAAAAAGAAGAATGCTTATCCCGCAAAGGAGCAGGATATCTAAAATGCCTGTTTTTGTAACGGCATTTGTAAACCAGCTGATAGGCAGATATATTTTTCCTGCATTATCCGTTGTAGCTGACATTTCCTCCAGTGTGGCCTGTACCTTATTGTTTCTGAACATGTCCTCCATAAAGAATCTGATAAAGAAACAGAAGAGAACAAAGATCATGGTCAGGACTGTCTGGATAAGGTTTTTCTTTTTAAAGCCTGCACTTACCTTAGCGATCAGGAAACCGATAAATGCTGAAATAAGCATCGGGATAACGGGGAGGAACAGAGCGAGTATTATCCACAGAGGATAAATATACATTGCCGGTTTTGCATATATCCCGTAGCCTATCATCATCGAGAGTGATATACTCAAGTACCAGGGCAGGCTGTTTACATACATGTAAAGGAATTTACAGGCAGCCACAGTCCTTGTCTTAAACGGAAGTGACATAAGCATATCATATTCCTTGAAGTTAAAAAGGTATCCGTTTGTCTTGAAAAATGTAAAGATAAATGCCAGTATGCTTATGACCATTGCACACATTCCGGGAGCAGCTTCGATGAGTTCGTATTCTCCGTAGCCAACACAAGTTGCAATACAGTATGCCATGATCATCAGATATAAAATGATCATACCTACAAATCCGCCGATTATTTTGCTTTTCTTCTTTTTATCTTTGCAGTGTCTGTATTTATTTATCTGACTTGTTGATAAAAGCAGGTTTTTTAGCAGCAGTAAGTTTTTACTTTTCATTTTCTGCCTCCACACCCTTTCTTGTTGTCATAGTATTGTAAAAGTCCGTCAATCTCCCTCTGATTCAAGGAAAGTTTCCTCCAAAGAATGACCCTCAGTCAGCTCCTCCATGGTACCTGAAGCTATGATCCTGCCTTTTTTTATTATGGCAACCTTATTGCACAGTTTTTCTGCCACATCAAGGACATGAGTCGAGAAAAAGATGGCGGCTCCGTTTTCACACATATCATGCATTATACCTTTAAGAAGAAATGCAGCTTTGGGATCAAGACCGACGAAGGGCTCGTCCATGACTATAAGCTTTGGTTCATGGATGAGTGCAGAGATTATGGCAAGCTTCTGTTTCATACCGTGTGAATATGAACCGATCAAATCTCCGAGGGACTCTGTTATTTCAAAGATATCAGCGTATTTTTTTATTCTTTCCTCGCGGTCCTTGGCACTGATCTCAAATACATCCGCTATAAAATTCAGATACTGTATGCCTGTAAGGTTTTCATAAAGGTCGGGATTATCCGGAATGTAGGCTGTAATCCTTTTGCACTCCATCGGGTCATCCTTTACAGAGTGACCGTCGATAAGTATTTCTCCTTCGGTAAAGTCAAGTACTCCCACTATAGCTCGGATGGTAGTTGACTTTCCGGCACCATTGTGACCGATAAATCCGTAAATGTCTCCCGACATAACAGTGAGAGATACGTTATCTGCAGCACGTTTGCCCTCACCGTAGGTTTTTGAATAATTTTTTATCTCAAGTATAGGTTTTGTAGTCATGATTTGTACCTTTCATATATATAAATTTTCTGTCACCGTAACCTAAAAAGGAAATGTGGTAGAAAGTTCATTATTTGGCTATGATTATTGAAATTAGTTTATATATGGGCGGATAGCTGAGAAAATCTCGCTGGTTTCCTCGGCGGTTTCACTGCCTACATAGTAAGTTAATTCATCGGTTTCTATTTTTATATAATTTCCGTTCTGAGGATTGAGAAAGACCTTACAATCTGCGTTATCGTCTACGGAATAGATTCCTTTTAGGATATTATCCATTCCGAATCCCGAGATTTTATAGAACTTAAGTGAATCAACATCTTCTCCAAGTGAAATACTATTTATCGAATCGAAGTCAATTACATAATCGTCACTTAAGTGATGACAAACCAGGGTATCTTCCGATATCCTTAGCTTTAATGGTGTAGCCTCGGCCATTCCCAGATAAATCATTGATCCAAAAACATATAGCATCATTAATACAATAAATGCGTATATGACCTTTCCGAAGGGATGAGCAAGGTTTACGGTTCCGCCAACGCCTACTCTTTTCTTTACATTAAGTCTTTTGTTGTTCGGATTATAATAGATCAGACCAAATATCCAGTAATCATCTTCATCTTCTGAAACAGTAATTTCTTTTGAGTAGCGGCTTTCAATCTTTCGATCTCTTTTTATAAATATAAGTATTCCTGCCATCAGTATGATCAGATATGCGAATACACTGATAAGAAGTCCTATTTCAGAATAATAAAGCAGGCTGGTTACAAAAAGTCCTCCGAGGAAAATGACGTGTACCCAGAGAAAAATTACCGTAAAGTCGGACAGATTCTTTTTCTTTGCTCTGTTGTAATTTGCATTTACAGCGGAGTCAGAGGATATTACTTCGTTTTTCAGGCTGTCCATAATATAGGCTGCTGCGGTTATTAAAAATTCTGTGAGCAGAAAAATTACTGAAATTCCGGTACAGATAAATTTTCCTGCTATGCCGGTGCTTATTGGGATTATTTTCAAGTCCATCAGCAGTGCAATGATCACTATCAGGAGTCCTGTAATGTTGGGTGGCAGTATTTTTGAAAGTTTCAGTGTATGTACTGCTCCGGCATTGTTAAAATCGGTGTAGGTTATCTTTTGTCCGGCTTCAAGACCCAGGCTCTTTTTAAGAGACTTCATTTCCTTATTGCCGAGTATAAATGGAAGTCCCATAGCTGTTGTTGATATTAAAGCATATATCATCCATACCGTAGTCTGCAATATAAAATTCCTGAACAGTATAAGAACAACAGCGATAATTAAGCTTCCGATCAGGATTTTTAAAGCTTGTCCCCGTCTCTTTAAACAGATATTGGAAACAATTTCGCTGGTTTGGCCTTCGGCATATTCTTTTCTTGCTGTAACACCGAATATAAGCTTGCTTTTCTTCCAACTTTTAGGGTATAGCATGAAAAACATTATGAAGAGTACGGGTAAAATGCATACGCAAATAATAATACTAAATAAAATTCCCATTATTCAGTCCGGCCTCCTTCCCAGAAAGTTTCAACCAGACTTAAGAGCTCCTGTTTATCGACTCCGGAAATACGTGCTTCTGAAACTATTCTTTTTAGTTCGGTTTTATTTGCATCGGAAATGTATGCTTCCTTTTTTATTTCTGTTCTGACTCTTGCACCGTTTTTACGGTCGGTCATTATATAGCCCTCTGTTTTTAATAACTGATAGGCTTTGCTGACCGTCATTGTATTTATTCCCATCTCCAAGGCGAGATCGCGTACTGTGGGAAGCTTTTCGCCGGATTTAAGTTCGCCGCTTGAAATCCCCATTACTATCTGGTTTCTCAGTTGGAGATATATCGGGACATCTGAAAGTTCATCTATTCTAATGATCATATTTTGTACCTGTATTTTCCTTATAGTCTTCTTTTGTCGAATGCAACCATACCTATTATAATACATGCGATGATCATAATGGAAGTGATTATTAATGCTTCTGAGAAGTCTGAGACCTGAGCCGTGCCATTGCAGAGCTGTAAGCCATCCATAAGCTTTATCGGCATATATTTACTTATGGTGGGGACATAATTTATGAGGATCGTTATGAAAATGATCCCGCCGGTACCTAAAAGTACCTGTCCGCTGTTTTCAGATAATGCTCCGAACATGGAGAGGAGACTCATTAACAGTATTCCGAAAATCCAGAAGAAGAGGATAGCATAGAAGAGATCCGGTACCTTATCATCGCCCCAGAAGTATACGGTATATCCCAGTGTAACTCCGGTATAAACGAGAAACATTACAGTCCAGGTAGCGTATCCGACAAGGAGCTTTGAGAAGTATATTTTTCTCCTTGAAAGTCCCTTGGTTACTATCTGTACCAGAGTTCCCTTCTGGTATTCATTCGTAAAGCCTGTGCTGCACAGTAGTATTATTGTGATCACAACCATAGTGGCGTTTTTGAAATACTGTGTCCAGCTGGTCATGGCGTTTACTGTTACCTCGCCAATGATCAGACCCTGTTCTGAAAATGAATCCTGCAGCATCTCATACAGCCACGGGGTAAGCTTTGCCATAGCGGGATTTAATATCCCGAATAATATGAAAATGATCCCGAGGATGAGGAGCTTTCCCGTGCGGGTCAGCTCCATGCATTCCTTTTTAATATATGCAGTCATTTTGTTACCTTTCTTTGTGCTACTTGTTTTGAATAGCGTCTATAAAGATATCTTCAAGTGTTGCTTCCTGTTTTTCTATCCTGATAAACGGGATGGAATTATCCCCGATGAAACGCAGGATTTCCGGAACTATTTTCTGATCTTTAACTACAAGAGCTCCGGAAGAGGTTGTTTCAAGAGAGGAGCTGTCTTTCTTTTTGAAAATGGCAAGGAGCTTATCGGTGTCCTTTTTGTTTTCAAACTGTATCTCTATGGCATTACCCCTGCGTTTATTCTTTACTTCTTCAATTGTTCCCTGCATTATGATCTTTCCGTCATTAAGCAGAGCCATTTCGTCACAGATGTGCTCAACATCGGAGAGGATGTGAGTGGAGAAGAGTATGGTTGTTTCTTCTTTGGCAGCCACCAGTATATCAAGGATTTCTTTTCTGCCAACAGGGTCAAGGGCAGAGGTGGGCTCATCACAGATCAGGAGCTTAGGTTTGTTAAGCAGGGCCTGAGCGATGCCGAGTCTCTGTTTCATGCCTCTTGAAAAGCCCTTGATCCTGTGCTTTTCTTCACCGAGCCCTACAAGCTTTAAGAGCTCTTCACTACGGGAACGGATATCCTTTTTCTCCATATATGTTATTTCTCCACAGAAATTAAGATATTCCCTGGGAGTCATAAATGAATAATACTCGGGGACATCCGGAAGATAACCTATGTAACGGTTGGTTTTATTATTTCCATAGGTAACCTTTTCTCCGTTTACGAATATCTCACCTTTGTTGGGAGTCATCAGGCCTAATACCATTTTCATGGTAGTTGTTTTCCCTGCTCCATTTTTCCCTACAAAACCGAAAACTCTTTTCTGAGGGATTTTTAAGTCAACGCCTTTTAAGACTTTCTTATCTCCAAAGCTTTTTTCGAGATTCTTTATCTCTAATATATATTTATTGTCTGGCATTTTCTAAACCTCGCTAATAATTTAAGGAGCCTATGCATCTTCCTTACCAAGCAGGAAATAGAGCATCGGTCCGATAAACTCCATACCGATTATGGTGATTATCACCCACAATACTCTGTTACCTCTTTTATAGCTGTTATGGGTGAGAATATGTCTTAGTGTGACAACTAAGAGTATTATTTCGGCTATGATTAAGGGAATGAGAAATGGTAAAAGTTCTTTAATATCCGGCATTTTGTTGCCCTCCTTAGTTGGCTTTTGTATGTTCTGTTTTATTTGTATTATTTACTGTAATACAGACTATACAACCAAATTTTTATTTTGTCAATACCTTTTTTATAAATTTTTACAAAAAAAGATCACAGCGGTTGCCCACTGTGATCTTCAGATAGTTTATATATTCAATTAGTGCTGATTTCCACCGGGAGTGGTACGGAGCGTTACATCGTGATATCCGCCCTCAACAATGGAAGTTGCAGAAACAAGGGTGATCTTTGCGTCCCTCTGCAGCTCAGGGATAGTAAGCACACCACAGTTACACATGGTGGACTTTACCTTGTAAAGTGACTTGGCTACATTGTCCTTTAAAGGACCTGCGTATGTAACATATGAGTCAACGCCCTCTTCGAAGCTGAGCTTTGCCTTGCCGCCGAGATCGTATCTCTGCCAGTTACGTGCTCTGTTTGAACCCTCGCCCCAGTACTCTTTTACGTATTGGCCGTTAACCATGAGCTTGCTTGTAGGGCTCTCGTCGAAACGTGCAAAGTAACGGCCGAGCATGATAAAGTCTGCGCCCATAGCAAGAGCTAAGGTCATATGGTAATCATGAACGATACCGCCGTCAGCACAGATGGGAACGTAAATGCCGGTTTCCTTATAATATTCATCACGTGCCTTTGCTACCTCTATAACAGCTGTAGCCTGCCCGCGGCCGATACCCTTCTGTTCTCTGGTTATACAGATTGATCCGCCACCGATACCGATCTTTACGAAATCAGCACCGGCCTTAGCGAGGAACATGAACCCGTCACGGTCCACAACGTTTCCTGCGCCTACCTTTACGCTGTCACCGTACTTTTCACGGATAAAGCTTAAGGTCTTTTCCTGCCAGCAGGTATAACCCTCTGAGGAGTCGATGCAAAGTACGTCAGCGCCTGCTTCAACAAGTGCGGGAACTCTTTTTTCGTAGTCAAGGGTATTGATACCGGCACCTACCATATATCTTTTCTTTGAATCAAGCAGTTCGTTGGGATTGGATTTATGCTCTGAATAGTCTTTTCTGAATACCATGTATTTAAGGCATCCGTTTGCATCGATCAAAGGAAGTGAATTAAGCTTGTTATCCCAGATGATATCATTTGCCTCTTTTAATGTTGTGGTATCGGGAGCAGTAACAAGATTTTCTAAAGGAGTCATGAAGCTCTTTACCTGAAGAGTTGTCTCCATGCGGCTTACGCGATAATCACGGCTGGTAACTATACCTAAGAGCTTGCCGTGAGCAGTACCGTCACTGGTAATTGCTATAGTATTATGTCCGTTCTTTTCAACAAGGTCCAGAACGTCCTGAAGGGTGTCGTCCTCTTTAAGGTTTGAATCACTTACTACAAAGCCTGCTTTGTATGACTTAACTTTTGCTACCATTGCGGCTTCATCCTCGATGGACTGTGAGCCGTAGATAAATGACATTCCGCCTTCTTTTGCAAGGGCAATAGCCATAGTATCGTTTGATACTGACTGCATGATGGCTGAAACCAGAGGAATATTTAATGAAATAGGTGATTCCTCGGAACCCTTTCTGAATTTACAAAGGGGAGTGCGCAGAGATACATTTGCAGGGATGCAATCCGGAGATGTATATCCCGGAACTAATAGGTACTCGCTGAAAGTGTGTGAAGGTTCTTCAAAAAAGTAAGCCATGTCATCCTCCTTATTATGTTAAATTTATTGAAAACGTAGTAAATAAGGTGCTTCCCGCCATTTTTTCCGGTGGATGCAGTAGAAAAATATTAAACTTTATTATACAATGGCTTTTTTGCAAAGTCAAGTAGTTATTCCTTTTTTTCTGTTGAAAAATTGTACAAGATATTCTGGTAAAACGTTTTTTAAACTGTTGCTTTTTTTAGTATAGTCTGATATTATGGTTTGTGACAGGGGGCAAGGTACTCTTGTCATAAACCTATTGTAATTAAGGAAAGGAAAATTTAAAAATGTCAGAAGAATACAGTAAAAACCCTATTATAACAAATATTTACACAGCGGATCCCGCACCCATGGTATATAATGATACTTTGTATCTTTATACCACTCACGATGAGGATAATCTGATCAACAACTTTTATACCATGTTTGACTGGAGATGCTTCTCAACAAAGGATATGGTCAACTGGACCGATCATGGTAAGATATTCTCACTCGATGATATCGAATGGGCAGATGACAGGGCATGGGCACCCCAGTGTATAGAAAGAAACGGAAAGTTTTATCTCTACTGTCCCGTACACAAAAAGGACGGGGGGATGGCTATTGCAGTAGGTATTTCTGATAAGCCCGAGGGTCCCTATAAGGATTTCGGATACCCTTTGGTTGATGAGGGTGACTGGAATGACATCGATCCTACAGTGTTTATTGATGATGACGGTCAGGCTTACCTTTACTTTGGAAATCCTGAACTCAGATATGTCCTTTTAAACGAAGATATGGTTTCCTATAATGAAGAGATCGGGATTCAGAAGATACCTATGACAGTGGAGGCCTTTGGCAAGGGAGGCCACATGACCGGTACCACTTATGGAGAGGGTCCCTGGTTTTATAAGAGAAACGGTCTTTACTATATGGTATTTGCAGCTTTTGGTGAGGGCAAGGGTCGTAATGAGCATCTTGCATACTCAACCTCGGCTTCTCCTACAGGACCTTGGGAATACAAGGGCATCCTGATGGAAGAGGGGAAGTGCTTTACCAATCATCCCGGAGTATGTGATTTTAAGGGACATTCCTATCTTTTCTATCATACGGATGAGCTTCCCGGAGGCAGCCTTTTCCACAGAAGTGTATGCGTAGCGGAGTTTAACTACAACGCAGACGGAACCATCAATGTAATTGATAAATGTAATGGTGTAAAGAAGATATAAGAGCATAGATACTGTTATGGGGACGAAAGAGAATAAAAGCAAATTAACAGGAAAAGAGAAAAAACCACTGGTAAGAAAAATCCTCAAGGTGTTAATAATTTTTTTTATAGTGGTTGATGTGGTTTTAATTGGAGGAATCCTGTATCTGAGGCTTCCGGTAAGGGATTATTATAATCATTCTGAAAAAGGTTTCCTTATTCCGGACATCAATGATGGTTTTGTGGCACAGGGACTTGCGTATGATGACAGGTCCGAATGCTTCTTTATAACCGGATATATGAATGATAAATCCGTATCGCCCATCTATTTGGTTGAAAAGGAAAACGGAGTTTGTATCAAGACTTTAAAGATGCAAAATCAGGATGGCTCTGAGTTTCATGGGCATGCGGGCGGAATGACCGTGCATGGTGATTATGTATATGTTGCGGGAAGCGGTGATCACTGTCTCTATGTTTTTAAATATGTGGATGCCATGAGCCTTAATGATGGGGATTTCATAAAATCCGTTGGAACCTTCATGATGCCTGATGAAATGAGTGTCGCATATGTGGCATCTGATGCGGATTGTCTTTATTCTGGAGAGTTTTACAGACCAGGAAATTACGAAACCGATGAGAGTCATAAAATGACGACTGACGCAGGGGATTATAATCAGGCGATGATTTTTGGATATAGGTTTTCAGATTCTGAAGATGCAGTATTTGGACTGGAATCAAAGCCATTTGAGGCATATTCGGTAACTGACCTGGTACAGGGAATGGAACTGAAGGATGGAAAAATCTACTTATCCACATCTTATGGTGTAGCATTCTCGCACATACTGGTTTACGATAAGCCCGTAAGTAAGAAGGCTTATACCGTAGCCGGCATTACGATGCCACTGTATGAGCTGGATTCGGCTTCACTGGTAAATGATTACAAATTCGCCCCGATGTCGGAGGAAATCGTGTTTGTTGACAACAGGCTTTATACGATGTGCGAATCGGCTTCTGATAAGTATATATTTGGAAAACTGACTTCTGCAAAATGGTGTTATTACACCGATATGGACTGGGAGCAATAATATAAAAACAGGGGACGACTTTAAGCCGTCCCTTGATCATTTTTAAAAACGGTTTAGAAAACTAATTAACTAAGGTATTTAAAAAAATAGTATTTTCCCTCAATATATGTTATAGTTATAGAAGTTTGAAAGAATTTTTTTCACCAGGGAAAGGTATATATAATGAATCCACTGTTAAAAAAAGCCTTCAGGGCTGTAAATTTTGTATCAGGAAATACCATGACCGCAGAGGAACTCAAAAAACACCGTAAGCTTGCCGAATGGGCAGGCGGGATTGCAACGCCCAAAGGAGATGTTGAGATTACTCCCTTTAAGGTTGGCAAAATCCGTTGTGAGGCTGTTAAACCGATATTTGCCCACAATCCGAATTATGCCATACTGTATGCGCATGGTGGCGGATATGTGAGCGGTGGTTTAGGCTATGCCAGGATCCTTTCTGCAAAAATGGCGGCAGCTACAGGTTTTACCGTCTATTCATTTGCATATCGTCTGGCTCCCGAACATCAGTATCCGGCAGCACTGGAGGATGGGCTTGCAGTTTGGAAATACTTAACCGACAACCTTTTTTCGGCAGATCATATCCTGCTCGCAGGCGATTCTGCAGGAGGAAACCTGGCACTATGTCTGGTACAAAAACTGATCTCGGAAAACAAACCTGTCCCCAAAGAATTACTGCTGTTCAGTCCCTGGACCGATATGACGGGAACAGCCGGTTCCTATGAAAAAAATGCCGAGACGGATCCAATCCTTACCAAGAAATTTGTTATGGGTGCAGCCCATTCTTATATAGAGGACACAGATCTTGCCAACCCTGCATACAGTCCCCTGTTTGGAGATTTTAAAGGATTTCCTCCTGTCTTTATCATGGCGGGAAGAAACGGTATACTACTTGACGACAGTATCCGGCTTAAAGATAAAATTGAAGAGGCCGGTGGGAAAGCCTGGCTTGATATAGAAGAAAAAGGCTGGCATGTATACCAGGAAATGCCAATACACATGGCACGCCAGGCAATGAAAAGACTTTCCGCACACGTGTCGGAGGAAATATACGGGACCAAAGACACAGAGAACAGGCCCTGATCTGACAGGTATATCAGTTTATAAGAGGAGCATTAAATGAGCAGTAACAACTGGTACAAAATAGACAATGTGGCCAAGGTTTTTCTGGCTACGGTCGGAAAGAGGGATACAAGATCTTTCCGCTTAAGCTGTACCTTAAAAGAAAATATAGACCCTGACCTACTGCAGCAGGCGGTCCTTTCAGCTATACAGGACAGACCTCAGGTACAGGTAAGGATACGTCGAGGTATATTCTGGCACTATATGGAAGATACGGATATTCTTCCAAAGGTTACCGAAGAAAACGATAGGATATGCCCTCTGCTTTACGTACCTGCAAAAGCGATGCTGCACTACCAGGTTACTTATTTCGGAAACAGGATTAATCTTGAAATATTCCATGCACTGACAGATGGAACAGGAGCTATGGAGTTTTTAAATATCATTGTGCTCGACTATCTGAAACTAAAGTATTCGGGTCAGTTTACTGACGTCACCATACATTCGGGAGCATCTGCCGGAGATTTAAGTCAGGACAGCTACAGGCAGTTTTTCGGCAGCAAAAATCTTTCAAGAGGGCCTGCTCAAAGCAAGGCATATCATCCGGGAGGACTGAAGCTGCCCTATAACCAGCTGCAGTTTTTTGAGATACATATGCCCGTTTCACAGATTTTACCCAGGGCAAAGCAGATCAAGGTATCACTTACAAGCTATCTTGGGGCTTTGTGGATGCTGGCAATACGTGACGAAATGCCACCAAGGAGAAGAAATCTGCCGGTGACGATTTCTTTGCCGGTAAATTTACGAAATTATTATCCGTCTCAGACTGCGAGGAATTTCTTTAACAGTGTAAACGTAACCCATGTATTTGATAAGGATATTTCAATAGAGGAGCTGGCAACAGAATTTGATGTAAACCTAAAGAGCCAGCTTACCGAGGAAAACATCAAAAAGCAGATGGACAACTTTGAAACCATGGAGTATGTGGCACCGGTCCGCGTTGTTCCGCTCTTTATAAAGCAGCTTGTGGTGCGACATTTTACAAAGAAATCAAATAAAAAAGTAACCATGGTCTTTTCAAATATGGGAATACAGAAGCCGCCGGTGTCTGTAGGAGAGCAAATAGAAAATTACAGTGGTTTCTGCAGTACAAATTCCTTATTTTCAACAATGTTTAGTTATAAGGATAATCTGACTCTCGGAGTTTCTTCAGCCTTCGTCAACACCAATGTGGTTAAAAACTTTGTAAAAGGTCTTTCACAGTCCGGTGTAGATATTAAGGTTTATGCAACGGAGGTGATAAAATAATGAGAAAATGTCCGTATTGTAAGATCGGGATCGGTGGAGATTCCGTAAAATGTCCGCTTTGTCAAAGCAAGGTAATGATCATAGATGAAGCAGACAGCAAAGAAAATGAAATTACTGACAGGCCGTATTTCCCTAAGCTGGAAGCGCAGCAGAAAAGGTCTTTCTTTTATAAATTACAGCTGTTTATCGTATGGATCATCCTGATAGTCGGTATAGGCCTTGATTTTATGTTGGGTTTGAGACTGCCTTCGTTTCCTAATCTGCATTGGAGCCTTATCCTTGCAATGCAGCTGGTGGCATTTGAATTTGGCATCATGAGACAGTTTAAACCCGGTACAGGTTCAGCAAGAAAAGTGACAATGATGGTGCTTATCATACTGGCTTTACTGTCGGTTACAGCGTATTTCTTTGGGTTCCTTAAACTGACCCTTGACTTAATTGTACCGATAGTTTTGACCGGGACTATTATAGCTAATTTTGTGCTAGCCATGGTGGATAAACAGGGAAATACTATGGCATATCTGCTGTCGGGACTTCTTTTCGGAGTAATCCCAAGCATTATCCTTTATATCGTAAGACAGGAGATGCCGCTGGCATGGACCATCTGTATGCTGGTAAGCGTGATACTATTGGTTGGAGCGATCATTTTTAAGGGTAAATCAGTGGCAGCAGAGATTCAGAAAAGATTTAATGTATAAGGGCTGTGAAGTAATCCTCCACAGCCCTTTTTTAGCTTCCAGAAACAAAATTCTCTGATATGATATATTTATGCGAAATACTTAGCAGCAGCCTTGAACATATTTATTTCGTAGTTTCCGGCTACGTTCTTGTACAGACCCTGGTCATAACGTTCACTATGGCCCATCTTACCGAAGATCCTGCCATCGGGAGAAGTGATGCCCTCGATAGCAAATGCGGAATTGTTCGGGTTGAAAAGAATGTCCGAAGTAGGTGTACCTTTAAGGTCTACATACTGGGTAGCTATCTGTCCATTGGCAGCAAGCTTTCTTATCTGAGCCTCATCGCAGAAGAAACGGCCCTCGCCATGTGAAATTGCTACATTATATACATCGCCGACCTTGGTCTCAGCAAGCCAGGGAGACTTGTTGGAGCATACTCGAGTTCTAACTATCTTACTCTGATGGCGACCAATAGTGTTAAATGTAAGTGTTGCACTGTTCTCATCGGTCTCGATGATGTGTCCGTAAGGCAGCAGGCCTGACTTGAGTAGAGCCTGGAAACCATTACAGATACCGCACATAAGACCGTCATTCTTATATAACAGGTTCTCGACTGCCTCTGTAACCTTGGGGTTACGAAGGAATGCCAGGATGAACTTAGCGGAACCGTCAGGCTCGTCACCGCCGGAGAATCCACCGGGAAGGAAGATTGCCTGTGCATCCTTAGCAGCATTTGCGAAGTAGTTGATCGAATCTGTGATTGCGTCAGCAGTTAAGTTCTTTATTACTATTATCTCAGGATCAAAACCGGCATCCCTTGCAGCCTTTGCGGAGTCAAACTCGCAATTTGTTCCGGGGAAGGCAGGGATCAGTATCTTAGGGCTTACGCCGTTGATAGCTGGACCATTATAACTTATTCTCTCAAAATTATCCTTGTAATCGAACTTTTCGTAAGCCTTCTTTTCAACAGAAGCAGTCTCCATAGGGAATACTTTCTCAAGTTTTCCATTGTAAACTGTAAGAAGTTCTTCAAGTGCGAGCTTCTCAGCGCCAAAGAAGATAGCAGCTTCTTCCTCAGTACGTCCTAAAATCCTGGCATTTTCGGTAAGCTCTGAAAGTAAGTTCTTTCTCTCTAAAGCATCACTTACTTCTATAATAAATGAGCCGTAGTTGTATGAGAAGATATCATCCTCTGTTATGGAATCAGCATATCTGAAACCAATACTGTTACCAAAGCACATCTTCATAACAGCCTCTGCGATACCGCCGATACCGGGTGTGTACATAGCCTTGATGCCGCCAAGCAGGTTGCACTTCTCAATAATCGCGAAGTTTTTCTTCATGGATTCGGGAGTAGGGATACCATGCTCGTCTCTTTCAGGCTCTAAAAGGTATACATTATTAAGAGCAGCCTTAAACTCGGGTGAGATGATGCTGCCGATCTTTGTAGTTGTAACTGCGAAAGATACCAATGTGGGCGGAACATCAAGCTTTTCAAAGGAACCGCTCATTGAATCCTTGCCGCCGATGGCTGCAGCTTCGTAATCAAGCTGTGCCTTTAATGCGCCAAGCAGTGCACATAAGGGCTTACCCCAGCGCTTGCTTTCCTTCATAGGCTTCTCAAAGAACTCCTGGAAGGTGAGGTAGATATCCTTGTAGCTTGCACCTGTTGCGATAAGCTTTGCAATTGATTCAGCTACTGCAAGATATGCTCCGTGGTAAGGTGACTTCTCCGTAATAAAAGGATTGTAGCCCCATGACATGAGAGAAACGGTATTTGTATGCTTTTTCTCTACGGAGATTTTCTGAACCATGGCCTGGATAGGAGTTATCTGGTTCTTTCCACCAAAAGGCATAAGTACTGTGCCTGCACCGATGGTGGAGTCAAATCTTTCGGATAAGCCCTGCTTTGAGCAGACATTAAGGTCGCCCGCAAGGGTAGTATATTTTTCTTTAAAACTCAACTTTGAAGGATCTGCAGCTAAATCAACAGGTGTAATAGCAGGATTGGTAAGGCTTTCCTTTGTATAAAGAGGATATGTCTTATCAAAATCTGCTGCCTTAGCTGTTTCAATATCAATATGCTTTTCTGCGCCGTTTGAATTAAGGAATTCTCTGGAAATATCAACGATGGTTGCGTCATTCCAGTGCATTCTTAAACGCTTTTCTTCGGTAACTACAGCTACCTTTGTAGCCTCAAGGTTCTCTTTTGCACAGAGCTCCATGAATTTATCCATATCTTCGGCAGCTACGACTACAGCCATACGCTCCTGAGACTCGGAAATAGCAAGCTCTGTTCCGTCAAGACCGTCATATTTCTTGGGTACTGCGTTAAGGTTGATGTCAAGACCATCTGCAAGTTCACCTATAGCTACGGATACTCCACCGGCGCCGAAATCGTTACAACGCTTGATCAAGCGGGAAGCGGTCTCGTTCCTGAACAGTCTCTGAAGCTTTCTTTCTTCGGGAGCATTACCTTTCTGTACCTCAGCACCACAGGTGGTAAGGGACTCTAAGGTGTGCTTCTTGGATGAACCAGTAGCTCCGCCACAGCCGTCACGACCTGTACGGCCACCGAGCAGGATAACAATATCACCGGGCTCAGGACATTCACGACGCACGCATCTTTCGGGAGCGGCTGCGATAACAGCACCAATCTCCATACGTTTTGCCTGATAACCATCATGGTAAAGCTCATCAACGATACCGGTAGCAAGACCAATCTGGTTACCGTATGAACTGTAACCTGCTGCGGCTGTATATGTAAGCTTTCTCTGAGGAAGCTTACCGGGCAGGGTTTCCTTGATAGGTCTTAAGGGGTTCGAAGCACCTGTTACACGCATAGCTGCGTATACATAGGAACGGCCCGAAAGCGGATCACGGATAGCTCCGCCGATACATGTAGCAGCACCACCGAAAGGTTCTATTTCGGTAGGATGGTTATGTGTTTCGTTTTTGAATAAAAGGAGCCATTTCTCTGTTTCACCGTCTACATCAACGTCGATCTTAACTGTACAAGCATTGATCTCGTCTGACTCGTCAAGCTTTGAAAGCTTACCCTTAGCCTTTAAGTAACGGGCCCCGATGGTAGCGATATCCATCAGGTTGATAGGCTTTGTACGTCCGAGCTCTTTACGGATGTTTACATAATTATCATATGCAGCCTGCAGTTCCTTATCTTCGAAACTTACACTATCGATAGTGGTAAGGAATGTGGTATGACGGCAGTGATCCGACCAGTAGGTATCGATCATTCTGATCTCTGTGATGGTAGGATTTCTTTTTTCTTTCTTAAAGTATTCCTGACAGAAAGCGATGTCATCAAGGTCCATTGCAAGGCCAAGTCTCTTTACCATAGCATCGAGACCGTCTCTGTCTAGATCAATAAAGCCATCCATAGTTTCAACAGTAGTAGGGCATTCATATACAACCTTTAAGGTTTCAAATGTATCAAGCTTAGCCTCTCTTGCCTCTACCGGGTTAATAACGTGATGCTTGATAGCTGCGAATTCATCATCGGTGATGCTTCCTGTGAGTACATAAACCCTAGCAGTGTGAATAGCGGGACGCTCCTCCTGGGAGATGATCTGAATACACTGTGCAGCTGAATCAGCACGCTGATCGAACTGTCCGGGAAGATACTCTACTGCGAAGATCCTGTCAGCGCCTGATTTCACAGGTGCAAACTCTTCCTCGGTAAAGATGTCATCCAGCTGGGGCTCAGAAAATACTGTTCTTAAACTCTTTCCAAAAAGCTCTTCCGAAAGACCTTCTGCATCATAGCGGTTGAATAAACGAACTTTTTCAACGCCCTTAATCTGAAGCAGGGACTTGATATCACCTAAAAGCGCCTTAGCTTCAAGGTCAAGTCCTGTTTTCTTTTCTACATAAACTCTGTAAACCATGGTATGCTCCTTTTTTCAAGACAGGGGACGGTTCTCTGTCTTATTTTTTATTTGCATAAGACAGAGAACCGTCCCCTGTCTTATACATACTTATCTAAGTATACTTTATCATAAAAGAGACAGTTTGGCAAATGTTTTATTAATAAATGCTTACTTGATGGCTACATCAAGAAAAAACCGTTGGCAAAACCTGCTATATTATGATATAATGGCTGTGGTGATCAACTGGCGGGACGGTTCTCTGATTGAGTTCAATCGCAGAACGGTCCCGTTTATTTTTTTCGGAAGCAAAGTAAGGAGTCAAAAAATGACATCTATAAAACAATGGATAGAACCTAAACCGCTGCTTTCTTCTGAACGTCAGCGTTTTTCAAACTCAGCGTTAAAAGCTATCATTGTGCCTTTGCTTATAGAGCAGCTCCTGCAACTGGTTGTAGGGCTTGCTGACACTATGATGGTAAGTTATGCAGGTGAAGAGGTCGTGGCCGGAGTAGGCTTGGATACCATGATCTATACCGTTTTCATATATCTTTTTACATCAATATCCGCCGGAGGTGCCATAGTCGTATCGCAATATCTCGGAAATAAGAAACGGGAGAGTGCCGATCTTGCAGCATCTCAGATCTTTCATCTGGGAGGTCTCTTGTCCGTATGCTGTATGATTTTGATGCTGCTTTTTGGCTCAGGACTGCTCAAGATCATGTATCCTCAAACAGAACCGGAAACTATGGACGCATGTATCACCTATATGCAGATAGTTGCAATATCTTTTCCGGCCAATGCTTTATATAATGCAGGTTCGGCAGTGTATCGCTCAATGGGGCGTACAAAGGTCACCATGTGGGTTTCCCTTTCTGCAAATTTGATAAATGTAGCAGGGAATGCTATAGGGATATTTGCGTTAAAAGCAGGAGCTGCCGGAGTAGCATGGCCGACTACCATTTCATGGTTTGTAGCAGCTGTAATAATGACCGGTCTGTGCTTAAAAAAAGGAAATGAAGTTTGCATTATTCCAAAGCTTGTTTTTCGTTTGAACCGTTCCATGTCAAAGAGAATTCTCGGTGTCGCTATTCCAAATTCAATAGAGAACACCTTGTTTCAGGCCGCAAAGGTAGTACTTGGCATGCTGGTCGCTACATTTGGTACTTCACAGATAGCAGCTAATACCACAGGTCAGACCATTTGGTCTCTGTCAGCATGTATTAATACATCTATGGCTACCGTATTTATTACTGTGGTAGGTCAATGTGTGGGTGCATGGGATACTGAAGCGGCAGAATGGTATATCAGGAAACTAACTCGTCTGTCGCTTGTGCTTGCTGTAATCTGGAATATTATAGTTACTGCACTAACTCCATTGATGCTTCTATTCTATGATCTGTCGGATGAAACCAAGCATCTTTTACTGATAATTGTTATCATCCACAATGTTTTCTGTGCTTTTGTCCAACCATTTTCAGGACCTCTTTCAGGAGGATTGAGAGCCGCAGGAGATATAAAATTTTCCATGTGGAATTCAATATTTACCACTGTCATATGCCGTACTTTCCTGTCTTTTCTTCTGGCAAAATGGCTGGGCATGGGAGTAATCGGTATAACCCTGGCTATGGTTCTCGACTGGTGCATAAAGGCAGTTATCAATATCTGGCGGTTTAAGAGTGGGAAATGGAAAGATAAGAGGGTAATATAAATATAGAAGGGTCAGACCCC
>JAFYYN010000148.1 GCA_017557525.1 Lachnospiraceae bacterium
GGAGCTGTCCTTAGTACGAGAGGACCGGGATGGACGGACCGCTGGTGTATCAGCTGCATCGCCAGATGCATAAGGCTGGGTAGCCACGTCCGGAAGGGATAAACGCTGAAGGCATCTAAGCGTGAAGCCCCCCTCAAGATGAGATATCCCTCCTTTATGGAGTAAGACCCCTTGGAGAGTACGAGGTTAGATAGGCACAAGGTGTAAGCATGGTAACATGTTCAGCTGATGTGTACTAATAGGTCGAGGGCTTATCCAATTAGCAAGATAGGAATGGATCAAAGAGATTTCAGTGTTCGGTTTTGAAGATACAATCACTAAGAGATTCATGCAAATGCATGGATCTCTTTTTTGTTATATACTAAATACAAAGGGGAAGAAAAGGAGGAAAAGTGTATTGAAAACAATAATGAAAAAAAGAACAGAAGCTGGATAACTGCGCTTATAATAGGTCTTTCCATCGTGGCAAGCTGTGCGGTTCTTGCAGTGGGATTATCAAGATTCAGATCAGAGAGTGTTCATACGATCACTGCAACAGGAAGTGCAAGTGTGAACTTTGAGTCGGATCTTATCATCTGGAGAGGAACGTTCTCGGCTCAGGACTATACTTCAAAGGCTGCTTATGACAAGATCAAGAACGATGCAGCGGTTGTCAGAAAATACCTTCTTGATAACGGCATAACAGAGGATGAGATAGTATTTAACTCTGTTGATATCTGGAAGACCTACAGGGATATCTATGATGATAACGGCAATTATATCGGCAGAGAACAGGATGGATACAGCCTTTCCCAGTCGGTGGATGTTACGTCAGGTGATATTGATAAGGTAGAGAAGATATCCAGAGATATTTCAAGTCTTCTTGAGAGCGGAGTGGAGTTTGAGTCCCAGAGCCCTGAGTATTATTTCACCGGTCTTGATGATCTGAAACTTTCACTTATCGAGCAGGCTACAGCCAATGCCAAAGAGCGAATTGATATAATGGCTGCAAACTCAGGCGCCAGAATAGGTAAGCTTCGCAACTCAAATCTCGGTGTATTCCAGATAACGGCCACAAACTCAGGTACCAGCAGCTATTCATATGACGGAGCCTTTGATACAAGTTCAAGAAATAAGACTGCAACCATTACCGTAAAACTGGAATATGATCTGAAATAAATGCACAAAATAAAAATCTAAAAAACTTATTAATGAATTCTAAAAAGACGGACAACTGCCCGTCTTTTTAGTTTTTTTATATTTATTTTCAGAAAACTATGCTATACTAAAAAAGGATATTTAATAAATTTTCAATCGGTTTTATGATATTTCTTTTGACCAGAATCTCAAAAATTTCTATTACGTGAGGTGACTAAATGGAATCAAAAATCCTGCTTGAAAGTGGTAACAACGAACTTGAAGTCCTTGAGTTTAAGATTGATGACCATTGCTACGGCATCAATGTTGCTAAGATCAAAGAAATTATCGTTTATCAGGAGGTTACTCCGGTTCCTAATGCTCACCCCAGGATAGAAGGCATCTTTATGCCGCGTGATACAATGATCACTGCCATCGATCTGAGAAACTGCCTGCAGCGTGGTGCGTCGAA
>JAFYYN010000149.1 GCA_017557525.1 Lachnospiraceae bacterium
ATTTCTATTTCAGAGGCAAATCAGAATTTCTCAAAGGTTGCCAGGCTTGTAGAAGAAAAAGGAGCAGCTGTAATCATGAAGAATAACGCTCCGAAATATATAGTGATTGAGTTCAGTAAGATCCCGGAAAGTGATGAAGTAGCCGATAAAGCTGCTGTATCTATTGCTAAGAAGTTGATCAACGAAAAAATGTAAAATCTATATCAAAATAGTCGTCACATCGTCACAGTCGTCACATCACAGGTTATATAAATTGATAGCCGGTAGAAAATAGAGATTATTGCAAAACGTTTCTATTCCTTCCGCGCTACCGCTTGGATTGCCACCCACAACTTGAGAGGACGCTACCTCTCAAGTCGCGTCTGGCGGGATCAGGGTTTAAATATTTGGAACGCAGGCTATGGCCCGCCTGCGCGGTTTTCCTTTTAGCTAAGCCTATAAGAGACTCACAGACGTTAGAAAAGGATAGATAGGGGTGTGGGGGAAGGAAGGGAACCGCTAATTTACATGCCTACGCGCAAAATAATACATATGTTCAAAGCAGATAAATTGTCCCATTAATAGAACAAGAAACGTATTACAATGAGTAAAACGAATAGATATGAGATTAGTTTTTTCGCAAATCTAAAATAGGAAAGGGGGATTAAAGTGCACATTCAGAAAAAGGGCGATGCGTATAAAGTATATGTTAGTGTGGGATATGATGGCAAAAAGCACAAGTTCCGCACTTCTACTTTTAGGCCGCCTAAAGGATTATCTCCAAAACAATTAAGAATAGCGATTCGTGAGCATGCAGAAGCTTTTGAGCGTAAGGTCAAAGGTGGAGCAAACGTAAAGTATCTAAATCTGACATTTAAGAGTTTCTGTACAGATGTTTATTACAAAAACCATCTCAACACTCTTAAACCAAAGACTGCGAGCGGTTATAAGATCGTCATTGAGAAAAGACTTATTCCTTATTTTGGTGCAATGCCGATTAAGAATATCAGACCGCTTGATATACGTGGCTGGTTGGCAAATCTGGATAGGCGAGATGGAAGAGACGAGAAATTGTCTCGAAATACTTCTGGCAGTTGGTTTCGAACTTTATCAGCAGTTCTTGGAAAAGCTTATGAATGGGAAATAATCGATGAGAATCCTTGTAAGCGTATCAAGAGTCCTGCTAAAACACATTCGGATGTTCAGGCATTACAACTTGAAGATGTAAGGAAAATCATTACCAAACTTCCTGAGTACCCGGATATCCGAGCAAGGATGTTTATCTTGCTTGTGCTAAATACAGGTATTCGAGAGGGAGAAGCAGCCGGACTTGAGTGGAGAGATATAGATTATGATAAACACATAATATCTATTACGAGAACATCACAATATATCCCTGGTACCGGAATGATCGAAAGCACACCCAAAAGCGATTCATCTGTTCGAACCATTCCGATTACGGACAATCTAATAGAAGAATTCAAATTGTATAGAGAGTGGCAGGATAAAGAAATAGAAAAACTCGGTGAGTTCTATCTAGGAAAACAGGGTGATGAAGCACGGCTGTTTACAACGTGGGAAGGTGCTCCGGTGTTTGATAGCACATTCAGAAGTTGGCTAAACAAGTTTCTTGAGTGGTGCGAAGTGCAGCATGTATCAGTACATGGACTCAGGCATACTTTTGCAAGCATACTAATAGCAAATGGTACGGATCCGAGAACTGCAGCAGCTCTTCTCGGTCAGAGTTCACCGTCATTGGTCATGAATGTATATGCGAACCCTCAGAATGAAGCAAAAAAGAGAGCGATAAATAATCTGAATTACATATACAATAATGATGATGAATAAAAGATCGTTTTCGAGTAAATCGGGTAACTATTGGGTAACTATTTTAGAAAAATCATATAAAAAATTGCGTGAACATATGTTCACATAAAACCCCGAAAGCCCTGAATTTATTGCGTTTCACGACAACCTGCGTGAGGTTGTAAAATGGCATTTCCGACATTTGTAATCAGCAGGTCGTGGGTTCGAGTCCCACAAATGGCTCCAAAAGTGAAACCCTTGAAAACAATGCGTTTTCAAGGGTTTTTCTTATACCGGGATAATCATATTAAAGCATTTTAAGTGCCGAAATGGTAACTATTTGGTAACTGCTGAAAACCGGTTTTATCCAAGTCCTATATCTGAGTTGGAATAATCAACAAAATGTTTAATAGCCCTGATATTCTCCATCTTAAGCTCACCGGAGCAAACACAGCCATCTGCTGCCGATGCATAGACTACCTCTCCGTTACCGACGTAGATCGCAACGTTACCGGAGTCATAGACTACTACATCGCCGACATGAATATTATTTACCGGTACTGAGTCATATGAGCCGTCGAATCCGGCACATATTTCTTCAGCGGTTGCTCCCATACCCAGAGAGAGGTAATACTTGTAACAATACGCTACAAATCCGACTTCATCAAAACCTTTATCCGGGAAATCCCCGCCGGCTGCATATGGGGTGCCGATCTGATCCTTTACGAATATTGCGAAACCTTTGGGACCATCTACTTCAAGGTTCCACAAACGGCCGCCCTCATAACCTTCGGTTAATTCCTCAGTCTCCTCAGTTTCTGTTACTTTCGTTTCTGCGGTTTCAGTCGCAGTTGTCTCTGTTACTTCTGTTTCCGGTCCGTTCATATTATCCGGCTTAACAGCATCTGTCTTTGAATTAAGTGCGCATCCTGCGCCGACAAAGAGCAGAATTGCCGTAATAACAACGGCCGTGACCGTCTTTCCCTTTTTAAAGTTGATTATATTTTTCACTCTGTTTGTAACCTCCGTTTTGCTGAAATTAGCTTTGCTGAATCCCAACGGTGTTACCAGATATCTTTTGCTGTTGCTTTGCTTAGCGAAAGAAACGATCGACATTACATAGACCTGTTTAAGATAAGCATCCATGCCAGCCACGACGCTCTCGTCGCAGCTCATCTCGATATCCTGTTCGAAAAGCATATAAGCAAGCCATACTAACGGATTGAACCAGTGAACGGCAACAGCGAACACGCCTATGATCTTGATAAGCCAGTCGCCGTGTCTTATATGGGTCCTTTCGTGAAGCAGAACATATTCTTTCTCATCCTTTTCGAGAAAGTCAGGCAAATATATTCTGGGTACGAAAAAGCCGAAAACGAACGGTGCACTGATCTTATCAGATACATAAACATTGCCGCCTGTTTTCTTCGCGCTCTTCAGTTTTCTCTTCAGCATGACGTATTGGACAGAACAGAAGACCGTAATGCCCAAAGCTCCGGTAAGCCATACTGTTGAAAGTACGGTCTTAATATCAGGTAACGAATCTGCAGTTACAAGGTCTCCGGACAGAGTCTCATTCCCCATATTTACGTCCATTTCAGCAAAGCTATTATCCTTTTGCTCTGTCATTGCAGCATGATCAGCTGTTACAGTTTGTGTATCAGCGGAACTGTCAGGTATTGCTGCATCCTGAACCTGTGTAGTAGCAGTTAAGGTTTGTGTCTTCAAAGGAAGATAGTTGAAGATACTTAAGTGTGATTCAAAGCTGACGGGTACCAGTAATCTTAAGGCCACGACAGCCCAAAGGATCATGATGAATCTTTTGGATCTTTTCTTAAGAAGGAATCTGGCAAGCATGGTTATAAGGATCACTATGCTTCCCGTAACGGACATCTCAAGAACTTTAAGAAATAAACCGTCCATTATTTGCCGCCTTCCATATTATCCTTAATGAGTTTCATCAGTGCATCGGCATCTTCATCGCTTAACGTTTTCTTATTACCGAAGAAAGCTGCCACAAATTTGGGCAGGGAACCGGAAAAGCTCTCTTCAATGATCTGGTTGCTTTCCGATATCAGTACTTTTTCCTTGGGAATAAGAACTTTTACTATCGTATCCTCATTCGCGACAAAACCTTTGGCGATCAGCTTGCGGAGAACGGTATATGTAGTTGATTTATTCCAATTGATATTATCATGGGCGATCTTCACCAGCTTGCCTGACTCAATAGGTGCCTCCTGCCAGATAATCTCCATCAGTTTCTTTTCAGCTTCAAACAATACCAATTCTTCCATGTTGCCAACCTCAATGATGATTGGTTTAACGTGTTAAACCACGATTAGTTTAACCCGATAAACCAAACCTGTCAAGCGTAAAAAAGTGGCAAATCCGGTTGACGGATACATAAATGCCGTCTTTGAGTTAGAATAACATGTACTTGCAGGATTAACCGTTGGAGATTATTACATGGATAGATTTAAGAGATTTCTGATCTGCCCGTTGCTGGCCGTAATGGTCATGTTATCAGGCTGTTTATATGATTCCGAAAAGCTGGCGGCAAAGAACAGAGCTGATCTCGAAGAGCGGAAGGCGATAGTTACCGATCATATGGAAACTTGCCTGAACGAAAAGTATGCCGAAGTTTTGGGTAAAGATGTTTCCGATAAACTGTTTAAAGTATATGACCTGAGCAAAGGCCAGAACCAGGCGTGGTTTAACAGGGGTGAATATCCTGCAAAAGCCACGTGCAGGTTGGATGAATATGACGGTGAATTCAGAGTAGAGATTTACATGGAAAGCAATATCAAGAGCTTCGGAACTTTTAAGGACAGCTTTTACGGTATCTTATACGGTGATGAAGTGAAAGAGGAGCTGGAAGAACTGCTGCTTGAATATCCTGTTACAGATATAGACATATACTATCTGCCAAATGAGAAGATAGTGACAGAAGAAGCTGAACTTAGGGAGAATCTTTATGTTTTCGGGAAATGCAGCTTCTCGACACCTGAAGAATTGGACACGATATGTGAATTGGTTGATAAACTCAATGAACGCGGATATTTTCACAGAATAGCCATTTCGGATGAAACCAGAAGCCGGGCAAGGTCGTCAAATAATTCTACATCGGAAGAGATCCGGGAGTTTTTTGAAAGAGATTAACAAAAGCAGGATATTATTTCTGTGCTTATCTTAAGAGGTATATATGAAGATAGTTAAGAGCATACTGAAAGCGTTACTTATCATAATCCTGGTTCTCGTGTTATTTGTTGCTGCGGTCCTTGTCTGGCTTACGGCAGTCGAGTACAGGCCGTCTGATAAGGAGAACGTTGCGGTAGAAGCTTTGAACGGTGAGGCAAAGCAGATAGCTCCCGGTGATTCGATCAAGTTATTATCATGGAATCTGGGTTTCGGGGCCTTGGGTGACAATGCCGATTTCTTTATGGATGGCGGTAAGATGGTCTATCCCGCTGATGAAGCGAGAGTGCATGCCAACGTTGATGCTTTTGTTAGGGAAGTAAAGGCTCAGGATGCTGATATTGTCATGTTCCAGGAAATAGATACGGACAGTGACAGAAGCTATCATATGGATCAGACAGCCGTTTTCGCTGACCTTGGATATAACAGCATGGCATTTGCCTATAATTTCAAAGTTGCTTATGCGCCTGTTCCGATTCCGCCGATGGGGAGGATAAATTCAGGAATTGCTACTTATTCTGACTATCCGATCAGTTCTGCGGAAAGGATTCAGCTGCCCTGTCCTTTTTCATGGCCAATAAGGACGTTTAATCTTAAGAGATGTCTTCTTGTTACAAGGATCCCTGTTGAGGGAGGAAAAGAGATAGTGCTCATCAATCTTCATCTTGAAGCTTATGATGACGGTGAGGGAAAAGCTGCCCAGGCCCAGATGCTTATGGATATCCTGAGCGAGGAATCCGGTAAGGGAAATTATGTGATTGTAGGCGGAGATTTTAACCAGAGCTTTTCTAACGTTCCTTGTGATTATCCTGTATATCCTGAACAGTGGCAGCCTGCAGAACTGGATGTAAGCGCTTATGAAAATGATTGGCAGTTCATTATGAACAATGAGACTCCTACTTGCAGATCTCTTTATTATCCGCTCAAGGGCAATGAGACTTCCGTTCAGTATTATATGCTTGACGGTTTTATCCTTTCAAATAACATTACCGTAGATTCTTATGAGATCCATGATCTCGGGTTTGAGAACAGTGATCACAATCCGCAGATAATCAACATTACTCTCAATTAATCTGTTTTTTTGCCTACAAAAAGCCTCCCTAAGATAGGGAGGCTTTTTGCGTGCTTCACTTTTATGGATAAGAGGATTTGATGTCTGATCACCCTTGAGACAGGCTCAAATACAATTTCTTAACCTGTGCAAACGGCATATGCTTCTTCTATTTCACTATTGTGTTCAGAGACAGAAAACGTGGCCTTGTTAGCTGCATTAAGATATCTGCCGACAGAAACAATGAAAACGCCTGCAATGATAACAATGATGGCAATAACCAAAACCATCTCTACGAGAGTAAATCCTTTACGTGTTTTTCCAATCTTTCTCATAAGCCGCCTCCCCAGAACAAAAATCAGCTTTGTATGAAACAAATATATCACAGATAGTTCACAATGTGTTCATATTTTTCATATTTTCTCCTATTTTGTGCTTATGTACAACCGCGGGGTTTTGTTTTTGTGCATATTGGTGCAAATACACCGAAAACCCATTGTTTTAGGGCTTGTTTTACGATGGAACCAACAGCTTTTCTGACCTTTTTGGGGGTGTTTTACGAATTTTGATGCGAAAAATGTGTATTTGTCACTTGTGAATTTTGTTAATAAATAGTTAACAAACGCTTGGCGGCGATCAAATAAAGAACTGATTGTCAAAGACATTAAAACAATGTATACTTTCAAAGTTCGAATACGGATGCTTAGCTCAGCTGGCTAGAGTACCTGCTTGACGTGCAGGGGGTCACAGGTTCGAGTCCTGTAGCATCCACCATGCTAAAAGCCTTGAAACTAAGATGTTTCGAGGCTTTTGTTTTTTCATTATTCAAAACACAAATAAATAATGATACACTTTTTATCAAGAATTTTTTATCCGAATGGAAAACGAATGAAATGCGAATAAGGGAGGAAATATTATGAATATCAGAAGGATCTTTTTGATCATTGCATGTCTTGTATCTGCAGCTGCGGTGTTCGTACCGTGCTACATGATCCAGCTTGACGGGAAAACGGTTCAGGACGGAAACATTTCATTGTTTTCGGCATATCCGTTCTATGGAATCGCTATCCTTGTATTGGATCTCTTTGTCATCGGTGCGACGATTGTCGGACTTAAGAAGGGGTATGTCATTGCTTCCTTCATTAATATCGGTGTCACTATATCTTCAGTAGTCAACATATCCATCAACAGGGAAAGCGCAGCTGCAGTATTGAGAGTAACAGGAAAACTGTTATCAGCTTTCGGCGAGTCTTCTTTGCTCAATTATAAAGTTGAAGACGGTGCCGGTTTCTTTTTGCTGATCTTTGCGGCAATATTTATCCTTGTTTCCATGATCTGGAATGCAGTAAATAACGACGACTGATACTATAAGTTAATGTATAATTATTTATATGTTAAAAGATAATCGCCTTACAACTCTGGATAAGATAAGTTTCGTGCTGCTTGCGGTGGCATTGGCTATTTTCACTACGGCTCAGGGTCTCATGCATAATCCTGACCAGGATTGTCATTTCCTTATAGATCTCGGACGTTACATTGTCAGGAACGGGAGCCTTCCAAAGACAGCTTACTGGCTGATAAATCCTGATGTGCCGACCTTGATTCAACAATGGCTTTGTGATGTGTGTAACTATCTGGCCTTTGCGGCAGCAGGTTATACCGGAACGATCATCCTCGGCATGATATTCAGTCTGATCCTTCTCGGCTGTATGTTCATATACTGCCGTGAAATAACCGGAAGCAATCAGGTGGGACTTAACGCTGCAATATATTGCTGGATCCTTTTGGGCCAGTTCGCATCCACAAGACCCTACTCTATTACAATAGCTATTACGATGCTTGAGCTTACTCTTCTCAAGAGATTCTTTTCCAAGGAAACACATACACGCAAAGAGACACTCATGTTTTTCGGAGGGATCGCAGCCGTATTCGTTGCACAGGCAAACTGGCAGGCTTCGAACATA
>JAFYYN010000150.1 GCA_017557525.1 Lachnospiraceae bacterium
AATACTTATAAAGATTACGAATAGTGTTTAAGTGCATTATAGATGATGAAACCTTTGTTTTTTTTCTATCATTTTGCGTTGTATTTATACTCATTACACGCTCTTTTGATGAATTAATTATGTTAAAAAATTTTTCCGGATCAAATAGACTTGCATTTTCCGGACTAACTTCCCCCGAAATACCATCTATATACGGCATCCAACAATCTTCATCATGAATTGAAGATGGTAATTTAGCAAAATGAGCTGGTTTATCATTTGAGCTTCTTGACCGAAAATAAAATTGTGCTGAACAACACGGACAATAGTATTTGTTGGAAAATTTCATTCCAATTTCAACCTCTCGTGCTGTTACCATATATTCTTCTTTGTGATTTAAGTTTGTATAAGCATAATAAGACATACTGTTTTTCACCTATTTCAAATAATTATGTGTAGATAATGGAGGAAAAATAAATGAATAAAACTAATTCCACTAACAACTCAACATATCAAAAGAAACCACATGCTCTCCTCGTGAGTGAGAAGCCTAGCGTATCGGTGGAAATACAGAAAGCATACAATAAAATAAAAGATTCATATAAATATGAAATAGACTTTACATCCGCCGCAGGTCACCTCCTCTCACTTTTTGAGCCTGGAGACTATAAGAATGAATGGGGTACGCCCTGGACTAAGGATGTTCTTCCCATTATACCCGATACTTTTAAGACGAAGGTAACTAATCATAAATTCTATGATGAGATAAAGAAACTTTGGGATGAGAATAATTATGATATAGTCATTAATGCGGGTGACGCAGGTAGGGAAGGTCAGCTCATACAGGAGCTGATCTATAGAAGTATAGGTGTAAATGTTCCAGTTCTCAGATTTTGGGCTGATGATACTACGGAAAAGACCATCATAAAGACTCTAAATAACCTCAGACCTAATGAAGAATTTAAAGGTCTTACCGATGCCTCATTTCTAAGACTTTACTTTGACTGGCTCCTTGGTATCAACTCATCCCGTGCCACGTCACTTTCTCTTGACAGACCTGCAAGCATAGGTCGTGTCATGACACCAACCCTTGCTATGATAGTTAACAGGGAAAAGACTATAAAGTCCTTTACTCCCGTACCATATTTTGAGCTTGAAGCAACCTTTAATAAGGATGCTGATTTTAAGGGTTCTCTTCTTAATCCTACTCCCGAAAAGGAACTTAACTCTATTTATGGTTTCCTCGACAGAAAATATGTGGAGGATGTCTTAAAGAGTATGGGTGAGGAAGGCGAAGTTGTTAAGATAGAGGCTAAGGAAAAGACTAATAATGCCCCTTATCTTTATAATCTTTCAGAACTACAGAAGGATATGTCAAACCGATATCATTATACGCCTGCGGTCACTCTTGAGATAGCTCAGGGGCTTTACGAAAAGAAATTTCTCTCCTATCCTCGTACAGAAAGTAAATGTATGTCTTCATCTCAGGCAGGGGAAATGAAGGGGCTTCTGAAAAAACTTACTGCATTAGATGAGTTTAAGGATATTATTGAGGGTGTTCTTAATAATGAGGAGCTTATAAAAAAAGCTCTTTCTTCAAAGAAGTATGTGGATGACAAGAAGGTTAAAGACCATCCTGCCCTTCTTGTAACGGACGAGATACCTAATTATGACGAACTGTCTACTAAAGAAAAGAATGTATATAAGGCTGTTCTTTTCAGACTGCTCTCAATTTTCATGCCTGCCAATATTGTAATAAGTACTATTGCTGATATCATTGTAGGAAGCTATACCTTTAGAGCAACCGGTAATGTCACCAAGGAAAAGGGATGGAAGACTCTATTTTCCGATGATGACAAGTCTTCTCCTCTTCCGCCTCTTAAAGAAGGGGATAAGGTGAGTGTAAAGGGAAAGGAAATAAAGGATAAGGAAACAAGCCCGCCTAAGAGATATACCAATGCTACCATCCTTACGGCTATGGAAACTGCCGGAAAACAGATAGAGGATGAGGAGCTTGAAAAGATACTTAATGAGTGTGCGGGACTTGGTACACCGGCAACCAGAGCAGAGATTCTTAATAAACTTGAAAAAAAGGAATATATAGATGTTTCGTCAAAGGGAATAATCACTCCTACAGATCAGGGAATACAGCTTATAGATTCTCTTAATGGAAACGAGATTGTTTCGCCGGAGCTTACGGCTATGTGGGAGCAGAAGCTTAAGCAGGTTGAGGAAGGGAAACTGTCTTATGACCTATTCTATAAGGCTATGATCGCTTATGTTGGCAAAAAGACAAAGGAACTCTGTTCTCTTGAAAAGATAGGTGCATATTATAAGGTTATAGGAAAATGCCCTATGTGTAAGGATAGGGATTTTCTTTCTGTAGGTACTTATTACTGTTGCAAGGGATTTCTTGAAAAGAAAGAGGACGGGACAAGAGTGTGCGGTTTTGCCCTCCCTTCAAAGTTTGGTGGGTACAAGGATGATAGCGGAAAGGTAAAGGATGCTACTCCTCTCTCTGAGACCGACATCAAAGCCCTTATCAGTTTTCTTCCTACAAAGCCGAAAAAATTTACCTGGAATAACAAGAGTACTTCCGAAGCCTCTCTTATCCTTACTCCTGAAGGTAAGATATCTTTTCCTAAGCCTGAAAGCATAGGTAAATGTCCGGTATGCGGAGGGGAGGTATTCAGAGGAAAGAAAGGCGGTTATTACTGTAAGAATACCACCAAGAAAGAGTGCGATTTCCTTCTCTACCCTTACCTTGGAAAGACACATATCACCGATGAGCAGGTTTCGGAGATTCTTAGAGACGGAGAAACAAAGAAAGAGGTAAAGATTACGAAGAAGGATGGGGAGAAGGCTAAATTTCCATCAAAGATAGTTATAGAAAACAGCGATGAGTATGGATGGCATCTTGCCCTTAAGAAGTTTAAGGAAGAGGAAGTGTGCGGATGCCCGAGATGTACGGGAGGCAAGCTTATTAAGAAGCTCTATAACTATGAATGTACCAACTATGGAAAGGAGTGTGATCTGAGGGTTTCGAGGTTTTATTTTGAAACAGAGATTACTCCTTCTGATATTAAGAAGCTCCTCAACAAACAGGATATTGAAAAGAATGTGGTTATGACTAAGGATGGGGAGAGAAAGTCTTTTAAGAGTACGCTCTATCTCAATAAAAATGAACAAGGCTTTTACAATATCTACTACAGAAAGAAAAACAAATAACGAGGTTATGAATTGAGAAGGGATAGGAAGCTATCCCTTTTTAAGGAGATTTATGGATAATAAATATATAACAGAACGTGAAGGGCTTTCCCAGAGAATGAGAAACGGAGAAGTCTGCACTATCATCAAGTATCATAATGCTAATAATATAGATATTCAGTTTGAGGATGGAACCATTTTATATCATCGAAGATATGATGAATTTCTTAATGGAACTATAAGAAATCCGCATCATAATAAAATAGATAAATCAAGACTTGGAATGACATATATTATGAACTGTGGCAAAACTGCAACTATAATCAGATATGGCAATTCGTTGGATATTGATGTTCAGTTTGAAGATGGAACTATTGTAAAAGGAAAGACTTTTGAAAACTTTATCAAAGGACACATCAAACATCCCGACATTCATTTCAGCAAAGATTTAAGTAAGACTATGGTTGCTAATCCTAATAAGTATAAGAAAAGGATAGGGGAACAGAATTTGCAGAATTGCGGTCAGATTGCAACTATCACCGAGTATTATAATTCTGAAAATATATCAGTTGTATTTCCGGACGGAACTGTTGTTACAAACAGAAAATATGACGACTTTAAAAGAGGACGTATTAAACATCCAAATACTAAGCATCATAGATTAAATGATCGTACCGGTGAAGAACGCGTAATGAATAGTGGAGAAAAGGCTACAATTATAGCCTACAGAGGTGTTAATGATATAGATGTTCAGTTTGAGGACAGTACAGTTAAGTATAATCAACACTATAATAATTTTAAAAGAGGACAAATCTTAAAAAATTCCCGTCCATCCTTAGAACAATGCAGAAAAGAGAGAGTTGGCGAAAAAAGAATGATGAATTGTGGGAAAGAAGCCGCTGTTACAGAGTATTATAACTACGATAATATAACCGTCATGTTTGAAGACGGAACTATTGTGAAGAAAAGAAAATATAAAGAGTTTTCCAACGGAAAAATAAGATATCCTCATAACAAAAAGGACCCGGATTAACTCCGAGTCCTTTTCTTTTACCCTTCTATGAGGGCTCTCAGAAACTTCACAAGGACGTCTCCGAGTTTATCGGGAGAGACACCACAGAAGTATTTTACGTACATAGCTCTGAAGGCTTCCGTAAGTCCTTCTATGTCCTCTTTTTTTCCGATAAAGAATGACATAACAAAGATGCCATTCTTGCGAGCATAATCTACAGCCTGTCGAACATGCTCGGCTGAGCAGCAAGGCAGTCCGTCTGATATCATTATCAGTACCTTGTGCTCTTCAGTACGGTGCATAAGCTCCCGTGCCGCACTCATTATGGCGAGTGCATCATCATTTCTACCCGTAGGATGATAATATCTTGCAACCTCACTCATATATGAGCGGTTTGTGTCTACATCCATCCAGTCCTTGATTATGTCAAAGGAGCAATCGGTGAATGTAGTCATTTTGAGCGGAACTAAGTTTTTAAATGCCTGCTCTATGATAGCTCCCGCCTCACAAGCAAGCTGATACTTATTGTCCCTGCTCATGGAACCCGAGTTGTCCTGTCGCACGTAAACGCACATATTAGGTTCCTTCGGCTCCCCTTCCTGGCAGAAGATGTCGCTGTCACCAAAGGTAACAAATCTTCCTAAGGAGTCTTCATCGAGGTCTCCGTCATACATTCCTTCCCTGTCGGGATCAGACTGAGAATTGATGATGTTGCGTATCTGATTCTCTATATAACGTCCTCTTGATACTACTTTGGGTTCAGGTTTTATTCCTCTCCCGCCGTATCCATCAAGCAGCCTTCTTGCGGGTACACGGTTATAATAATTACTAAGATAACCGTTATCATGGAGAAACTTGACATCTTCATTATCAAGCTTGGTATTACCCATCTCGATGAGCTCTGCCGCCTCCATATCCCTGTCAGCTTTGGAAACCTTTGTCTGCACTTCGGGAAGAGTTTACTCTGTAACAGAGTTAAGCCTCTTTTCTAATGTCTCCTCAAAGGCCTTTGCTGCCTGCTGAAGCTGCTTTAGTGTATCCTCTCCCGATGCCTTGTTCTCGGCATCATCAGATTTAGGTTTTGTGTCGTTAGTGTAGTCATTTTCGCCGCCCTCTGATGTGTCATCGTGATCGGATCCTTCCTTTGACTCATTGGAAGAATCTTTTTCAGAACCCTTACCGTTCTCTTCCTTACTCTCATCTTCAGACTCTCCTGAGCCTTCTGATTCAGATTCGAAACCACCTTCATCCTCATCTTCGGATTCTTCTGAGCCCTCTGATTCGGAACTATCCTCGGTTTCCTCTGATTCATCTGAACCGGAACCTTCTCCTTTGCTTTCTTCTTCTGATTCTTCAGAGTCGAACTTGGAGGTAGATTTACCATTTTCAGACTTTTCTTCGGTTTCCTCGGATTCCTTAGAGTTTTTTAAAGAGCTGTTTCCCTCAGAAGTCTTTTCAGACTCTTCGGTACTCTCCTCTCCCGGCTCTCCTTCGGATTCGTCTTCAGCTTCATCGCTCTCTTTAGAAGAGCTTTTCTCTGAAGATTTCTTCTGATTTGAGCCCTGACTCTGGGAGGATTCAGATGAATCTCCCTGTCCCTCGCCTTCGTCCTCATTTTCGGACTCTGTGAGTCTTCTCTGCTGAGGTCTGGCTTTAGGAGGGTTCTTTCTAAGGTCGATGATCTTGTCCGGCTTCTTGCCTTCACTCTGCTCATCATTCTTAGGAGGTTCCATGTCATCCGTGAGGATTGCCACTACAGGGCCATCCTGTTCGGTTTCCTTGGTCTCCCCGTTTGAGAAGTTTCTCTGCTGCTTGAGCATATCCCTTAAAAGATCTTTAAGCTCTTCAGGGAGGTCTATAACCTCAGGTCCTTCTCCCGAACCACTCTTGCCCTTCTCATTCTTCATAGCCTCAAACACTAATTCTTTAATATTATCTGCTATGATGAGGGCTGAGGGAATGCCTTTTGCTACAGTAGAACTCTTTATATAGCCTGTTATGGGTTCTATGCATGAGTCCACTATATCTCTAAGGTTGGTACCGATAGGGTAATTAGCTTCAAATCCCTTACAGTACATCCCCATAGTGGCGATGTCGAGAATGTTATTAAGACATTCTGTAAGGTCATCCCTTTTCTTCTCGGGATCGTACTTGAGCCATTCCCTTAATCTGTACCATTCTCGGTGTTTCTGAACCCCGGGAACGTCCTTTACTACCTGGTTCTCCATTCTCCCGTCTTCGAGAGAATTCATGAGACCTGCTGCAAGTTCGAGTACGCCGTCAAAGTTAGGTTTAAGCCCCAACTTCTTAGCCTCCTCTATAAAGAAACCCGCTATCTTATAAGCACCTTCCTCATATTCCTTACGTGATGTGTAGATAACGTGCCCTGCCTCGTGGTAGCCTTTGAGAATGAGTATTCTTGCAAGCTCCCCCTTGGTGAGGGTTAGGGCTTCTTCCTCACTTATACTTACCACGATCTTGTTATGGTCGGTATAAGAGTCGTCTCCTATCCCTACATAGATGGGACAGAAAAGCTTCCCCAGGTAAACCTTCAGTATTCTGTTAAGGATACTGTTTGTGTAGTGGCTGAGCCACTTTTTTACACCCTCAATTATCTCAAGGGCAGTTTTGATTATTTCTGCCATATGGCGCCTCCTTCCCCGACAAGCTCTATGCCGGGATATATTTATATTTGTCAAAAGTGACATTAATTAATTAAACGTAAAAAAGCTCCCAAACCTTATTTAGGTCTGAGAGCTTTTTTTTACACCGTTGGGATCAGCGTATCCACTACAGTATTCAGCATGTCCGTATCATCATCACTCTGAAGCGCATTATTGACACAGAGAGCCACGGCTCCTCTTACGGAGCATCCGTAATAGACTTCAGTTATACACCGCTTCAGTCCTCTTATATTAAGAGAACTTGGCGGGTATGTCCTGTCTGCTACTCCCTTTGAGTATTCCTTATAGATATCATCGAGGATACTATAAGTTTCCTCATCCACCTCGAAACCGTTTGTTCTTAAGATGGAAAGAATTGAGCCCGGAGCTGTCATTTTATCAACTCCGAAACGACTCATGGTGGCGGTATTCATCTTCTTTGTTCCGATGTAGTCACCGCCTACACCATTGAATGTAGCTCCTATATAAAGTTTTTCTCTGTTTATAGGAACTACACCTACACCTGCTATATAGATATCAGGTGTGTGTCCGTCAATCAGGTAATTTAATGCCTGAGCAACGGTAGCAGGATCCCCCAGATTCATCTCGTCATTAACGAGAATAACCGGTATCCCTTCATTTGCGAGGTTAAGTGCTTCAAGAAACGGTCCCGGAACCATCTTTAGGGCGGGACTCATGGCCTTAACTATGTTAAGACCGGTCTGAAGATCTTGTTTTGCCTCTTTCTTAAATAAACATGACTTAATTGAAGTCCTTATATATTCAAAGAAAGAAGCTATTCCTTCCTCTGTAAGAGAGTCCTTTACGGAGTTATCCGTTGCCTGATGGCAGAAGAACTCGCCTCTTGTTGCCTTGGGGCCCCACTGGAAGGTGAGGAGATCGGATGCGGTTAGCCATGCGAATGACTCAAACGCAACATCTTTACCCAAACCCATCTGCCCCTCTAATGCGAGAGGATTTCCCGCTACCCAGCTTCTTGCAAGTGCAAGGAGGGGGTTGAGCTCTTCTGTTCTGTTCGTGGTTACGAAAAGAACAAGAGGTTTTTCCGGGAGTGGTTTTCCTGTCTGCTGTCTGCTCTCGATACCATCACATATCTTATTTAAGAACGTATGGTAAAGGCGGGGATTAGTATCAGCTGTAAGACCGAATGTTTCCATATAGGTCAGACGGATATTAACCTCTTCTTCTGAGAGCAGGTTTCTGAGTCTTGTTTCAGCATCCTGTGACGATTTTTTTTCTTCCTGTGCCACGTTTGCTTCTTCAGACTCTTCAACGGAAATAAGAAGTTTATTTCCGTCTACTCCTGTACAGTAAGCTTTATAAAAGCCTGACTGCACGATAGGCTCTATTTCACCTATCTGTGAAATGTCAGTTACTAAACCGACATTGGTTTTTTCAACTGTGATGTAAAGTGTGGTACGACCACTCTTTACTATCTTCAGTTGTACGGCACGACCCTGTGTGCCATTGAGAAGAACTGCATCTCTTTTCAGCTCTTCATAAAGTGCCTTCGCTGTAACTACGGGAGATACAGCGATGTTTTCTACAAGTTTCATATGAGCCTCCTTCCCCGGCAGGCTCTATGCCGGGATATATTTATTATTTGTCAAAAGTGACATTTATTAATTAAACGTAAAAAAGAACCGCCCGAAGGCGGCTCTTAAATGTGAGGAAGGACTACTTGGCGTTTATAACAAGTGTCCTTAGAAGTCTTGACATTGACATATTATATTTTTTCATGAGCTTTTCCATATGCTCTAATTCGGACTTTCTGAAATATACGGTTTTATTACCACCACCCATATCTCCTGTAGGTGAGCTGAATCTTGTCTTTACCGTGGCTACTGAAACATTTTCATCATTTAGATCAAAAAGGCCTGTAAATTCCTCGTCTTCATCAAAGGCAGGCATAAGGCGCGGAGTCCTTTTCTTCTTTTCGGTCTTCTGTGGCTCTTCCCTTTTATCTGTGTGTGTACTAACAGCTTCTCTTAGTTTATTTATATTCTTCATTGTTCATTCTCCTATTATATTCCAAACAGTTCCTTTGAAAGTTCTATATAACTCTGGGCTCCTTTGCTTCTCGGGTAACTTTCTGTAACACCCGTCTTAACTGCCCAGGCATTAGTGAGGGATACGTTTCTCGGTATCTTTGTTTCGGTAAATCTTATCTTTTTCTTATTATAGGATACAGCAAGAGCTTCCTGTACTACTCTTGATATATTAGGCCTGTTATCATAAAAGTTATATACAAGACCAAGTATCTCTAGTTTCTTATTATATGCCTGTTTAACTGCTTCATAGGTGTCAATGACGTTCTGTGTTGCGTCTATTGATTTAACGTCCGGCAGAAGCGGAATAATAAGGCTGTCTGATGCGACAAGGGATAAGATATGTGCATCTGAAGGGGCTGGGGAGGTATCAATAAAAATAAAGTCGTACTTTCTCTTTACTTTATCGAGCATTGTTTTTAAACATTTCTCATCCTCTCCCTTGCTCTTATACACATCCGGAATTTCCCTTGCGTATTCGTTGGCTGGTACAAAGGAAAGATAGTCATTCACTTTAATGACTGTGTTGGTAAAATTATACTTGTCAGGCTCTCTTATTATATCCACTACTCCCGGTCTTTCATCCAGATCAGAGACTCCGAGGAGACGGGAAAGGTTTCCGCCCTGTGGATCGAGGTCTACTAAAAGTACCTTTTTACCCTGAGTGGCAAGATACCACCCGAGATTGAATACAAGGGATGTCTTTCCAACACCACCCTGCTCGGTTAAAAATGATACTATCATACTACAGTTTCTCCTTATTACGCATGAATTTTAAATATAATATATTATATTTAATAAAATCTATTTATAATATACTATATTTAAAAATACGTGTAAAGGAGAAAATAATATAATGTTTACTTGATACAAACGCAAGATAAAATTATCCGAAGATTATACCGTTATCATCTTCCATTTCAAGGGTTCTGTGATTGTCGGGGGTATCATCCTCATTTTCTTCTGAATCATTTTTGCCATATGAATCTGAAACCCGAGGTTCTGATTTGCGTTTTTGACTCTTATCTTCATCCTGATAGCCCCAGCCGGTGTCGTTGTCTCCTATGGAAATGGAACCTTCGCCACCACCTTGTTCTGTGCCTATAACAGGGCCGCCTGCTTTTTTCATCTGATAATCCTTATATTTCTGTCTCTCAAGTCTTTCTATTGCTTCCTCTTCTTCCCTTCTCTTGGTTAACTGTTCTACTGTGTATACTTCCTGTATCTCATCAAGTTCATCTTTCATTTCCTTGTCTATGAAGTCAACTTTACCGTGAATAGCTTTTGTTACGCTGTTTTTATACACTCTGCATACCGTGACTTCCTTAAATACCTTTTCCCTTAAATCCGTCTCAGAAAATCTTTCTTTATCAACTTCTGACTCAGAAGTGGAAACTGTTGCTTCTATGCTGCTGAATATGCTTGCACCGTGGGATTCCCCTTTTCTATATTCCTTAACTTTTTCTTTTCCGAAAAGCTGTGAATAGTATTTTGCATCATCAAGGTCAAGGCCGGGAAACAGAACCTGGCTTCGGGCATTGGTATTGATGACCGAAAGAAATGCATCACCCGCATTTCCCAGATCCATTTTTATAGCGTTACGTGACTGAGTTGCAAGAAGAAGGGATACTCTGTAGGAACGTCCCTGCTGAAGTATTATAGAAAGTCCTGTATTAGCATAGGTCTGAAACTCGTCAAGATACCAGTAACACGGCTTTCTTGTTTTCTCGTTACCTTCTCTTCCAAGTATTGCTGCTTGTATGGAGAACATAAGGAAATATCCGAGGTACTTATTTAAGTTTTTAAGCTTACCCTGATTGGTAGTAATAAAGATGCGTCCCTCATTTTCGACAATATCTTGAAAATTGATGTCTGATTTACCATTAGGCGGATTTAATACTTTTCTTAGGTACCGGTTATTGATTAGATTAGAGAGCTGATCTCTTACACCACCCGAATTGATCCATTGATTATCCTTTTCATTGTAATATTTTGTATTAAACCATGCTGCTATATCTGCATTTTCTTTTTTTATCTCGTCATTCCATGCGGGAATTTCAGTAAACTCCTTAACTATATTACGCCCTCTTCCTCCCGTATTTTGGATCACCTCGTTTAAAGTGAGGAGGGTTGCGGGACGGGGCGTGGGACCGCCTTCGTTAGCCTTTTCAAGTCTTTTTATCATTTTTATAGAGTTCCTTAAAAGGTTATTAGCGATATTCTTATAATATGTAAGCGAATCGTTTGAAAGCATTTCAAATATGGTACACATATTTTCAACCACATCGTCTTCGGGACCGTCAAGAGGATTATATCTCGGACAGTCGGGATCAAGAGGGTTGAAATAAATACTCGGTACTCCGAAGAGCTTACTTATTGCATAAGCAAAAAGAGCAAGGTCAACCTTTGGTTCGAGAACAATTACCCCGTGTCCCGCCTTAATATCCTGTATAAGGAGAGGAATGATTATCTGAGAGGTCTTGCCGCATCCGGTGGGACCGAGGACAAGCATATGCAGAAATCTATCCATCTTCTTCCATATAACATCCTTTCCTGTCTCTTTATCCTTACAGAGAACTACGTCATGGTTGTCATCGAGAGAATCGCTTATAAGGATATCCTTCAGGTTTATTTCTTCCATAAAAGCATATTTGGAGTTGATGTCTGAATAGAGATATATAAGAAGGGCGAGGAATACGATTACCGAAAACATGATTTTTATAGGAACGGGAATATTTATCGAAAACCTCAGTTCAATATATTTGCACAGGATAAGGGGAAGTCCGAGAGCTGCAAGGGAGATGGAGGCGATAAATACTCTCCATGCCGTTATAGAACTCTTTACATAGTCCTTCTGAAAGAGGTAAGCAAACATCATAAGAAAAACGGTAATTATGAAAAATATGAGATTGATAGGTCTTGGATATATAATATAAAACAAAAATATAAAAATGAAACCAAACTGAAGAATCTCATAATATGGGGCTGTGCTTTCAAGGATATCATTTATCCTGTCAAGAAGATCAAGTCTTTTTTTCTTGTTTTCTTTGGTATCACTACTCTGCTGTGCCATATCTTCTCTCCTTTTTACAGAAAAACATATAAATAAACTATTGCACTATATTGTATATATAATAAAATAAATATAATATATTATATTAAAGAAAACAACCTCATTTTCGTTTAATTATTTATCTATATTTATTGCTGTGAAGAGTACACAGCAGAAGGAGGTTTTATATGAAGTACATATTAGAAGGGTATGAGTCCCTGCAAAACTCCAAAGGTGTTTTTAGGATTTCCC
>JAFYYN010000151.1 GCA_017557525.1 Lachnospiraceae bacterium
GCTTAGTGTATAATTATCGTTGGCATAATGATTAAATAAAAAATTAAAAAAGAAGGGGAAAACCCCTTCCCAATCATACAGAAATTCTTTAGTATTAGTTTGGCGAAAAAATAGTAAAGGAGCTGTATGATGGAAAATATTTTAAACGAAAACTACATAACTTTCAAGGACTTAGAGAAGATTATTTATAAAAAAATATGTGAATCAGGCCAAAACATGACTAAAGAGTTTCTTGAAGGATATGATGAGCTCCTGATGAAGGAACGGGACAGATCGGCATACCGCAATAAAGGCAAAAAGACCACCACACTAAAAACAGTCTATGGTGAAGTGACATACTCAAGAAGGATCTATGAAGTCACAAGGGAAAATGGTAAAAAAGAGTTCGTATTTCTGCTGGATGAACAGCTAAAGATACCCGGTGTAGGACTGATATCACAGAACATGGCAGAACATATGGTGTCGATGATAACCGAGTCGTCATACCGTGAAGTAGCCAGAGCGATATCAGAAACAACAGGTCAGACCATAAGCGCCATGGGTGTATGGAACGTGATACAGAGCCTTGGCGAAAAGGTATGTGAGGATGAGAAAGAACTTGTGACAGCCCATAAAGCCGGCCATGTGCGTGGAAAAACCGAGACACCAGTTCTATTTGAAGAAACAGACGGCGTATATGTAAAGCTTCAGAGAGAAGAACAGGAAGCAGCTGAGATAAAGGTAGGCCTGGCATACGACGGGTGGAAGGACCAGGGCAGGGAGAGGTTCGCACTGGATAATAAAGTAGTAGTGGCAGGGTTTGCAAGATCGAAAGAATTTCAGGAATTCAGGGAAGCGGCCATAGCTGAGAAGTATAATACGGACGAGATAGAAATACGCCTTATGAACGCAGACGGTTCTGAGTGGATAAAGAATATCTGTGATACGGATACGGTATTTCAACTGGATCCTTTTCACAGGAACAAGGCGGTAAAGGAAAATATCCCATATCCCAAGGCGGTCAGGGAAGTAATGCAGATGCTGAATGCTAAAGACATAGAAGGGATGTTTGATTACCTGAAAATGTATAAGGACAGTCTTTCAGATGATAAAGAGATAGAAAAAGCGGAACGGCTTATAACTTACTTCATGAACAACAGGGAAGGACTGCTTTCGTACAAAGAGAAAGGGATTGTGCTCCCAGAACATCCGAGAGGTCTGGTATATCGCAACATGGGGACTATGGAAAACCATATATGGAGCACGATAGCAAGGCGGATGAAGCACAACCATACAAGCTGGAGTATAAAAGGCGGGAACCATCTGGCAAAGATCCTGGCAAAGAAATGCAGCGGACGACTGGATGAAGTGACACAGAAACTAAAATGCCGGGGATTTGAACCTGCGAAAGCGGAACAGATAAAAGAGAAAGTAATGTCTGCGGCATCAGCGCCCAAAAAAGATGGAAAAGGCTATCGATATCCGATGGCAGGGCATCTAAGAAAACTGGATAACTGTTCAGGGATCACACGCAGGACACTTCTCGGTATAATAGGGGTATAAACTTACTAAAGAAAAAATGCCAACGTTTACTTGACAGTAACAA
>JAFYYN010000152.1 GCA_017557525.1 Lachnospiraceae bacterium
ATCCACATCGCCATACGCCTCCTGCAAAAATCCTGGCGATTCAATCTGCGGTTTTTCATCCGCAATATGGTTTCCATTCAACTTCTGGTCCACTGGACCAAAAGTGGTCTTTAACATCTTGCAAGCTTCACAGGCAGCTCCTGTCTGATCATTTTTTAAAAGCAATTCCTTAAATGTCTGTATCTCTTCCACAGGCACTAATCTGAAATGACAAGGTTTTCCACAATAGTTCGCCACCGCCTGCCAATCTCC
Organism: Lachnospiraceae bacterium; assembly: GCA_017557525.1. Lineage (GTDB taxonomy): Bacteria > Bacillota > Clostridia > Lachnospirales > Lachnospiraceae > RUG11977. Next base: position 253 of record JAFYYN010000152.1, read on the forward strand.
ACATAACAGTTCCCTTACGGTCTGTTTCTTGATATGTGCTTCACTTGCCGATAATGCCTGTTTTAAAAATGTATGGATGGTTCTGTAATTCTGATACTCCTTGGGTTGTTCCAAAAGCTGAATCAGATAATTTGCATAAATACAGTAATCCCCCGCATAGGAAAGCAACGCCTCCATCTCAGGATCTCCACGGAAATACCACAACGCATAGGTGGTAAGCTTCGTCTGGTTATCCATCTCGTTGTTTTCAAGTAACAGACGAATTGCCCTCTGCCTCTCGATATCCTTCTGACTTTCAACGGCCAGTTTGGGTTCCTGCCTGCTAAGAATGCTTTTAAATACCCTTCCGTCCTTGAACTGACTGCACACACGCCGTATGACATTTCGAACGGTAAGCGCCTTCTCAGGTTCGACTTTCCTCTCATATGGGCTATCAACTTCCGTCGCTTCCTTTGATTTGGATGCGTACTTTACAAAGTCGATATCTGCACCTGGGCTATCCTTAAAGAAATCCTTTGCAAGAGCCTCGGCAGGTTCGGATACTACAGATGCAGGGATCAAGATCTTCTTATCCATGTCTGACAAAATGGATGCACATATCCTTTCCGATACATTCTTTTTCAATTCCGCAATTTCTTCATCTTTTGCTGCCAGTTCATCTTTCAGTTTTTTGGTCTCGGCAACCGCAGCATTCTTGTCTTTTCGCATTGATTCAAAGCTTTGTGATTTTCCCGTGGTAACGGTCGGGATATCATCTTCAGGTTTCCTTTTCTTTTCAGAAATATCCGCCGTAAGATTTAACTCAGCACAGACTCCTTCTAATTCCTTAGATAAGGCTTTTAAATCTAAACTGACCTTTCCGTCTTCCACAGTGATAAAGGGCATTTCACCATCTCTTGCGGATGCCACGCACTTACGGGCATTTGTATTGCTTCGGCCATTATTTTCCAGATACTTTTTTGTATCTGTTTCTGTGTGTTGTCCCTTGGATAGATATGAATACAGATCTATGTAGGTATCCAAAGGATGTAAAATTGTTTTCTTCGTACCCATGAATCCTTCCTCCCTTCGTGTAATCTTCTAAATTACATTTGGGTTGGAATTATCCTCATTACTAAATGGGCAATAAAAAAACAGGCATTTCAGCCTGCTAACCTTCCGCCACTAATTGGCTTTTTCATATCCGCTATGTGTTGGCGAGTCCTTTTTTGTCACTTCACATAAATCGCTTTCTTTTCTACTTCGCCAAGTCTTGGTTCCAGTAAAATCAATGCTTGCCACCCTTCGGTCATTTTGGTCTTTCTTTGGTGGGTCATCCTATAGAGTGATTAACAGGATACGCCTAAAGTTACAACCACTTTACGCAAAATACTCCGTGCTCCTATGTCGCCCGCTTTAGGGTATCCTTCCCTAAAACCATCTTGGTCCACTTTTGGTCCACTGGACCAAAAGTTAAAACCCTCTCCAATCTTTACTCATAAGTTGACTGCAGGGACCCACGGCTGTGCAAAAAGGCATAAAGAAAGGCTCCCATACCCGAGTAATCAAAACCCGAATAGAGAGCCTTTTCGTGAGAGACAGCTTAGCACAGCCGTCACCTACAGTAAACATATGAAATTTATTCTTCTTCATAATCCTCTTCTGTCAAAAGCACTGGCGGAATATATTCTGTTTTGGGAACCGTAATCCTTAATGGCTATAAATATATGTTTCAAAGACAAGACGAATACTTCTTAATCTAACGCAATCCCCGTCAACCCCACATTATCCCACCGGCAAACTTCAGTAAATTTACCCTCACTGCCATCATACCTATACAGCGCACACAGATTCTGCCAATTTACATTATACTTCACGAACGCATAATAGCTCCCATCATCGGAAATAACGGTCATCCTGCTCAGATCATGCTCAGCCTCATCGGCTAACTTCTGCATAATCACCTTAACCGTCCCATCCTCTTCTACCTAATTTCCTTCCGATATCAATCATCTTGGTAGCCTTAAGCTCCACAACAACCTTACCGTTTTCAACGGCTGAAGCAAAATCATCTGCATCCGCATACAGGAACTCGGCTTCATCCGCCGTAAAAGAGTCTGTCTCTTTCATCACACCGTTACCATACACCACAGAATAAACCGTCTCATTCCTAGTAAAATGTGCGGCCACAACAAAAATTTCTTTACATTTTTTTGCATATTCAACACCTTATTATTCTATCGGATATTTCCCCTGTTTCTTTTGTTCATCACTAATCAAAAGTTCTCAGAACTATATTATGTCACCTTTTATGTTTTTTGCCGAATTATAGTTGACTTTATCTCCTCATCCGCTATAATAAAAACTATAAATCGGCACTTTCTCATTTTTTTGCCGAATTATAGAATTTACAAACACGAGGTGATCCCTACCATGAATGCAGCCACCGTACTACCGCACCTCCCCACCGGAGAGGTTTTCAATAAAAATACATTCCGCGAAACAGTCCACTCCATATACCCTGACTGCACCGAAGCCTCCATCAACTGGATGCTTGTCACCCTGCGCAAACAAGGCAGCCTTGCATCCGCAGGCACCGGTAAATACTACCGCATCCCTCAGGATGCTCCTGCAAAGAAACATTATTCCTACCCGCATTCCCAA
>JAFYYN010000153.1 GCA_017557525.1 Lachnospiraceae bacterium
CTTCGTGCATATCAACGAATACTGTAACTTCGTTAGCTGCTAAGATCCTCTTTGCCTGCTCCTCGTCAAATGTTAAAGGTGTGCCGTGGTCAAATACCTGCATCCTACCGGCATCGCTTTCAAAGAAAAGCTCAACATCATTCTGGTCAAACTGTGCACCCGAGTAACCCATAGCACAAAGGAATCTTCCGAAGTTTGCATCACATCCGTAGATAGCTGCTTTTGAAAGGTTTGAACCTACGATAGCTCTTGAAAGAGTTCTCGCATCATCCTTGGACTTTGCATTTATAACCTTAGCTTCGAAAAGTTTTGTTGCTCCTTCTCCATCTCCAGCCATAGTTCTCGCTAAGAATCTGCATACATAGAAAAGTGCGTCGTAAAACTCGTTATAAGCTTCTCCTTTTTCTGTAATCTTTGTATTCTCTGCAAGGCCGTTAGCCATGATGAGCAGTGTATCATTAGTGGATGTATCGCCGTCAACCGTGATCATGTTGAAGGTGTCTTTTACTACATCGCTTAATGCTTCCTGAAGGAGCTTTTTATCAATATTTAAATCTGTTGTAAGGAATCCGAGCATTGTGCACATATTGGGATGGATCATACCCGAGCCCTTGCTCATACCACCCAATGTAACTGTCTTTCCGGCTATATCAAATGTAACAGCGATTTCTTTATTGATTGTATCAGTGGTCATGATTGCCTTTGAAGCTGCTGTACCTGCTTCAATGCTGTCTGACAAAGTCTTGCTCATAGCAGAAACACCATTAACCAGCTTTTCTACAGGGAGCTGCATACCGATAACACCTGTGGATGCAACTGCTACTGTTTCAAAGTCAACATCAAGCTCAGCCTCAACTGCCTTTGCAGTGCTTTCGCAGGCATCCCAGCCCTCCTGACCGGTACATGCATTTGCAATACCTGAGTTACATACAACTGCCTGCATGGGCTTTCCAGAATAGACAATCTTCTGATCCCACTGTACGCATGCAGCCTTTACTACATTGCTTGTAAAGGTACCTGCACATTCACAGGGAACATCCGAATAAACCATAGCCATATCTGTACGGTTTTTATATTTTATCTCTGCTGCACAACAAGCAGCCTTAAATCCTTTTGCTGCGGTAACTCCGCCATTTGTATTTTGCATAGTCTTCCTTCTTTCTAAATTACAAATCCATAAGTGAATACTGGTTGAAAGCACTAATAATATATTATATCACTAATCCTGTAGCTTCGTCAATGCCCATTACTATGTTCATGTTCTGGATTGCGGCACCTGAAGCACCCTTGCCAAGGTTGTCAAAGCTACTGGCAACAACTATCCTGTCTTCGTTTCCGGTAACATAGATTGCAAGGTCATCTCTGCCTGACATCTCATCTGAGAAAATTACATTTCCTTTTTCTACCTCAGCACCGATAGGCATTACCTTTATAAACTGTTTACCCTTATAATGCTCAGCATAGATGTTTCTTACATCCTCTAAGGAAGCCTTTTTAGTTAAAAGATCTGTAAACAGAGGAAGCTGAACTACCATGCCGCTGAAATAATCTGTTGTCAGTGGTGAGAAAAGCGGATCTCTGTCAATGCCGCAGATAGCCTTCATTTCCTTTAAGTGCTTATGTGTCTGACCCCAAGCGTACATCCTTGCAGCACCAAATTTCTTCTCTCTCTCGGGGTCCTCATACTGAGCTATAAGCTTTTTACCACCACCTGAGTAACCGGATACTGCAAAGCATGAAACAGGATAATCTTTAGGCAGCAGGCCTGCCTTTACTAGCGGATAAACAAGGCTTATGAAGCCTGTAGCATAACATCCGGGGTTAGCTATCCTTTTGGAATTAGCTATAACACTTTTCTGTTCAGCATTAAGCTCCGGAAAACCATATGCCCAGCCCTCTGCGGTCCTGTGTGCTGTTGAAGTATCAATGATAACTGTATCCGGATTCTCAACAAGCTTTACAGCATCTATAGCAGCTGCGTCAGGCAGACAAAGGAATGTAATATCCGATGCATTTATAAACTTTTTGATCTCATTTTCGTCTTTTCTAAGTGCGCTGTCTATCTTTAATATCTCTATATCAGTTCTGTCCTTAAATCTCTCAAAAATCTTAAGTCCTGTTGTGCCTTCTGCACCATCAATGAAAATTTTCTTCATAATACTTACCTAGCCTCTCAAAAAAATGTATATTATTGCAACAATATTCATAATGTTATACGGCTAAAAATATTTCAACCCATTATGTAATTATTGAATAATATACACCATTATACTAATAAATATTCATTTGTCAAGTATTTTTATTCATTTTTTATAGATTTTTTTCTTTTACATTCATATTCTTATGGGTTTTCATCTCATCAGTCAGAAATGCTGTTAACCCATGTATGCTGTCATCTTCTCGAAGTCATAACTCCTAATGAGCTTACATTCTTCCTTTATATCTGATTCGCTAACACTATCCGATATAACTACATCTGCATCCGCGGGGTTATCAACGAGCTCCGATGCCATCATCTCGAAAAAACTGTATACATTTATAACATCTGTTACATTGAAGTAGTCAAGCAGAAATGCAAGTGATGAGTCTCCTGCAACTGCCCCATAGCTGTTTCTGTTCATATTAAGCCAAACAAAATTATTGTTTTCGAGGTCAAGGCCAAACAGATATGCAAATGTACTGTCAGAATTAATGATATATGACGATGCTACTGTTTTAGGTTCAAAAACTTTTCCCGTGTCTTTTATATCTCTTAACATATACCCTGCCTTGCAGAAACAGTCACAAAACTTTACAGGCGAATATACATTATTGCAGAAAATAACATATTTCACATCGGGATACATTTTCTTAAATTCTTCGAGATTTATATCAAAGTACTCTGATCCGCCATTATAACCACTTGTCTGGTCACCGGAATAGACTATTGCATCAGACTGATTTGAGGCCATAGTACGCCATGAAAATTCAATCCTCTTTCCGTAATCGGTGAAACCAAAGCATGACAGATCGATATCATCTACCTTTTCCCAGTATGTAAATGCACGTATTTTCTTAAAATCATCAATGTGCAGCCTGGTACCTTTTGCAAGTATGCCAAGTCCACCTGAGGACGTTGTTTCCTGTACAGGCAATGCATAGTTTTTCATATTGGGATCGATATAAACCTTACCCAGGCGGTTTTTAAGGACCTTTTTAAGCTGATTTTCTATAAAGAGTCTTAATGTTTTTGTCTGACCGTGAGTCAGGAATGTCTTTCTGCGTGCAAACTCTTTATTATCTTCTGTATGAACTTTAAGCTTTTCAAATTTGGTGAAAGTAAAGGTACGGTTTGTTTTGATCTCGTTATCCGATGAATATCTGATCAAAAGCTGTATCAAAATCATGATATTGGTCGAGGAAAGATTATCCAACACTTCCTCAATTTCCTCATCGGTATTACATCTGCTTATCACATAATCGAGATTACGCAGCAATGCACCTGAGCCTTTTCCCTTTACCAGCACTCTGACTGCATCCATGATATTACCGGCTGCCATAGCTTTTTCAAAGTCAGAGTAAACAGAGTGATTTTCCCAGCCCCTCATTTTATGTACAAAATCCATAGCATATCTGTTTTGGGGCTTGTAATGTATATGATGAAGCAAACCGCTCCAAAGGGCCTTTCTTTCGTAGCAGTTAATAATGTCATACTTTGATTCAATCTGCAATCTGTCATGTTCCTGACTTGCAAAGAACATATAGTCAAGTACTGCAGAAATAAATTTTCTGTCCTGATTTTTTAAACTAAGATTACGAATATCTGTTTTCTCGTAAACCCTGTAATTTAAATCCTCAACTATCTTTAATACATCTGATAATTTAAGATAAAATGCAAAGCCAATATCTTTGCAGTCACCGCAAAGCCTTATCGCCAGATTTTTAGAGACGCATTTCGCGGGATAATACTTAAACTTAGTTACATAAGCCTTTACCATCCCATATTGCACATCATTAAGAGGTCGGGAGCTTAAGAAGATGTCATCAACAAATTCCTTTAACTTATTATTTGCATCATTTACTGACAAAATAATAAAATCCTTGATCTCGGCATTCTCTTTAAATGCGGACCTTTCGAGCTGCTCTTCAAACAGGGAATGACCTGCCTCTGAAAAATCACCTAAGCCATAGGTTGTCACATAATGCATCAGCTGATCAAAAAGAAGCTTATCTCTTGAAAGCTTTCTTACACTTTCCGGGAAACCTTTATAAAAAGGCTCAGGCACATTAACTCCTATCATGGATGATATGTACTCTATCATCTCTCTTTCTGCAAGAGCCTGACCCTCTTTTATACGGATATTGAACATATTTGCAATAGTAAAAAGAGTTTCAAATGCATTTGCATCCGAACCTACTTCGCTTACTAGTATGTGCTTTGAAAACAGATAATCTTTAAATACTTTTTCCATATTTTGTACCATATCGCATGTGTTTATACATTTGTTAATAATCTACTGGTTTTACCGGGTTTTACTGGTTTTTACTAACTTTTACGCTAATAAAACACCGATTATAATCTAATCCCAACTCAACAAAAAAAGCCACGATATCATAACACTAATCTGGAAGTGAAGTAAGCATTATTAGCTGTGGCTTATGACTTGCGAAATCATCGGATTAGTGAGCATGCAGGTTTCCCCGTCATGCCCTAAC